>JAABTF010000012.1 GCA_011389965.1 Halothiobacillus sp.
CCCGAATAACCAACTGTCCAGCCGCGGCTGGCAGGTGAGTCGAACATGCCAAAAAGAAACGACATCCAGAGTGTATTGATCATCGGGGCCGGGCCCATCGTCATTGGCCAGGCCTGTGAGTTCGACTATTCCGGTGCCCAGGCCTGCAAGGCGCTGCGTGAGGAAGGCCTGCGCGTCATCCTGATCAACTCGAACCCCGCCACGATCATGACCGACCCGGAAATGGCCGATGCGACCTACATCGAGCCGATCACCTGGGAGGCAGTCAGCGCCATCATCGAAAAGGAACGCCCCGACGCGGTGTTGCCTACCATGGGGGGGCAGACCGCACTCAACTGTGCCCTGGATCTGCACCGTCACGGCGTCCTGGAGTCGTTCGATTGCGAGTTGATCGGTGCCAGTGAAGACGCCATCGACATGGCCGAAGACCGCGAACGGTTCAAAGACGCAATGGCCGACATCGGGCTGTCCACTCCGGCATCCACCGTCGTGCACACCTTTGAAGGGGCGCTGGCCGCCCAGGCGGATATTGGCTTTCCCGCCATCATCCGCCCGTCGTTCACCATGGGGGGAACCGGCGGCGGCATCGCCTACAACCGTGAAGAATACGAGGAGCTGGTCCGCCGCGGTCTCGACCTGTCACCGACCAACGAACTGTTGATCGAGCAATCCGTGCTTGGTTGGAAGGAATACGAGATGGAGGTCGTTCGGGACAAGAACGACAATTGCATCATCATCTGCTCGATCGAGAATCTCGATCCGATGGGCGTGCATACGGGCGACTCGATCACGGTGGCGCCGGCGCAGACCTTGACGGACAAGGAATACCAGATCATGCGCAACGCCTCCCTGGCAGTACTGCGCAAGATCGGTGTGGAAACCGGCGGCTCGAACGTACAGTTCGCGGTCAACCCGGAAAACGGCGACATGATCGTGATCGAGATGAATCCGCGCGTGTCGCGTTCATCGGCGCTGGCATCCAAGGCAACCGGCTTTCCCATTGCCAAGGTCGCGGCCAAGCTCGCTATCGGTTACACCCTCGACGAGCTCAAGAACGACATCACCAGCGGTGCGACGCCGGCCTCTTTCGAGCCGACCATCGATTACGTCGTAACCAAGATTCCGCGCTTCACATTCGAGAAGTTCCCCGCGGCTAATGACCGGCTGACTACTCAGATGAAGTCGGTCGGTGAAGTCATGTCCATTGGCCGCACCTTCCCCGAATCCTTGCAGAAAGGTTTGCGTGGGCTGGAGATCGGTCGGGACGGGCTCGATGAGGTGCTGGAGGGCAACCTCTCGGACGACGATATCGAGGACCGACTGGTTCGCGAGCTACACTCCCCGGGTCCCGACCGTCTCTGGTATGTGGCAGAGGCGTTCCGTCACGGTTTCGACCTCGAGCGGATATTCGGCCACTCGTTCATCGATCCCTGGTTCCTGCGCCAGATTGAATACCTGGTGGGAACCGAAGAAGCCCTGCGCGGCCGGCACCTGAAGCAGATCGGCTCGACGGAGATGTACCAGACCAAGCGGCTGGGCTTCTCGGATGCCCGTCTGGCCAAGCTGCTCGACGAGACAGAGAGCACCGTGCGGACTCACCGGCATGCACTCGGGGTCCGTCCGGTATACAAGCGCGTCGATACCTGTGCCGCAGAATTCCCGACCTCGACGGCCTACATGTACTCCACCTATGAGCCGTTCTGCGAGGCCGAGCCGACCAATCGTGACAAGATCATGATTCTCGGCGGCGGGCCCAACCGCATCGGGCAGGGGATCGAGTTCGACTACTGCTGCGTCCATGCTGCGTTGGCGCTGCGTGACGACGGCTACGAGACCATCATGGTCAACTGCAACCCCGAGACCGTCTCCACGGACTACGATATCTCCGACCGGCTTTACTTCGAATCGCTCACCCTCGAGGACGTGCTCGAGATCATCGAGATCGAGCAACCTCGCGGTGTGGTGGTACAATTCGGCGGCCAGACGCCGCTGAAGCTGGCTCGCGACCTGGAGAAGGCCGGGGCGCCGATCATCGGCACCACGCCCGATGCCATCGACCGGGCAGAGGACCGCGAGCGATTCCAGGACATGATCCACAAGCTGGATCTTATGCAGCCCCCCAACCGCACCGCTAAATCGGCCGACCAGGCGATACACCTGGCCGCCGAGATCGGCTATCCGCTGGTGGTGCGTCCGTCCTACGTACTGGGCGGTCGGGCCATGGAGATCGTTCACGACGAGGAAGGTCTCAAGCGTTACATCCGTGACGCGGTGAAGGTCTCCAACGAGTCCCCCGTCTTGCTGGACCGGTTCCTCGACGATGCCACCGAGATGGACATCGATGCTGTCTGCGATGGCGAGGACGTGGTCATCGGCGGTCTGATGGAGCATATCGAGATGGCCGGCGTGCACTCCGGTGACTCGGCCTGTTCGCTGCCGCCGTATACCGTGGCGCGGGACGTGCAGGATCGGGTCCGGGTGCAGATCAAGGCGATGGCCCGCGAACTCAACGTTATCGGCCTGATGAACACCCAGGTGGCCATCCAGGGCGATGACATCTACATCATCGAGGTGAATCCGCGCGCTTCACGCACGGTGCCTTTCGTTTCCAAGGCGGTGGGTATCCCCTTGGCACAGGTGGCGGCACGTACCATGGCAGGCGTTAGCCTCGAGCGCCAAGGGATCACCCGCGAGCGTATTCCGCCGTTCTATTCGGTCAAGGAAGCGGTGTTCCCCTTTATCAAGTTCGCGGGCGTGGATCCGCTCTTGGGCCCCGAGATGAAGTCCACCGGTGAGGTAATGGGGGTCGGGCGCGAATTCGGCGAGGCCTTCGCCAAGGCCCAGGCCGGTGCCAGCAATTCCCTGCCGCTGCAGGGCACAGCCTTCGTTTCGGTGCGCAAGCAGGATTACAGCGCGGTGATCCCGGTGGCCAAGGCACTGGTTGAATGGGGCTTTTCGCTTGTGGCCACGCGCGGTACCGCCAAATTCCTCAACGAGAAAGGCCTGTCGGTGACCGCGGTCAACAAGGTCACTGAAGGGCGTCCCAATGTCGTCGACATGATCAAAAACAAGGACATAGCGTTGATTGTCAACACGACTTCAAACAGTCAGCAGTCGCGGAGCGACTCCTACGAAATCCGCCGCGAGGCACTGCACTACCGGATTCCGTACTTCACGACACTGGCCGGTGCGGATGCAATGGCGCTGGCACTGAAATATCTGCACCAGCCGGTGACGGTCAACCGGCTGCAGGACCTGCATCAGGAGTGTGTTTCATGAAGCAAACACCCATGACAGCGGCCGGCGCGGCCGCACTCGAGGAAGAACTCAAACGCTTGCGGAGCGTGGAACGTCCGCGGATCATCCAGGCGATCGCGGAGGCACGCGAGCTGGGCGATCTCAAGGAGAACGCGGAATATCATGCAGCGCGGGAAGAGCAGGGCTTCATCGAAGGCCGGATCAAGGAGATCGAGGCCAAGCTTTCGCACGCCCAAATCATCGATGTCACCCGCATGCCGCCGGGAGACAAGGTGATCTTCGGCGCAACCGTGGAATTGCTTGATCTGGATACGGACGACGAAATCCGCTACAAGATCGTCGGGGACGACGAAGCCGATATCAAGCAAAACCTGATCTCGATCCATTCGCCAATGGCCCGGGCGCTGATCGGCAAGTCTGTCGGCGATGAGGTCACTTTCACTCCGCCCGGCGGCAACACCCGCACCTTCGAAATCGTCGAAGTCGAATACATCGCGTAGCGTTGCAGCATGGCGGTTCCGTTGGGCCCGCCATTCTGATTTTCCCCGCTCATCTCAATCGCTGGATCACGCATGCTTGACGCCCGAGTCCTCCGCCAGGAAACCGACCAGGTCGCCGAAAGGTTGGCCCGTCGCGGTTTCGCATTCGACCGTGAACGCTTCGAATCCCTGGAGTCGGAGCGCAAGCGGCTTCAGGTCGAAACCGAAGCGTTGCAGGCCCGCCGTAATGCGGAGTCCAAGAAAATCGGTCAGGCCAAGGCGCAGGGCGAAGATATTCAGCCGCTGATCGCGGCAGTAGGTGAGTTGGGCGAACAGCTTGATTCGACCAAGCAGCGGCTTGCCGAGATCGCCGACGAGTTGGAGGAATTTCTCGCGGGCGTTCCCAACCTGCCGGACGAGGACGTGCCGGTCGGCGAGGACGAGTCGTCTAACCGGGAAATGCATGCGGTTGGCGAGATCCCGAGTTTCGATTTCACCCCACGGGACCATGTCGACCTGGGGGCGGGCCTGGCCGGCATGGACTTCGAGGCGGCCGCCAAGCTCACTGGGGCCCGATTTGTCACGCTTGCCGGGCCGGTTGCCCGCCTGCACCGCGCGCTCTCCCAGTTCATGCTGGACATGCACACCGAGAAACACGGCTATACCGAGGTACAGGTGCCGTTCATCGTGCATGCCGATTCTCTATTTGGCACCGGCCAGTTGCCCAAGTTTGCCGATGATCTGTTCCGGCTCGAAGGCGAGACACCCTGGTACCTGATCCCGACTGCCGAGGTGCCAGTGACGAATCTCGTGCGTGACGAGATCCTCGATCGGGACACCTTGCCGGTCAAGTACGTCGCGCATACCCCGTGCTTTCGCTCCGAGGCAGGCTCGGCTGGGCGGGATACCCGCGGTCTGATTCGCCAGCATCAGTTCGAGAAAGTCGAATTGGTCCAGATCGTTCCGGCGGGGGATTCCGAGCGGGCCCTCGAGGAGCTGACCGGGCATGCCGAAACGATCCTCGATGCGCTGGAGCTTCCGTATCGTCGGTTGATGCTATGCACCGGCGACATGGGTTTCTCGGCTGCCAAGACCTATGACTTGGAAGTGTGGTTGCCGGGACAGGAGAAGTATCGCGAGATTTCATCCTGCTCGAACACGCGTGACTTCCAGGCTCGGCGTATGCACGCGCGAACCCGTGGGGGCGACGGCAAACCTGAAGCCGTACACACGCTAAATGGGTCGGGTCTGGCGGTGGGGCGGACCTTGGTTGCGCTCTTGGAAAACCATCAGTGCGCCAATGGCGACATCTTGATTCCGAAGGCGCTGCGCCCGTACATGGGTGGGCTGGAAAGAATCGAGGCTCGGGCATGACGACCGACCCATTGTTCGAGATGGTGCGACAAACCATTGTCACCACGCTGGATCTGCCCGGGCCGGCACAGCGATTCTCACCGGAGAGCGGGCTGTTCGGTGAGTTGCCGGAACTCGACTCGATGGGGGTGGTATTGCTGCTGACTGCGTTGGAAGATCGGTTCGACATTCAATTGAGCGATGACGAGATCGATGCGGAGTGGTTCGTGACGTTCGGCTCTGTCACGGAGTTTATTCGGGCACGCGTCGAAGAATAGTCTTGGCCTCGACGGGCTCTCCATAGTCGACAAAGAAAACCCGCTCAGCGAACGCCGAGCGGGTTTTCTTGTGTGAACCGATTCCGATCACCCGCTCGAAGGAGGGCAATCAGCTGGGGCCGATCACTCACCGGTGAGCTGGTGATACTTTTCCATCAGCTGGTCTTCGGTTTCCTTGTTTTCCGGGTCGGTGATGATGCAGTCGACCGGACAGACCTCCACGCACTGTGGCTCATCATAATGGCCCACGCACTCGGTGCAGAGGTTCGGAGCGATCTCGTAGATCTCGTCGCCCTGGGAAATGGCCCCGTTGGGGCATTCCGGTTCACAAACATCGCAATTGATGCATTCATCGGTAATCAGCAGGGACATGCGGAATCCTCCCCAAAAATAACGTCTCTGACTTGGTGCGTAGGATAACAGGTAAACGCGGGTTTGGCGCGCGGGGAGGCACAATACCCTACTTTTTTCCTTGGTCAATCTCGGCGAGTGCTGCAATCACCTTCGCTGGGACGAAATCCGTGACGTCGCCGCCCAGGCGGGCCAACTCTCGCACGATACTGGACGACACGAATCCTAGGTCTTCGGCGGGCGAGAGGAACACCGTTTCCAATTCGTGGTTCAAGCGGCGATTGATCGCCGCCAGCTGGATTTCGTGTTCAAAGTCACTCACTGCGCGCAAGCCACGCACCAGCGCGGTGGCATCGGAGCGTTGCGCGAAGTCGACCAGCAGGCCCTCAAATTGTTCGACGCGGATCCTGCCATCGTTGGGGATCTGCGCAATGGCGTGTGTGGCCATCTCGCAGCGCTTGTCCAGTGAGAAGAGGGTGTCCTTCCCCGAATCGCCCGCCACGGCCACGATGACCTCATCGAACAAACGCGCGGCCCGTTGGGCAAGATCGACGTGGCCATAGGTGATGGGGTCGAACGTCCCGGGATAAATCGCGATCTTCCGGGACTGCTGGGTAGATTGCGTCATGAGATTTCCTAGGTGGATGGGGTCACGACAGGATCATGTGCAGGCCGAGGCCAAACAGCACGATCGAGAAAATTCGCTTGAGCGTGGTCGCCGGAAGTACCTGCGCCAGTTTGGCTCCGAGCGGCGCGAATAGTACAGAGAACAAGGCGATACCCGCGAGAGCCGGGAGGTAGACATAGCCCGCACTCATTGGCGGCAGGCCCTGTGTCGACCATCCCGAGACAATATAGCCGATCGCACCGAACAAGGCGGTCGGCAGCCCGAGCGACGCGCTGGTGGCGATGGCGTTGCGTGCGGTGACGTTGCAGTAGAGGAAAAACGGGGTGGTCATGGCTCCGCCCCCCATGCCCATGATCGAGGCGATCGCACCGAAGCTCGTAGATACGCCCGTTAGGGGGAGAATGCCGGGAAGCTGGCGAGCCGCTGGCGGCTGACGACCGAACGCCATCTGCGCGGCGACCAGGATCTCGAGCACCCCGAATACGATCTTGAGCACTCCGCCGGGCAGGTGGTGTGCCACGGTCGAACCGACGATGGCACCGAGCACCATCCCCGGTGCGAAGCGGGCGAACACGCCCCACAGCACACCGCCGTGGCGGTTATGGCTGTAAACGGAAGTCATCGAAGCGAAGACGATCGCCGCCAAAGAGGTGCCGATCGCCACATGGACGAGGTGCTCGCCGGTGATGCCGATCGTGGGGAAGATCAGCAACAGGACAGGCACCATGATCAGCCCGCCGCCAATGCCGAGCAGGCCGGCGGCGAGCCCGCCGACCATTCCCAGCATCGCGAACAGAACATATTCCACTCGCTAACCCCCTCGAGCGATCGGTAAATGGATCAGCGCTTTTTCGGCGGCATCAGATCCGTGATCGTTCCCTCCGCCATCTCGGCGGCGAAGCCCAAGGTCTCGGACAGGGTGGGGTGCGGATGGATCGTCAGGCCGATATCGGCCATGTCGGCCCCCATCTCGATGCCCAGCATGGCCTCGGCGATCAGCTCACCCGCGTTCGGGCCGACGATGCCGGCTCCGAGCAGGCGATGGGTCTTCTTGCAGAACAGGGCCTTGGTCAGCCCCTCATCACGGCCGAGACTCAACGAGCGCCCGGAAGCGGCCCAGGGGAACGCGCCTTTCTCGTACTCGACGCCTTCGGCCTTGAGCTCGTCCTCGGTCTTGCCCGTCCAGGCCACTTCCGGGTCGGTGTAGGCAACACTCGGGATGCCCATCGGCGTGAAGGCCGAGGGAAGGCCGCAGATGACCTCGGCGGCTACCTTGCCCTCGTGCGCTGCTTTGTGGGCCAGCATGGGCTGTCCCACCACGTCCCCAATGGCGTGGATATGTTCCACGTTGGTGCGCATGCGATCGTCGACCGCGACGAAACCAGAGTCATCGACGCTCACGCCCGCCTTGTCCGCATCGATTTTTTTGCCGTTCGGCGACCGACCGACGGCAACAAGAATGCGATCGAATACAGCGGTTTCCGGCGTTTTCTTCCCTTCGAAGGTGACGTGGAGCCCATCGTCCTTGGCCTCGACGTTCGTCACCTTCGCCCCCAGGAATATGTCCTGGTAGCGCTTCTTGAGGATCTTGAGCAGGGGGCGGGTCAGATCCTTGTCTGCACCGGGGATGATGGTTTCGCCCAGTTCCACGATGGATACTTCCGCTCCAAGGGCGTCGTAGACCTGGGCCATTTCCAGCCCGATGATCCCGCCGCCGATGACCAGCATGCGCTTCGGGATTTCCTCGAGCTCGAGCGCATCGGTGGAGTCCATGACGCGGGGATCGTCGTGGGGGATGAACGGTAGTTTCACCGGCTGCGAGCCGGCCGCGATGATCGAGTGGTCGAAACGTACCAGGGCTTCCTTGCCGTCGTCATCGGTCACTGCGATATGCGTCGGATCGACGAATCGACCAAAGCCCCGCACGATGGTCACCTTGCGTTGCTTGGCCAGTGCCTCCAGCCCACCGGTGAGCTTCTTGATCGTCTGATCCTTGAAGCCGCGCAGTTTGTCGAGGTCGATTTCCGGCTCGGCAAAGGTCACGCCGTGCGCGCCCATGGAGCGTGTTTCGTTCAACACCTCCGAGACGTGCAATAGCGCCTTGGAGGGGATGCAACCGACGTTCAAACAGACGCCGCCGATCACCGGGTACCGCTCGATCATGACGACCGACTTGCCCAGATCCGCGGCACGGAATGCCGCGGCATAACCCCCGGGGCCGGATCCCAGCACGCAGATATCGCATTCGACATCCGCCTTCTGGTCGGTCGAGGCCGCGGCGGCCGGTGACGATTCAGTCTGGCTCTTGTCGTCTGGTGATTCGGCGGATTCTGTCTTTGCTGTCTCGTCCTTTTCACCGTCACCGCCATTTTCCGCCGGCTCGTACTTGGCGATCGGCTTGCCGGTGCTGATCTTGTCGCCCACGCTCACCAGCACCTCGGTAATCTTTCCGGCCGCGGGGGAGGGGATCTCCATGGTCGCCTTGTCGGTTTCCAAGGTGATTAGGGAGTCTTCCTTTTCGACGGTGTCACCGGCCTCGACCAGGACCTCGAGGATTTCGACTTCGTCGAAATTGCCGATATCGGGGAGGTTGATTGTCTCGGTGGTCATGGATACCTCAGAGCATCAGTTCGCGAAGGTCGGTGAGAGTCCGCGAGAGCGTCGTCATGAAACGTGCGCCCTCGGCCCCGTCGATTACGCGGTGGTCGTAAGAAAGGGCCAACGGCAGCATCATGCGGGGAACGAATTCCGATCCGTCCCATACCGGCTGCATGCTGGCCTTGGAGACGCCGAGGATGCCGACTTCGGGACCGTTGACGATCGGCGTGAACTGCGTCCCGCCGATGCCGCCGAGGCTGGAAATCGAGAAGGTTCCGCCGGACAAGTCCGCGCCGGTGAGCTTGCCGTCACGAGCGCGCGAGGAGATGTCCATCAACTCTTCGGAGAGTTCGAAGACACCCTTCTTGTCAACATCACGAACCACCGGGACCAACAGGCCGTTGGGGGTGTCCACGGCCACGCCGAGGTTGATGTATTTCTTGAGGATGAGGTTTTCGCCGTCAGGCGCCATGGAGGCGTTCATGTTGGGGAATTCGCCCAGCACGTGCGCCACCGCCTTCATGATGAACACCAGTGGCGTCATCTTGATGCCCATCTTCTCGGCACGCGGCTTGAGCGACTTGCGGAAGGCGTCCATCTCGGTGATGTCGGCCTCGTCGAACTGCGTGACGTGCGGGATGTTGAGCCAGGCGGTCGACAGGTGCTTCCCGGAAAGCTTCTTGATTCGCGAAAGAGGTTTCTGCTCCGTTTCGCCGAACTGCGAAAAGTCGATCTCAGGCAATGGCGGAATGCCGCCCCCGGGGGTAGCGCCGCCCTTGGACGTGCCTTCCATTACCTTCTTGATCGCGCCTTCGACATCTTCCTGCAGGATGCGACCCTTCGGCCCGGTGCCGGTGACATTGGCTAGGTCCACCCCGAGCTTGCGAGCGAAAAGCCGTACCGACGGGCTGGCGTGAAACTTCGCGCCACCGGGCTGGGCGTTGACCGGCGCAGGCTGGCCACCCCCGCCAGCCGTGCCGGTCGCGGGCGGTGTTTCGGTGCTCTCGGCCGAGGAAGGGGACTGCGTCGATGCTTCCGACTTTGACTCCTCGGCAGACGACTGCTCGCCAGACGGCTCCTCTGCGGGGGCCTCCTGCTGGCTCTCTGCGGCCGACGATTTGCCAGCCTCGTCCTCCTGGTCTTCCTCGGCGTCGATTTCGGCGATGAGGTCGCCCTTGTTGAGATTGTCGT
Organism: Halothiobacillus sp.; assembly: GCA_011389965.1. GTDB lineage: Bacteria > Pseudomonadota > Gammaproteobacteria > Halothiobacillales > Halothiobacillaceae > Guyparkeria. The sequence goes on from JAABTF010000012.1 coordinate 10,137, forward strand.
CGTTCTTGACCAGAACCTTGGTGATCTCGCCCGTGTAGGGACTGGGGATCTCCATCGTGGCCTTGTCGGACTCCAGCGTGATCAGCGAGTCTTCCTTTTCGACCCGGTCGCCGGGCGAGACCAGTACCTCGATCACGGGTGTGTTCTCGTAGTTGCCGATGTCGGGGAGGGTGATCGACTTGATGGCCATCAGCCTGTCTCCATGAAAGGTTGCATGCGTGCCCAGCACTTAACGGCGCGGGCATACGTATCAGATGAATCCAGTGACCCGGCCGATGCCTTTCGGCCGGGAACGCGCGGGGGTGGCCCCCTTTGATCGCTCGTTATCGCTCGATCGGCGGTCCGCACTCTGTGTCGATGCCGTACTTCTCGAGCGCCTCGCTCACCTTGGATGCAGGGAGGCTACCCTCGTTAGCCAAGGCTTGGAGCGCGGCCACCACGATGTGCGCAGAGTCGACCTCGAAGAAGCGGCGCAGGGCGGCCCGGTTGTCGGACCGGCCGTAACCATCGGTGCCCAGCGTGGTGAAGCTTCCCGGCACGAACCGACGGATCTGGTCGGGATAGGCCTGGATGTAGTCGGTTGCCGCGATTATCGGACCACTGCCTTCTTCAAGCGCCGCGGTGATATACGGCTTTTTCGGCTCCGCCTCGGGATGGAGGCGGTTGTGGCGTTCGCAGGCCTGCCCCTCGCGCGCCAGTTCGGTGAAACTGGTGGCCGACCAGACGTCGGCGGCCACTTTCCACTCGTCTTCGAGCATCCTGGCTGCGGCCTCGGCCTCGCGCAGGATGGTGCCCGAGCCCATCAGCTGGACGCGGTTCTTGAGCTTCTTCTTGCTCTCGCGCAGCCGGTAGGCGCCCTTAAGCACACCTTCTTCGACATCCTCCGGCATCGCCGGGTGCGAGTAGTTCTCGTTCATCGAAGTGATGTAGTAGTAGCAGTCCTGCTTTTCCTCGACCATCGCCTTGAGGCCGTCCCGGATGATGATCGCCATCTCGTAGCCGTAGGTGGGATCGAAGACGCGGCAGCTGGGCACCGCCGAGAACATCATGATGTTGTGCCCGTCGTTGTGCTGCAGGCCTTCGCCTTCCAGCGTGGTGCGGCCGGCGGTGGCACCGATCAAGAAGCCGCGCGCCCGGATGTCACCGGCCAGCCAGGCCAGGTCGCCGACGCGCTGGTAACCGAACATCGAGTAGTAGATGTAGAAGGGCACCATCGCCTCGCCGTAGTTGGCGTAAGCGGTGGCCGCGGCAAGCCACGAGGACATCGAACCGGCCTCATTGATGCCTTCCTGCAGTACTTGGCCGTTGGCTGCCTGCTTGTACCAGGCCACCTGGTCGGCGTCGACCGGCTCGTAGAGCTGGCCGGCCGGGTCGTAGATGCCTACCTGGCGGAACAGGCCCTCAAGACCGAAGGTGCGTGCCTCGTCCGGGATGATGGGGACGACACGCTTGCCGAGCTTCTTGTCGCGCAGGATCATCGCGAGGATGCGACCGAAGAGCATGGTCGAGGACATCTCACGCTCGCCGGTACCCTTGAGGATCATGTCGAACGCCGACAGGTCCGGGGCCGGGAGCGACTCGGCGCGGTCGACGCGCGAGGGCAGGTAGCCGCCGAGCTCGGTGCGGCGCTCGTTCATGTACTTGATCAGCTCGTGGCTGTCGTCCGGCTTGTAGAACGGGACGTTCTTCTCGAGCTGTTCGTCGGAGATCGGCAGGCCGAAGCGGTCGCGGAAGTACTTGAGGCCTTCGTTGTCGAGCTTCTTCTGCTGGTGCGCGGTCATCGCGCCTTCGCCGAACGGGCCCATGCCGTAGCCCTTGACCGTCTTGGCGATGATGACCGTCGGCTTGCCCTTGCACTCGTTGGCCGCCTTGTAGGCCGCGTACATCTTGCGCGGACTGTGACCACCGCGGGTGAGCGAGAAGATCTCGTCGTCGGTCATGTTCTTGACCAGCTCGGCGGTCTCGGGATATTTGCCGAAGAACTGTTCGCGCACGAATGCGCCGTCCTTGGCCTTGAACGCCTGATATTCGCCGTCGACGGTCTCCATCATCAGCTCCATGAGCTTGCCGGACTTGTCGCGAGCCAACAGTTCGTCCCAACCCGGTCCCCAGATGACCTTGACGACGTTCCAGCCGGCGCCCCTGAAGCTGCCCTCGAGCTCCTGGATGATCTTGCCGTTGCCGCGCACCGGCCCGTCGAGGCGCTGCAGGTTGGCGTTGACAACGAACACCAGGTTGTCGAGCTTCTCGCGCACGGCGAGACCGATGGCGCCGAGGGATTCCGGCTCGTCCATCTCGCCGTCACCGAGGAAGGCGTAGACCTTGCGGGAGCTCACCTTGCCGAAGCCGCGTGCTTCCATGTACTTCATAAAGCGCGCCTGGTAGATCGCCATCAGCGGACCCAGACCCATGGAAACCGTCGGGAACTGCCAGAAGTCGGGCATCAGCCACGGATGCGGATAGGAGCTGAGTGCCTGCTCATGGGCGGCTTCCTGGCGGAAGTTCAGCAGTTGTTCTTCGCTGATACGGCCTTCGAGATAGGCACGGGCATACATCCCCGGGGCAACGTGCCCCTGGAAGAACACCATGTCCGAACCTTCCGGGTGATCATGCCCCTTGAAGAAGTGGTTGAGGCCCACTTCGTACATGGTGGCACTCGACTGGTAGGAGGCGATGTGGCCGCCGACCGAGGAGTCCTTGTTCGCGCGCACCACGATGGCCATCGCGTTCCAGCGGATCAGGGCACGCAGGCGTTGCTCCATCTGCCGGTCGCCGGGGTACTGCGCTTCGTTCTCCGGCGGGATGGTGTTGATGTAGGGAGTAGTCGCGGAGTAGGGGGTGTCGATGCCGTGCTGACGCGCCCGCTCGATCATGCTGGCAATCAGATGGCGGGCTTTTTCCGTCCCTTCAAAATTGACCACGGCCTCGAGCGCGTCGAGCCATTCGCGGGTTTCCTGCGGATCCTGATCGTTGTAATCGGTCACAAGCACTCCTCAAAGCTGTCGTTAGGTGCTGCCGGAATCCGCCCAAGCCGCATCAGCATGGGCACGCAACGGTCGCACCGGACCAAAATTTGTGGGCCATTATGCGTGATTCCATCAACATTTCCTATGTTCCGTACCGAGGACGGCCCTTGGCAGACCCCATATGGGCGTGTCTTGAGTGCCCCACGCAGAGGGGTGGCCGAGGTCTTCGCGAGGATCGGGAAGAGATGATCTGGTGAATCGAAACCCCCTGTGCCCTGTGAACGACGGACTGTGTCTATATAATGGATGGCGTTCGCGTACATTCAAATCAATTCAGGAGTTCTGATGAGCAACCCTTCGGCCCCCAAGAAGAAGCTCGGTAAGGTGGTTTTGGCCTACTCCGGCGGCCTGGACACCTCGGTCATCCTCAAGTGGCTGGAAGAGACCTATGACTGCGAGGTGGTGACCTTCACCGCGGACCTCGGACAGGGCGAGGAGCTTGAGCCGGCGCGCGAAAAGGCCGAAAAGATGGGGGTCAAGGAGATTTACATCGACGACGTGCGCGAGACGTTCGTCCGCGACTATGTCTTCCCGATGTTCCGGGCCAACGCTATCTATGAAGGTGAATACCTGCTGGGCACTTCGATCGCCCGTCCCCTGATCGCCAAGCGGTTGGTGGACATCGCGCGCGAGACGGGTGCCGATGCCGTGGCGCATGGGGCAACAGGCAAGGGTAACGATCAAGTGCGCTTCGAACTCAATGCCTACGCCCTCAACCCGGAGATTCAAGTAATCGCCCCGTGGCGCGAGTGGGACCTCAATTCCCGCGAGAAGTTGATGGATTACGCCAAGACTCGTGAAATCCCGGTCGACTTTGCTGCCGCCGGCAAGAAGTCGCCGTACTCCATGGACGCCAACCTGCTGCACATTTCTTACGAAGGCGGCAATCTCGAGGACCCTTGGTGGGAGCCAGAGGAAGACATGTGGCGCTGGTCGGTATCCCCGGAAAGTGCTCCGGACGAGTCGACCGAGATCACCATCGGATTCGAGCAGGGTGATCCGGTCTCCATCAACGGCGAAAGGCTTTCCCCCGCCGCGCTGCTGCTCAAGCTGAACCAGTTGGGTGGCGCAAACGGCATCGGTCGCCTGGACATGGTGGAAAACCGCTACGTCGGCATGAAGTCGCGTGGTTGCTACGAGACTCCCGGCGGCACCATCCTTCTGAAGGCCCGCCGCGCGCTGGAATCGCTCACGCTCGACCGTGGCGAGGCACACATGAAGGACGAACTGATGCCGAAATACGCCGAACTGGTATACAACGGCTATTGGTTTGCCCCGGAGCGCGAAATGCTGCAAAAGGCGATCGACGCCACCCAGGCCAACGTCAATGGCGATGTCCGTTTGCGGCTGTACAAGGGCAACGTCATCGTGGCCGGCCGCCAATCCGATGACAGCCTGTTTGACCCCGCCATCGCGACCTTCGAGGACGATGCCGGTGCATACGATCAGCGCGATGCCGAAGGGTTCATCAAACTCAACGCACTCCGGCTGCGCATCAGCGCCAAGGCCGGTCGGCGCGACTGAATCGGCCAACCTGGCTGATGGAGTGGAACGGTCCAGGAGGCGACAGGATGTCGATCTGCTAACGTGACTGTTAACTCTGAACCCTCGGACCAGATAATCGCCAGGTTTTTCCCCCGGTTGCCGGGACAGCCCGGGAGAGACCCGGGAGAGACCCGGGAGTTTCGCGCGACCTTGCGGACTAGGCTGCCATGAGCAAGACAAGGACGACTCCATATGCGCCACGATGCCTCACCTCGCGGGAATGTCACAGTGATCGGGATAAGGGTGGCGCTGCAACATGCTGTCGCGATGTTGCTCATTTTGCTCGTGTGGCTGTCCAACCCGGCTAGCGCACAGGATTCAAACGAGGAAGGCCCTCGTGTGACGGTCGGCGTGTTGGCCTATGCCGGCAAGGAGCAGGCCGTGGCTCGCTGGCAGCCAATGGCGGAGCACCTTAGCGATGCCAATCCCGGTCATGTGTTCCGGATTCGTCCGCTGTATCTTTCGGAATTGCGCCAGGCCTTCAAGGAAGGTGAGCTCGATTTCGTTCTGACGCAATCGCTGCAGTTCTCCGAGCTTGGCCGTCTGGGGCGTATCTGGCCACTAGCCACTCTGGTGGTCAAGGGCAATGGTGCCGGGATGGAACGCTTTGGCTCCGTCGTCTTTACCCGCCAGGGGACGGGCTTTCAAACGTTAGGCGACCTCGTCGGCAGTCGCGTGGCCGGCGCCAGCCCGAACGGTCTGGGGGGCTGGATTCTCGGGATACAAGCGTTGGAAGACGCCGGCATCGACGTCGAGACCGAGATTACCCCCATTTTCACGGGACTGCCGCTAGAGGCGGTAATCGATGCGGTGCTGGAAGGCCGGGCCCACGCGGGCGTGGTGCGTTCGAGTTTTTTTCATCGCTACCTGGCGCAGTTCCCGGACAGCCGGCTTGTGCCGGTCGGCGATGCGCACCGAGCGGACTTTCCTTACCCCATTAATACCTCGCTGGTGCCGGAATGGCCGTTTGCCGCCACCGGCCAGGCTCCAGAGGAACTGGTCCCCCGCGTAGCGCAACAGCTTTTGGCGATGGAGTCCGACTCACCGGCGGCTGAGCAGGCGCGCATCCTTGGCTGGCGAACACCGCTTGACTACAGCATTGTCGATCGACTGCGCGAGAAGTGGTTTCCCGAACCGCTCACCCTCACTGGCATCGTCCGAAGTTACTGGCCGGCATTGCTTCTGGTCGCGCTGCTGGTGCTGACGCTGTTCTACTGGCAATCACATGGCACGAATGCAAAGCTTGCCGCCGCAAAACAGCGACTGCGTCGGGCCTTTACCGGTTTGCACACCGGCGCCGTCCTTCTCGACGATCAGGGTACTATCCTGCTCGCTAATCCGGCCATCAGCCGGTTTAGCCATCAGCCGGATGCCGATGAGACAAGCCTGGTAGGCCAACGCTTTTGCGACGCTTTCGAACTGCACATGGACCATGTGGACAGTGATTGCGTCTTACCGGTCCTTGTCAGTATGGCCGCGGAACCCGGAAATCGGACAGTGGATGGTGTCATCGATCGCGGGAATCAACGCTATGACGTCAATTTGCAGGTTAGCCAGCTGGAAGCTGAAGGCCGCCGCCAATTGCTGGTCTCGATGCTGGATATCACCGATCTTCGCTCCGCCCATGCCCTGCTGACCTACCGCGCCACGCACGACCGGCTGACGGGTTTGCTCAACCGGGGCGCGTTGGAGGAGTTCCTGTCGCAGGCAGTGGCGGGCCGCGCCGGAACGCCGACCGATGTCGGCAACAGCTGCCTGGTCTGGCTGGACCTGGACAAATTTCGGTTGCTCAACGAGATCGGTACGCGGACACTTGGCGATCGCATCTTGGCATCGCTGGCCAGTCACTTCTCCCTGGAACTGCCGTCGGATGCCAAGATCGCGCGGATGGGAGTGGATGAGTTCGCCATCTGGATGCCACTCGGGAATCAGGACACCTGCGCCGTGGTGGCGAGAGATGTGCTCGAAACGGTCCATGCGTTCCGCTTGCCAGACGAGCACACCCACTTGATGCTGCGTGCGAGCGTTGGCGTTACTCGTATCGAAAGTCATGACCTGCTGGCTTCGAAACGGCTCGATGATGCCGAGCGTGCCTGCCAGAGCGCGCAGCGATTGGGCGGGGACAGGGTGGTCCAGTATTCGGGCGACGACACCGAATTGCTCGAACGGGGCAAGCAAATCGAGCGCTACAGTGCATTGCGCACGGCGATCGCCAACGATCGCCTGTCGCAGGCGGGACAGCGGATCGTCCCGCTCAATAGCGATCATGCGCCGTTATGTGAGGTGCTTCTGCGCGTTTCGGGCGAAGACGGGGAACTGCGTTTCCCGTCGGAATTTATCGAGATCGCTGAAAAACATCATGCCATGGGTGAAATCGACCGCTGGGTTGTCCACAGCACTTGCCAGTGGCTGGCGGGTCGATCCGGCCGCCCCCTTGTCGCCAGTATCAACCTCTCGGCCCATTCGGTTCAGGACCCGGAGATGATCCCGATTATCCGCGGGGCACTTCACGATCACAACATTGATCCGGCCCTGATCATATTCGAGATCACCGAGACGGCGGCCATTCTTAATCTGGAACAGGCCGAGCGGCTGATCTCAGCCTTGCGGCGACTCGGTTGTCGCTTTTCCCTGGATGACTTCGGTGGCGGCTTTCTTTCTTTCGAGTTCCTCCGCCGGCTTGAACCGGATTTCGTCAAGATCGACGGTCAGCTGATCAAGGACATGAGCAACGACCCGGTGGCTAATGTGATCGTCTCGGCCATCATTGAAGTCTCACGGGTAATGAATGCGCGAACCGTGGCCGAATGGATCGAAACCCAGGAACAGTTCGACCAGGTTCGCGCCATGGGGATCGATTATGTCCAAGGCTTCCTCACCCATCGTCCGGAGGCGGTCGGCAACCTTTAAATCCGAACCGGACCCCCGGTCGTCAGGTCTGTGACCGGCTCGGCCAACTGGCTTTCCAATCAGAACAAGCAACCCTGAACAAAGAGACCCCACCATGCGCATACTCCACACCATGCTTCGCGTCAGCGATCTCAAAAAGTCACTGGATTTCTATACTCATGTCCTGGGCATGAAGCTTCTGCGGCAACAGGACTATCCGGCCGGTGAGTTCACGTTGGCCTTCGTCGGCTTCGGCGACGAGAGCGAGACCGCCGTTCTGGAGTTGACCTACAACTGGGGCGAGCATGACTACGACATCGGGGATGGCTATGGCCACATCGCCATCGAGGTAGATGACGTTTATGCCGCGGCGGAACGAATCGCCGCCAAAGGCGGCAAGATTTTGCGTGAACCGGGACCGATGAATGCCGGCATCACGATCATCGCCTTCGTGGCGGACCCCGATGGTTACCCAATCGAGCTGATTGGCTCTAAATAAACAGGAATTTTGTCCAAGTCAAGCCTTGACAGGGCACATTTTCCACATCAACGAGGGCGCAATCGCGGTTGCGCCTTTTTTGTGAACGGTGAATCAGTGGCTTAGCGAAGACTAGGGTCTAAGTTATTGTTTCAAATGTATTTGTTTTCCGGCGTTTATGTGTGGTTAAAAATTACCCAATAGTGTCCCTCGCCTTGTAGGAACAGGGCTACGCGAGTTCTTCCACATAGTTATCCACAGTTTTTGTGAAAAACCTCTGCAGGCAAACGAGAACGATTTGCGGGCCCTGCCACCACGGTATTAAGAGGGAAACGCCTCGACGCGAACGGTGCTTTCCAGTGACACCAATTTGTCATCTGCTGGGCTTACCCTCCACGATATATTGAGATTCCCATATACAATAAGCGCGAAGCTGGCGCCCGTTTTTCAAAGGTGATCGGATGACCATACGAGTAGGTATCAATGGCTTTGGCCGGATCGGCCGACTGGCGTTCCGTATTCTGGCCGAGCGGCCGGCACTGGGGCTTGAGGTGGTGCATGTCAACGAGACCGCTGGAGATGCGGCGTGCATGGCCCACCTGACGCAGTTCGATTCGGTCCATGGCCGCTGGAGCCGACAGGTAGACGGGGAGGGCGACACGCTCACGCTCGACGGCCGGTCGATTCGGTATACCCAGGAACCGGAGATTGCGGCGATTGGTTGGGCCGATAGCCGGGTGGACGTGGTTATCGAGGCAACCGGTCACTGGCGCCAGTTCGACGAGATCAGCCCCCACCTTGAACAGGGAGTCGATCGGGTGGCGGTCGCTGCACCGGTCAAACATGCGGACGTGCTCAATGTCGTCATGGGCGTGAACGATGAACGCTATGATCCCTCACGACATCGCCTGGTGACAGCGGCTTCCTGCACCACCAACTGCCTCGCGCCCGTCGTGAAAGTGCTTCACGAGGGACTGGGCATTCGTCGCGGGACCATGACCACCATGCACGACCTGACCAACACGCAGGCGGTGGTGGACAAGGGGGATCGGGATTGGCGGCGCGCGCGAGCGTCGTCCATGTCGTTGGCACCGACGACGACCGGCTCGGCCAAGGCCATCGGCGAGATATTTCCCGAGCTCCTAGGCCGTCTCAATGGCCTGGCCGTGCGGGTTCCGCTGCTCAACGCCTCGCTCACCGACTTCGTCTTCACCCCCGACCGGCGCACGACGGTCGAGGAGGTCAACGGCCTGTTGGCCGAAGCCGCGGCCGGTCCGCTCGAGGGCATCCTCGGCTTTGAAACGCGCCCTCTGGTGTCGGCGGACTACACCAATGACCCGCGTTCGGCGATCATCGATGCGCCATCGACCATGGTGATCGATGACGAGTTGGTTAAAGTCCTGGCGTGGTACGACAACGAATGGGGCTATGCCCAGCGCTTGGCAGAACTCGTCGCCATGATCGGCCGCAGCTGATCCCTTCTTGCACCGGAGTTAGGCATGCATACCGCGCTGCGCCAATATCTGACCATTACCGGCAACTACTGGCTGTTCACCCTCACCGACGGGGCCATCCGCATGCTGGTGGTTCTGCATTTCTATCAGTTGGGCTATTCGCCGTTCGCCATCGCGATGCTGTTCGTTTTTTACGAGTTCTTCGGCATCGTCACCAACCTGGCGGGCGGCTGGATGGGCGCCCGCCTTGGTCTCAATCGCACCATGCAGCTGGGCACTGCCGTGCAGATCGGCGCCCTCCTGATGCTCACGGTTCCCGATGCATGGTTAACGGTCGCCTACGTCATGATCGCGCAGGCGCTTTCCGGGATTGCCAAGGATCTCAACAAGATGTCGGCGAAGGCGGGGGTCAAGATGATCGCCCGGCAGGGCAACGCGCAACTGTTTCGCTGGGTGGCGTGGATCACTGGCTCGAAGAACGCGCTAAAGGGGGCGGGGTTCTTCCTGGGGGCGGTCCTGCTGGCATGGCTGGGCTTTCAGGGAGCCATGGCGGCACTGGCGGCCATGCTCGTCATCGGATTTCTGATGACATTGACTCTGCCCACCGGCCTGGGAGCAATCAAGAAGAAGACATCCCCCGAGTCGATCTTTTCCCGCGAGCCTGCCATCAACTGGTTGAGTGCGGCGCGCGTATTCCTTTTCGGCGCGCGTGATGTTTGGTTCGTGGTGGCGTTGCCGGTCTTTCTGGTGTCGATTGGCTGGGACTTTCATTGGGTAGGCGCCTACCTGGCGCTGTGGGTGATCGGGTATGGCCTTGTCCAGTCGATCGCGCCTCGGCTGATGGCCTCTCGCACCACCCAAGCCAACGTGTATGAAGGGCCCGGCGCGAATGTCGCGACGGGGTGGACATTCGCCTTGGTCTTGCCACTTGCCGCGATTCTGGCCGCATTGTCCTTGGAAATGACGCAAGCATGGGTCATCACGGCGGGGTTGGCGTTCTTCGGCGTGATATTCGCGATCAATTCGGCGACCCATTCCTTTTTGATCCTGCGTTACTCCACCGACGACAAGACATCAATGAATGTCGGGTTCTACTACGCGGCGAATGCCACTGGTCGGCTGATGGGCACCGTGCTTTCGGGCTTTAGTTATCAGTGGCTGGGTTTGGCCGGAAGCATCGGCTTTGCAATGCTCTTTGTCCTGATCGCGGCAGTCCTGACCCTGCGTCTCTCTGCGCTGGAGACATAGCTTCAATTCACGCAGCGCCATCGTGGCAGTAACATTCGTCCAGATTCCCGGATGATCTTCCCGCTCGGATCGCTCTGCCGTGGTCTAGCCTCCTGAAGGGAGGTACATCGACTCATGAGCAGTTTGAGCCCGCGGCAACGCAACGAAGCCTACGATAAGGCCCTCGATTTGATGCGGCGTTGCGCCACCGAGGATGGATTCCTGGCATCCCCCGTGGAGCGCGACAATTACCGTCGTGTGTGGGGCAGGGACGGCGTGATCCTCGGTCTGGCCGCCCTGATGTCAGGAGATGAATCGCTGGCCTCGACCACGAAGGAAACCCTTCTGACCCTGGCACGTTATCAGGGACCACATGGGGAAATTCCCAGCAACGTCGACACCACCACGGAACGCGTCAGTTACGGTGGCACCACTGGGCGGGTGGATGCGGATCTCTGGTTCGTCATCGGCTGCGCTGAATATTGGTTGCACAGCGGCGACGACGACTTCATCGATTCCATGCTCCCGGCGCTCGAGCGGGTCCGATTTCTACTCGGGGCATGGGAATTCAACGCGCGCGGGTTGATCTATGTGCCGCAGACCGGTGATTGGGCGGACGAATATCTCCAGTCTGGCTATGTGCTGTACGACCAGCTCCTGTACCTGCAGGCGCTGAGATCGTTTTGTCGCATTCACAGCGAGGTGCACGGTTCGTCTGACCATGTGCTGGTGGATCGAACCACCCGCTTGCTCCACGTTATCCGTGCGAATTATTGGTTCAATGGTCAGGAAGAGGAAGACATCTATCACAAAGTGCTATACCGGAAGGGACGCGCCGCAGCACCACAGCAGTCAGGACAATTCTGGATGCCATTTTTCTCTCCCACGGGCTACGGTTATCGCTTCGACGCCTTCGCCAACGTATTGACCGGCCTGTTCCGTGTTGGCTCGTCTTCGCAGTGTGAAAAGGTGGACCAACACATCGGCAAGATCGTGCCCAAGAAGATGTGCCTGTTGCCCGCGTTTCACCCCGTGATCGAGCCGGTCGATGAAGACTGGAAAAACCTGCAGATGACATTTTCCTACAATTTCAAGAACAACCCATACGAGTATCACAACGGCGGTCTGTGGCCCTTGATAACGGGGTTCTACGTCGCCGACCTCACCCGGCGGGATCATAAGGTCAAGGCGCAACGTTATCTGGACGGCATCCACCGGGCCAACGCAATGGAACGTGACGGGGAAACCTGGACATTTCCTGAATACGTTCACGGCCGCAAATTCACAGCGGGCGGAACATTCATGCAGGGCTGGAGTGCGGCCGCGGCCGTAATCGGCCACAATGCGCTGGAAGGCAAGCCGTTGTTCCGAGTGGGTCTCCAAGAAAACCATGACCAATAAGTCGATATTTCTGTGCACGGACCTGGACCGCACCCTGATTCCCAACGGGCATCAACCGGAGTCGCCAGGCGTGCGTGAGCGTTTTGCCCGGCTCGTCGCCCGTCCAGAGATCACCTTGGCCTACGTCAGCGGTCGAGATAAACGCCTGCTCCTGTCCGCGATCCAGGAGTGGGACCTCCCCGTCCCGGATTACGCCATTGGTGATGTAGGCACCACGATCTACCGGGTGAGTGGCGGTCAGTGGGAAGCTTGGCAGGACTGGCACGAAGAGATTGGTCCCGACTGGGCCGGCCACGATCGAGATTCACTCGCCCGCCTGCTGGAAGGGTTCGACCGGCTCACCCCTCAGGAGCCGGAAAAACAGAACACCTTCAAGCTCAGCTACTACACCCCATCCTCGGTGTATGGCGAGCAACTCGTGGCAGCCATGCAGCAGCGTCTGGCGGAGCAGGGGGTGCGCGCGAGTGTCATCTGGAGCGTCGATGAGATGGAGGATGTCGGCCTGATCGATGTGCTACCGAAGAGTGCCACCAAGATGCACGCGATCCGCTTTCTCCAGTCCCGTCTGGGGGCACCGGATGATCGCACTGTTTTTGCCGGGGACAGCGGCAACGACCTTGCCGTGCTGACCAGTGGCCTTCAGGCCGTGCTTGTCGCCAATGCCCGGGATGACGTCAAGCGGGCTGCACGCGAGCAAACCCGGGAGCACAATCCCCAAAAGCTATACATAGCCGTAGGCGACACACTGGACATGAATGGCAACTACTCCGCCGGAATTCTCGAAGGGCTCATCCATTTCATGCCGGAAACGCGTGACTGGCTGCTCAACCATGCGGACTGACGTTGGAGCCATACCCACTGGTTGATGCCTCAGCATTCTCGTACTCGACCATCGCAGCGAAGGCCTCGGCTAGCGGATTGGCGGCACGCCCAACCGGGTCGATGCGGCCCAGACGGCGGTTGGGTGGCTGACATTCCCCGCCCTGAAGGGCAATCAGTCCGCTGCGCTGCAGGGTGGTGGGCAACAAGGCCCAGCCCACCCCGGTGGCAGCCAGCACGGCGATGGAATCGAGCTGGTTGATCTCGATCACCGCCGGAGGCAGCATCCCACAGTCATCCAGCCAACGATCGATGGCCGCCCGGGTGCTTGTCGCTTGTGCCGGAAGGATCAGAGGAAGGCGTTCGCCGATTGACCGAAGGTCGGCCTCTCCGCCTTCCGGACAGTGCCGCGCCGCCACCATCGGTACCAGCGCTTCTTCCCAGAGCAACCGGGTACGCACGCCATGACCCACCCGCGGCGGGAGTGTGGCGTAGGCCAAGGATGCCTCGCCATTGCTGATCCGCTCGATCGCGCGCTCGGAATCATGAAAACTCAAGTCCAGTAGCACGTCCGGGTAGGTGGTCGAAAACCGCTCCAGCACGCCGGGCAATAGGTGCAGACCGCAGTAATGACTCAGACACAGGGAAAGACGGCCACCACGGGCTTCGCCACCGTAGGCGGCCACCGTCACGATATCTTCCAGGCTTTTGCGCATGCCTTGGACCGACGGCAACAGGCGTTCGCCTGCATACGTGAGAACCACCCTCTGCCCTAAGCGGTCAAATAACGTAAAACCCAGCCGCTCCTCGAGCAGCGCGATCCGCTTTGATATGGCCGGCTGACTGATATGCAGACGTTGAGCCGCCTCGGAGAATGAATCGGTTTCGGCCACGGCGAGAAACGTGAGCAGTTGTTGGGTATCGAGTTGAGCGGGGTTCATGGCGGCCTCCGATGCTTTCGGGTGGAAGACTTAGTCCACTCTATAACCTATGGGAATGGCATTCATGATTTATTTCCATTTTAGTTATCGGACCCGGGGGACTATGATTCACACATGAAAACCGATGGCCTCAATGTCTTGGGATTGCCCCTGCAGCCCTGTTCCATGGATCCCTTGACGGGATTCTATCGGGACGGACGCTGTCATGTTGCGCGTGAGGATGGCGGCATGCACGGCATCTGCGCCGAGGTGGATGACGCCTTTCTCCATTACACCGCGACGCAGGGCAATGAATTGCGCCAGCCCATGCCGGGTAACGGCTTCCCAGGACTACGGGCCGGGGACCGCTGGTGTCTATGCGCGCTGCGCTGGCGAGAGGCTTTCGAGGCCGGCATGGCCCCACCGGTGGTCTTGGCGTCGACACACCACAGCGTGCTTCGGGTTCTGCGCCTCCGCGATCTGATCGAGCACGCGGTCGATCCGCCTGCATCGGGACTGGACGACGGCTTTTTCGAATTCTAGGGAGGCGTTCGCGCTTCTCGAACAAATGGCAATAATGGTAATGAGGGCGGGTCGGTAACGACCGGTCTGAACGAGGACAAGCCCATGGCTGGAAAGACACTCTACGAAAAGCTCTTCGACGCACACGCGGTGCGTCAACAGGAAGACGGCACGGCATTGCTCTACATCGACCGTCATCTCGTCCACGAGGTGACCAGTCCGCAGGCCTTTGAAGGCCTGCGTCTTGCGGGGCGGAAGCCTTGGCGACCCGGTGCCATGTTGGCGGTGCCGGATCACAACGTGCCCACCACCAACCGGGCGGAGGGGATTGTCGACCCGGTCTCACGGGAACAGGTGAGCACGCTGGGTCGCAACTGCGAGGAATTCGGCGTACAGGAATTCCCCATGGCCGACTTGCGTCAGGGCATCGTGCACATCATCGGCCCCGAGGAAGGCTTCACCTTGCCCGGATCGACCGTGGTTTGCGGCGACTCGCACACCTCCACGCACGGGGCCATTGGCGCATTGGCCTTCGGCATCGGTACCTCCGAGGTCGAGCACGTGATGGCAACGCAGACCCTTTTGCAGAAGCGCAGCAAGACCCTCCAGGTTAGGGTGGAAGGCGATCTCGGCCCCGGTGTGACTGCGAAGGATGTCGTGCTCGCCATTATCGGCAAGATTGGCACGGCCGGCGGCACCGGTTACGCCATCGAGTTCGCCGGTTCGGCAATCGAGTCGCTTTCCATCGAAGGTCGGATGAGCGTGTGCAACATGTCGATCGAGGCGGGGGCGCGTGCGGGCATGGTTGCCGTGGATGAAAAGACCATCGAATACTTCCGCGACAAGCCGTACGCACCCACCGGCGAGATGTTCGAGCAGGCGGCCGAATACTGGCGCACGCTCAAGTCCGACTCGGATGCCGAATTCGACAAGGTGGTGACCCTCGACGCCACCCGGATCGCGCCACAGGTCAGCTGGGGGACCTCGCCGGAGATGGTGGCGCCCGTCAACGGCAAGGTGCCGGACCCTGGCGCCGAACCCGATCCGGTCAAGGCGGAGGGCATGCGAAAGGCTCTCGCATACATGGGGCTCGAAGCCAACACGCCGATAACCGATATCTCCATCGACAAGGTGTTCATCGGATCGTGCACCAACGCCCGAATCGAAGACTTGCGCGCCGCCGCCGCGGTGATCAAGGGAGGTCGCGTGGCCGACAACGTCACCCTCGCCATGGTCGTACCAGGGTCCGGTCTCGTGCGGGAGCAGGCGGAAAAGGAAGGGCTCGACAAGATCTTTCTCGAGGCCGGCTTCGAGTGGCGGGAGCCGGGTTGTTCCATGTGCCTGGCCATGAACGCCGACCGGCTCGAGCCGGGCGAGCGTTGTGCCTCCACCTCAAACCGGAACTTCGAAGGGCGTCAGGGGCAGGGCGGTCGCACGCACCTGGTCAGCCCGGCCATGGCCGCCGCCGCAGGCGTCGCCGGTCATTTCGTCGACGTTCGTCAAGCGTAAAGGAGTCAAGCATGCAGCCCTTCACTACCCACAAAGGGATTGTCGCGCCCTTGGACCGCTCGAACGTGGACACCGACGCGATCATCCCCAAGCAATACCTCAAATCGGTCAAACGCACCGGGTTCGGACCAACCGCCTTCGACGACTGGCGGTACCTGGACCCCGGCGAGCCGGGCATGGATCACAGCAAACGACGCAAGAATCCGGACTTTGTGCTCAACAAGTCGCCGTTTGACCGGGCCACGATCCTGCTGGCCCGCGAAAACTTTGGCTGTGGCTCGTCTCGCGAGCATGCGGTCTGGGCCTTGACCGATTTCGGCTTTCGGGCCGTGATCGCGCCATCGTTTGCTGACATCTTCTTCAACAACAGCTTCAAAAACGGGCTGCTTCCGATTGCCTTGAAAGAGGAAGAGGTCGATGCGCTCTTTGGGCTGGTCAAGGACAATCCGGGGGCACAAGTCGAAATCGACCTGCCCAAGCAAACGGTGACGGCGCCGGACGGCACCCAGTACCACTTCGACATCGACAGCTTTCGTAAACACTGTTTGATCGAAGGACTGGATGACATTGCACTGACGCTGGAGCACCGCGAAGAGATCAAATCTTACGAAACTGCGCAGGTGGCACACACCCCATGGCTGTTCAACGACTTGCGCGGTCACACCGGTGGATGAAACCAGACTAATTTTGAAAATCGCAAGAAAATGGATGGGTAACCCCTTGAGCGAAAAGAATATCCTTGTTTTGCCGGGCGACGGCATTGGCCCAGAAATTACCGAACAGGCGGTCAATGTCCTCAAAGCCGTGATCGAAGACAGCGATCTTGAGCTTTCCTTCGTCAACGGCCTGATTGGTGGCGCCGCCTACGACGCGGAAGGCGAACCGTTTCCGGACAGCACTCGCCGGCAGGCAAGCGAAGCGGATGCGGTACTTCTGGGAGCCGTGGGCAGCCCACAATACGACAGTCTCGACCGTCCCTTGCGCCCCGAGCGTGGCCTGCTGGCGATTCGCAAGACGCTGGGGCTGTTCGCCAACCTGCGTCCGGCGTTGCTATACCACGCCTTGGCAGATGCCTCGTCGCTCAAGTCCGAGGTCGTCTCGGGCCTGGATATCCTGATCGTGCGCGAGCTCACCGGCGGGGTGTACTTCGGTCAGCCGCGAGGCATCCGTGAAGTGGATGGCCAGCGAGAAGGTTTCAACACGATGCATTACAACGAGGCCGAGATCGAGCGCATCGGGCGGGTTGCCTTCGAGGCGGCAAGCAAGCGTGGCAAGCGCTTGTGTTCCGTGGACAAAGCCAATGTGCTGGAAACATCCGAGCTTTGGCGCGAGGTCATGAACCGCCTGGCGCCCGAGTACCCTGATGTCGAGCTATCGCACATGTATGTCGACAACGCAGCGATGCAACTGGTGCGCGCGCCGAAGCAATTCGACGTCATCGTGACCGAAAACCTGTTCGGCGACATTCTCTCCGACCAGGCCTCCATGTTGACCGGCTCGATCGGCATGCTTCCCTCGGCCTCGCTGAACGAGAAGGGGCAGGGCTTGTATGAACCGAGCCACGGTTCAGCGCCGGATATCGCCGGGAAGGGGATCGCCAATCCCATGGCGACCATCCTGTCCGCCGCAATGTTGCTGCGCTATTCCTTCGGCCGCGGCGACCTGGCCGAACGGATTGAGACGGCCTGCGTGGCGGTTCTGGATCAAGGACTGCGTACCCCGGATATCATGCAGCCCGGCATGCAGGAGGCTTCCACCGAGCAGATCGGGAAGGCCGTGACTGCCGCTCTCCGAGGCTGAGTGTTTTCGTCTGCGCTTACCGGATGCGCTAGGCTATGGGCAATGCGCGATCACCGTCTCAACCAACGAGACGGGATCATCTCCCCTGAACGGGGCAAGAAATTCATGAACCGGGCGACGCGTTCGCCAGCGAACCGGACACATAAATCTATCTTTAAGGAGAAATCTTCATGAGCAAGACGGTCGACGTTGCTGTTGTCGGTGCCACAGGCGCCGTCGGTGAGACCATGCTTTCCATCCTTGCCGAGCGCGGCTTCCCGGCCGGCAAGGTCTATGCCCTGGCATCCGAGCGGTCGGCCGGCAAGAAGGTGGCTTACGGGGACAGCTTCCTTACAGTCGAGGATCTTGCCACGTTCGATTTTTCCAAGGTCCAGATCGGGCTGTTCTCGCCGGGCGGTTCCATCTCGCGTGAATTTGCGCCTAAGGCGGCAGCCGCCGGTTGCGTGGTCATCGACAACACCTCCGAGTTTCGTTATGACGACGATGTGCCGTTGATCGTGCCCGAAGTCAATGCCCATGCGATTGCGGGTTATACGCAGCGCAACATCATCGCCAACCCCAACTGCTCGACCATCCAGATGCTGGTGGCCTTGAAGCCGATCTATGACGCGGTCGGCATCGACCGGATTAACGTCGCCACCTATCAGGCCGTCTCCGGCTCGGGCAAGGAGGCGATCGAGGAACTGGCCACCCAGAGTGCTCGAAAACTCAATGGTCAGGATGCGGATGCCGTGGTCTACCCGAAGCAGATCGCCTTCAACGCCTTGCCACAGATCGATGTCTTTCAGGACAACGGTTACACCAAGGAAGAAATGAAGATGGTCTGGGAGACGCAGAAGATCTTCGAGGACGACGCGATCCTGGTGAACCCGACAGCCGTTCGTGTCCCGGTCTTCTTTGGTCATTCCGAAGCCGTGCACATCGAAACGCGCGATAAGATCACCGCCGAACAGGCTTGGGAATTGTTCAAAAACGCGCCCGGTATCGAGGTGCTCGACACGCGCCGTGATGGCGGCTACCCGACTGCGGTAACCGAGGGCGCGGGACACGACCCGGTCTACGTGGGACGGATTCGTGAGGATATCTCGCACGACCGCGGGCTGAATCTCTGGGTCGTGGCGGATAACGTGCGCAAGGGCGCTGCTCTCAACAGCGTGCAGATCGCTGAATGTCTGGTGCGCGACCACCTGTGATCTATGGCACAATCGAGCTCGAAAGAGGCTATAGGAAGGCGCTGGCAAGGATGGATAACCCTCGTCGAGGAATCCACGCCGGCATGAGCAAGGAGTCATTGACATGCGGAAGTTGAGTTTGGTGATTGCGGGCATCCTCGGTGCAGGAGGCCCGCTGATCAGCCAGGCCGCCACCTTGGGCGAAGCCCGGGTGGAGTCGAATCTGACCGAACCACTACAAGTGGTCGTGCCGTTGGCGCGTTCCTCCAATGAGTCACTCGATGAGCTCAGCGTTCAGCTGGCGCCCGCGTCGTTCTACCGGGAGGCCGGGGTTCCCTTGGAAAGCCTTTCCGGTAATCTGACGTTTGCGATCAAGTCGGATCGCAACGGGGACTACGTGTTAATTGGATCCAAGCGGCCTATCCGCGACCCGATCCTTAGCGTACTGCTCCAGGTCAGCTCGCCCGAAGGGCGCATGATCCGTGAATTCAATCTGCTGCTCGATCCGCCCTCCACCGGCTCGAAAAGCGTCGCGCCGACCGAGACAACGCGATCGGGCAAGGCAACCCGCCAGACCACGGCAGCTGCCAGTCCTTCCACCTGGCAGCGCCCAGCCTCGGTCCCGGATGTCGATTTGACCGGCACCTACAAGGTGCAAAGCGGCGACACGTTGTTTGAGATTGCCCGCGAGCACGTGGGCGAGGGCGAAGACGTGCGGCCGATGATGCAGGCGATCATCGATGCCAACCCGCAGGCATTCCGCAACGGCAACGGCAACGCGTTGCTGGCAGGTGCGGATCTGCAGGTCCCCGCCCGCGCCGGACAGGGTGAGGCTGCCGACGTCTCGCAGCAATCCGGCAAGGCTGATTCCGGCATGCAGGGCAATCGGTTGCCGGCCCTCGAGTTGCTAAGCCCCGAGGAAAAGAAGACGGCCGAAACGGCGCCCGCCAATGTGGGTGGGTTTGGCAACTTGTCCGCCAGTAACCGGCTGCCCGCGATTGCCGGCAGCCCGTCGGAAACGTCGACAGGCGTTGGAGACGGCCAAGGCCCCCTCGAACGGGAAGAGATGGAGTCGATCCGTTCCGAAAACGAGGCGCTGACAGACCAATTGCGGGCGCTGAAGGACCAGATCGATTCGGTCCAGGTCTCCATCAGCGATCGAGATGCCCGAATCGCAGAACTGCAGGCGGCTGTCGATGAGTCACGAGCCCAGGCCCGTGAGCTCGAATCGCTACGCGGCAACTTCTGGCTCGATTGGGGCAAGTACCTCACCGGTATTCTGGGACTGATAATCATCGCCTTGCTTATTGCACTGGGCCTGAAGAGCCGCAGCCGCGAGCGTGACGAGCCTGCGGTGCCGATGCCGGCCACCGCTGCTTCCGGTTCATCACAACCCGCCCAGCGCTCCGAGGCTGCGAGTGAGCCCCGGGCAGATTCCGAATCCCGTGGTGGACAGGTTGCGGGGGTTGCGGGGGCTGCACTGGCAGGCGCGGCAGCCTCTGAGGTCACGCAATCGCAGCCGGAGGAGACGGAGCGCGGCGGATTCAATGATGACCCCATGAACCCGGAAATGGCGCTCGAAGAGTCCCAGGTGCTCGAGTCTTTCAACCTGACCCACCAAGCGCTTGAGTTGCTCCAAGACAGCCTGGCAGAGCATCCGGGGCACCCCGGGCTACAGGAAGCCATTAATCGGCTCAACGACCAGGAGCGTGCTACCGAGGCAGCCGTGGCCGACCAACCGGACACGCCGGACAATCCGCCCACGTCTCAGGATGATGCGGTCGTGGACGAAGAGCCGTCCGATAACGGCGAGATTCGCGACGAAGCACCTCAGGCGTTTGAAGCGGCATCGCCGGACCGGGAAGCGGAACCTTCCACCACTGCCGGCGGCAGCATTGACTGGGACAATGATCTGGACGACATGCTGGCCACACCAGAGCCGGAGCCGAACCGGGAGGCCTCAGGCTCAGATGAGAGTCTGATGGAGTTTGACGACTCCTACGCCCTGGAGACTCCGACTGAAGATCAGGAAGTCGAGGGAACGGACACTCGTGAGACCGGCAGCGCCACAACTGAGGTCCATGGGGAGGACGATGCACTCGAGTTGCCCGGTTTCGACCTTGAAGCCATGGAAGAGCCCACGGACGAGGCCCCTGGTGTAGCCCACGGGAAGGCGACCGATGACGAGCTTTCGCTGAGTGCGCCGGAATTCGAGCCGTTGGAGGCGGATGAATCCGCAGCCCCCGAGGCTGGCCAGGAACCGGCAGAGGAGCCGGTCGAGACCGATAGCTCGGCCACCGACACTCGCGTGGGTCTGGCAGAGGCGTTCCTTGATGTCGGTGACGAGGAAAGCTTCGAGATGATCAAGTCCGAATTGCAGGAGGAGGGTGCCACGGAGGCCCTTGGTCGACTCGAGGAGCTCAAGCAGCGCCGTGCGGGCGGATGATGATTCCACGCGGCGTGTAGACACCGCGCGTTTCCTTGTGAAGCATGGAAAGCTGGCCCATCGACCTGTGCGATGGGCCAGGCTTGTTTTTGAGGCCCCGGTTGGGCGATGCCGTTGCTTGCCGGTATCGAGGGGCTGGACTCAGAAAGAACAGACGGCTGGGGCAGGGCGCCGGGCTGAATAATCCAGGCATGAAAAAACCCGGGGCTCGTTTTGAACCACCGGGTTTTCATCAGCATCTTTTTTGGTGCCCAGGAGAGGACTCGAACCTCCACGGATCTCTCCACTAGTACCTGAAACTAGCGCGTCTACCAGTTCCGCCACCTGGGCAACGCGGCGCATATTAAGAATCTGGCAGGGAGTTGTCAACCGTGAATTCAACAAAAGCCCCCGCGCTGCGGGTCATCATGGTGCCGGTTGAGGCTCGCGCAGAGGCCTCAAACAGCGACAAGCGATTGATCGCGTGTGAGAAAAGCCAACCGGGCGGTCGGCGCGCGACCGTATACGTCTTTGATGCCGAGGACGAAAACAAGGCACTGGCCGCCGGAGGAATGGAAATCACCGAAATGACCCAAGTCCCCGAGCGCCTCGGGGAGAGCGAGGTCGCCGATGTGGTGGTGAAAGCGAGGCAATGGGCGCCGGCCATCGCGCAATTGCTGGCCAGCTTGCGGGATCGAGGGAACCGACCCATCGCCGTACATCTCGAAGGTATCGAAGATGCCACGTCGCGGATGATTGCCCTGGGCTTCCGAGGTACCGAGCTGCCGGAGCCTGTTTTCAACTACGACATCCGGGATTACAAGCACACGCCCGATTGGCTTAACGCCAGAAACTGGGCAAACCCGGAGCTATGGGGGAAGTACCGTTGGTGAGTTTTGGGGGCAAATGGAGCAAGGGCGAGAGAGGCCCTGGTGTTGGACACCAGCCACTCACAGCAACGTTTTTTGATAAAAACTTCTTTGCCCTTCCTCAATAGTATTTAACATAATATATATTCTACGAACCCAAGGTTTCGTCCAACGATGACGGGGTTTACCCGTTTTCTCGTCGTCCATCACCTAAAATCAGCCGAGGCACGCGTGCGCAAAACGGTTATGCACTACAATCGAGCCCGACAGCGCATCTCACCCGCTGCTTGCAATGGCATGATGCGACCCTGTCATTCCTTTCGATGAAACCCACCGCTGCAACAGGCTTGTTATGCGATCGACCTCCGTCTCCGCGCTGGCTCTGGGCCTGAGCCTGCTGACTGCCGCCTCCGGCTGTGCGATCAGTTCGCAAGGTCAGTCATCTTCGCCGCCCTTGGTAAATTCGGCATCGCCTGTCACGGCGAGCGAAGCCGAGTCCCCCGGTGCGGACCAAAGCCCTATCTTCCATGTCCTGGCGGCCGAGTCCTATGGACGTAAAAAGCAGTTTGACGAGGCCGCAGGTCATTACGCCGCCGTCGCCATGGAGAGCGATAACCCCTTCTTGCTGGAACGTGCCATCCAGGCGGCCATATTCGCCGAGCGATTCGACCTCGCCCAATCGCTTGCCCAGCGCCTGAGCCGGATCGACCCCCAGAACGCGCGGGCTGCGGCGGTCATGATGATCTCCGCATTGGAGGCCGGCGATTTCCAGGCCGCGGATCGCGCACTCAACCACTGGTTGGAAACCGATTCGGGCAATGCCGAGCAGATCTTCAACGAAACCGGTCAATACCTGCAAAAGCGTATCGATCGAGCTCAAGCCATGGCCTATACACGCCACTTGTCCGAGCGATTCCCGCAGCAATACCAGGCCCAGGTCGTCGTCGCGAAGTTGGCGCTGTCGTTTGGTGAGCTTGACCTGGCCGCGCGTTCCGCAGAGCGAGTGCGAGCTCTGGGTCCAGACAAAATGTCCTCGTACGACCTCGGCATGGTGATCGCCAACCGCCGTGGCGATATCGAGCAAGCGATCGAGGTGCTCCAACAAGCCCGACGCCGGTTCCCGGATGAGGGGCGTTATCTCAGCGGACTGATCGAGGCCCACATCGCTGCCGGCAACATCCGGCAAGCGACGACTCTTCTAGAGAACTCCCTTGCCGAACCGCCTGCCGACCCGAAGCTGTTGCGCAACCTGGCCCTGTTCAGCTTTGAGATCGACCAGGCCGACCTTGCCGACAAGGCGCTAAACCGGCTTAAGGACATTCCGGGTCAGTCCGATCAGGTTTACCTGATCCGCGGCCGTATCGCCCTGCGCAAAGGTGACATCCAAGGCGGCGCCCGCGCGCTATCCCGAGTCAGCGTGAAAAGCGATCAGTTCGCCAATGCTCAGGTGCTGTTGGCGGCCGCACGTGTCGAGATGGGAGACGCCGAGGGCGCCATCGCCGGGCTCAAGGCCGCGCTGAACGCACAAGGAATCGACGAGGCCGACCAGCAGCAGCTGATGCTGGCATTGGCGTCCACACTTGCCGAATCCGGTCGGTTTGAGGAAAGTCTCGAAGTCAGCCAACAGGCGATTTCCGCGTGGCCCGACGCATCCGATTTCCGTCTGCAAAAGGCCTTGACGCTGTTTGCTCTCGAAAAGACTGAAGCCGCAATCAAGGAACTCCGCGTACTGGTCGAGCAGGAACCGGACCACGCGCCTGCCTTGAATGCCCTGGGCTACACGCTGGCGGATGAAGATCGGAACCTTGACGAGGCCGCGGACCTGATTGAACGCGCCTTGCATCTCGATCCGGGCAATCCGGCCTTCATGGACAGCCTGGGTTGGCTAAAATACCGGCAAGGCAAACTTGATCAGGCGATCGATGCATTGAAAAAGGCATTCGGCCAATCACCCAACGCCGAAATCGGATCCCATCTCGGTGAGGTGCTCTGGGTCAAGGGCGAGCGTGATAAAGCCTTGGAAATCTGGCGGGAGAGCCTTGAAATCAATCCGCGGGACACCACATTGCGGCGCACGCTGCGCAACTTTGCGCCCGAACTACTGCCGGCAAACAACGGTAAGCAATAATCTGCCTGTCTTCGAGCCACTCCATGCGCCTGTCTTACGCTCTCATCCGCGCCACCGCCCTTCTCTTTACCAGCACGCTGATCCTCAGCGGTTGCGCGGCGGTCCTCGATCGCCCCGTGGACGTTCAGGCCCCTTCAGATCAGCAACTGCTCGATTGGGGCCAACACCGCGACCGCGTCGAGTCGCTCAACGACTGGCAATTCGAGGGACGTGCTGCGATTCGCTCAGGCATTTCTGGGGGTAGCGTGCGGGTCGATTGGACCCAGGTGGGTGATGTCACGGCACTGAGACTCAACGGTCCCTTTGACTCCGGCACCCTCGCTCTCACCGGCACCGTCTCACACATGTTGATCACCGATGGTCGTGGCAACAGCCGGATGAGCGAGACCCCCATCGAGTTGCTCGAGGAGCAAACCGGGTGGCGCGTCCCACTCGACCGACTGCCCCGATGGGTGCGAGGGCTGCCGAGCGGAAATCTCGCCCAGCTCCCGCCAGGCGGCTTCCGACTCGATGCACAGGGCCGTCTCGTCTACCTTCAGGAACAGGAGTGGCAAATAGAATACGATCGTTACCAGTCGGTATCGGGCTATGCGCTGCCCCACTTTATCGAACTCGAAAATCCCGATATCCGCATCCGCATGATCGTGGACCGGTGGAAACTCAAGGCCGATGCCCGTGACTGATGACCAGTCGCTGACCCCCCCTGGGAGTGACTGGGTCTGCGCGGGCTGCAAACTCAACCTGTTTTTGCACATCAATCACCGCCGTGATGACGGTTACCACGAACTGCAAACCTATTTTCAGTTACTTGATTACGGCGATGAACTGGAAGTCCAGGCCAGTGAAGGTGATCAGTCCGGTCTTGCCGGCCGGATCCTGGTCGAATGGTTCGCCGGCGACGAAGACACATCCGGTCGGCCAGCGAGGGCGTCCGACGACCTTCTTGTCCGGGCCGCCCTCGCCTTGCGCGAGCACGTTCGGACATCAAGCCCCGATGGAGCGAAGCGTGCCGACAGGCTAGGTGCCCATATCGTGCTGCGAAAGCATATGCCGGTCGGCGGCGGCCTGGGCGGTGGTTCGGCCAGCGCCGCCAAACTGTTGCTGGAGCTCAACCGCCTCTGGGCACTCGACCTGCCGATCGACGAACTGGAATCCCTGGGCGCCAAGCTGGGGGCCGATGTCCCGGTCTTCATTCGGGGAGAGAGCGCCTTGGCCGAAGGCATCGGTGACGTACTCCGGCCGGCCGCCGTTCGCCCGCTCGCCACATATTTTCTCGTACTGGTCCCTGACGTGTCGGCGCACACCGCCGACCTGTTCGCCCACCCGAACCTCCTGCGGGACACCCCCAAGCAAGACGACGCCTGTTTGCTTTCGAACTGGCAAACCCAGGGCGAGAACGTCTTTCAGCCACTGGTGCTTGCTGACAACGCCACGCTCCAAGAACTCCATGACCGGCTTCGCGAACGCGCGGGGTTTGCCCGGATGACCGGCTCAGGCACCTGCCTGTTTGCACCCGTCGCCTCGCGCGCGCAGGGCGAGTCCATTGGTCGGGAAATACTGGACGCCCACCCTGCCCTGCTGCGGTTCTTTGTCGCTGCCGCCAAGGGGGCGCCAAATCAGTCGGTTACGTAGGAATGCGCCCTGGAAGGCAAAAAAAGCCCATGCAGCCCTTGGCAAACCCCAAATCGTTGGTTAAGATGCGCACCTCTTTCGATTGGGCCGTCGCCAAGTTGGTTAAGGCACCGGATTTTGATTCCGGCATTCGCAGGTTCGAATCCTGCCGGCCCAGCCAAATTACCGGCGAGACCGATGTCATTATCACGCTCCTTGATGGTCTTCACGGGCAACGCTAACAGGCCTCTGGCCGAACGTGTTGCGGAAAGCCTGGATAGCCAACTAGGACAGGCATCGGTAGCGCATTTCTCGGACGGCGAATCCGCCGTCGAGCTCCTGGAAAACGTCCGTGGTCGTGACGTGTTCGTGATCCAACCCACCTCGGATCCGACCAACGACCACATCATGGAGCTCATGCTGATGACCGACGCACTGCGTCGAGCATCGGCCCACCGCATCACTGCGGTCATCCCCTACTTCGGTTATTCCCGCCAAGATCGTCGCGTTCGCTCCTCCCGCGTGCCGATCAGCGCCAAGGTGGTTGCCAACATGCTGCAGAGCGGTGGTGTCGACCGGATATTGACAGTCGACCTGCACGCCGATCAGATTCAGGGTTTCTTCGATATCCCGGTAGACAACGTCTACGCCTCGCCCATCCTGTTGGGCGACATTTGGCGTCAGAAATACCCAGATTTGATTGTGGTCTCTCCGGACGTGGGCGGTGTCGTTCGCGCCCGGGCCGTGGCCAAGCGACTTGACGACGCCGACCTGGCAATCATCGACAAGCGCCGCCCGCGCGCCAACGTGTCCCAGGTGATGCACATCATCGGTGAAGTCAGCGGCAAGACCTGCGTCCTGGTAGACGACATGGTCGATACTGCCGGCACCCTCTGCAAGGCCGCCGATGCACTGAAAAAGCACGGGGCCCGCAAGGTGGTGGCCTATTCCACCCACGCCATCCTCTCCGGCAACGCCATCGAGAACATCGAGGCCTCCTCGCTGGATGAACTGGTCGTGACTGACACCGTCCCGCTCCGCCCGGAAGCCGAGGCCTGCGACCGCATCCGGGTATTGTCGGTGGCCGGCATGCTTGCCGAAACCATTCGTCGCGTGCACACCGACGAATCGGTCAGTTCGCTTTACAACGACTGAGTCCAGGCCCTTCCGACAGGGCACTCAATCCGGTACAATCCGCGCGCCATCCGTTTGTTCGGGTGGCGCGCGTCGGTTGTGGCTTGGTCGCGGGCCTCAACCGTACAACACACGCCGGGAGTCGACCGATACGTCTTCCCGGCGGTTTTCATTTCTGGAGTGGACCCAATCATGTCTAAAGCAAGTTTTAAGATTGAAGCGTCCGTTCGCGAAGATCAGGGGAAAGGTGCGAGCCGCCGCCTGCGTCGCGAAGGGAACATCCCGGCCATCGTCTACGGTGGCAAGAAGGAACCGGTTTCGCTGACCATCAATCACAACGAGCTGCTCAAGCACCTCGACCACGAGGCGTTTTTCTCGCATATCCTAGAGCTGACTGTTGGCGGCGAGACCGATGAGGTCGTCCTGCGTGACCTGCATCGTCATCCGTTCAAGCCGACCGTGGTACTGCACGCCGACTTCCAGCGCATCACACGTGGCCAGAAGATGCGGATGAACGTCCCGCTGCACTTCGAGAACCGCGAAGAGAGCAAGGGTGCCAAAGCCGGTGGCGTGATCAGTGTCATCCACAACGAAGTCGAAGTCGAGTGCCTGCCGCGCCAGTTGCCGGAATACCTCACGGTTGATCTGACGGATCTGGATGTCAACGAGGCCTACCACCTCAGCGAGATCAAGCTGCCAGAAGGTATCGCTCTGCCGGAGCTGGCGCTGGGCGAAGAGCACGACGTGGCCGTCGTTGCCATCCATCCGCCGAAGGTTGAAGAAGAACCTGAGGAAGAGGAAGCCGGGGGCGAAGAAGCCGCCGGGGGTGAAGAGGAGGCCTGATCCCTCCCCTTTCCTGCCCAGAAACCCCGATCATTGCGATCGGGGTTTTTTGCGTTTGGCCCCGCAAGACAGGGATCCGCAATCCAGCCGCATGCCCTGGCTGCCTGTGCGATAATCCGCGCCCATGACTATCAAGCTGATTGTGGGACTGGGTAACCCCGGACAGAAGTACGAAGACACCCGGCACAACGCCGGGTTCTGGGCCATCGACGCCATTGCTGACAGCCTTGCCGGGCGCTGGGCGGAGGAACGCAAGTTCAATGGCGCCATGGCGCGATTGACGGTCGAAGGGGTGGATTTGCGATTGCTCAAACCCGCCACTTTCATGAACCGTTCCGGCCAGTCAGTCGGCCCGATTGCACAGTTCTTCAAGATCGCGCCAGAGGAAATCCTCGTGATTCACGACGAGCTCGATCTTCCTCCCGGTCGCATGCGGCTTAAATGCGGTGGCGGACACGGGGGCCACAACGGACTGAAGGATATTCAGGCCGCGATCGGCAGCGCAGATTTCTGGCGTTTGCGGATCGGCGTGGGCCATCCCGGACACCGAGATGCCGTGGTCGGCTATGTCCTGACCCGGCCACCAAAGCAGGAACGCAAACTGGTCGATGACTGCCTGATCGAGATTCGCCACCTCGCACCGCAGCTTGTCCAGGGCGACCAGCCCGCACTGATGCAGGCGATCAACAGCTATCGCCCATCCGCCTGATCGGCCTGTTTCGAAACGAATCGCGCCGCCGCCCTACCCGGCCGCGCTCCACCACACCGAAAACGGAGTCCCTATGGGTTTCAACTGTGGCATCGTGGGCTTGCCCAACGTCGGCAAGTCCACACTGTTCAATGCACTGACCAAGGCCGGCATCCAGGCCGCCAACTACCCCTTCTGCACCATCGAGCCGAATGTGGGCGTGGTGGCGGTTCCCGATCCCCGCCTCGACAAGCTCGCCGAGATCGTCAAGCCGGAACGGGTGATCCCGACCAGCATGGAGTTCGTCGACATTGCCGGACTCGTCGCCGGGGCCTCCAAGGGCGAGGGGCTGGGCAACCAGTTCCTGGCCAACATCCGCGAAACCGACGCCATCGCCCAGGTTGTGCGCTGTTTTGCCAAT
Source organism: Halothiobacillus sp. (assembly GCA_011389965.1). GTDB lineage: Bacteria > Pseudomonadota > Gammaproteobacteria > Halothiobacillales > Halothiobacillaceae > Guyparkeria. The sequence goes on from JAABTF010000012.1 coordinate 39,018, forward strand.
GATGACGTGATTCACGTCGCTGGAAAGGTCGACCCCGCCTCGGATATTGAAGTGATCAACACCGAGTTGGCCCTGGCGGACCTGGATACCGTGCAGAAGGCCATCTTGCGGCTCACCAAGCAAGCCAAGTCAGGCAAGGACCCGGAGGCGGTTGCCAAGCTTGAACTCGTCAAAGAAGTGGGCGAGGTGCTCGACGAGGGCCACTCCGTGCGCAGCATGAAGCTCGACGCCAAGCAACAGGCCCTGTTGCATGACTTGCACCTGCTGACCTCCAAGCCCCTGATGTTCATCGCCAACGTCGACGAGAACGGTTTCGAGAACAATCCCTTGCTGGATCGCGTCCGCGAGATCGGGGAACAGGAGGACGCAATGGTGGTGCCGGTCTGTGCAACCACCGAGGCCGAACTCATCGATCTGGAAGGCGAGGACAAGCAGATGTTTCTTGGGGAGATGGGCCTCGATGAACCGGGCCTTGACCGCGTCATCCGCGCGGGCTACTCCCTCCTCGATCTGCAAACGTACTTCACTGCAGGCGTCAAGGAAGTCCGGGCCTGGACGATCAAGCGAGGCATGACCGCACCACAAGCCGCCGGTGTGATCCACACCGACTTCGAAAAAGGCTTCATTCGAGCCGAGGTGGTGTCCTACGAGGACTTTGTCGCCTGCGGCGGGGAGCAGGGAGCGAAAGAAGCCGGGAAATGGCGCCTGGAAGGCAAGGACTACATCATGCATGAAGGCGATGTCGTCCACTTCCGCTTCAACGTGTAATCCTCGGGAAAAGGCGCGCGGACGGGGTTGACAACCCCGCACGGAATACCGATAATGCGCGCCGCGCTTGGCTATGTAGCTCAGCTGGTTAGAGCACGGCACTCATAATGCCGGAGTCGGTGGTTCGAATCCACCCATAGCCACCAGCATATCAAAGGCCTAGGTTACCCATTTGGGGAGCCTGGGCCTTTTTTTCGTCTGGAATAAGAGCAACACCCCGCCCGGTTTCAGGCCCTTTAGTCAATCCAGCGCCCTTCCCAGAGAAGGCGGGCCCGCTTCATCGGCTGGACGATGATCAGGGGCAGCAAGGAGAACGCCAGCACCGTCGCCCAGCCTCGGAGCCCCGGGTTGGCGGTGCCGAGCACGCCGCTCAGGATTGGCAGGTAGACGGCGGCAACGAGCAATCCAAGTCCCGCGACGATGGACAGCCAGACGAAGGGATTGCCGGTAATCGGATTGTTCCACATGTCGGAGCCGGTGGACCGCATGTTGAAGACATGCCACAACCGGGCAAAGCCGAAGGTTAGGAAGGAAACGGTGACGGCGGCCTCGGTCGACAGCCCCAGCCCCAGCGATGCCACCGCCATGGCGCCGAGAGCGCTGGCGGCGATGATGAACCCGTAGCCGAAGACGGCGAACCAACCGGCCCGTGTCACCAGGGATTCCGAACGCTTTCGGGGCGGACGACGCATCACCGTCTCCTCGCTGCGCCCCATTCCCAGCGCCAGGCAAGGCAGCACGTCATTGACGAAATTGATATACAGGATCTGTAGCGGCAGCAGTGGTAGCGGCGTTCCGACCGCGGCGGCCGCAGAGACGGCCATGATTTCGCCGAGGTTGCCGGACAGCAGATAGACGATAAACCGGCGAATGTTGTCGAAGATCGTCCGACCTTGACGGATGGCCGCGACGATCGTGGTGAAGGCGTCGTCTCGAAGCACCATGTCCGCGGCTTCCCGGGCCACGTCGGTTCCCCGGCGCCCCATCGCGACACCCACATCGGCCATCTTCAATGCCGGCGCATCATTGATCCCGTCACCGGTCATGGCGACAACCGCACCTGCCTGTTGGTGCAACTCGACGAGATCGAGCTTCTGTTCCGGACTCACTCGAGCGAAAACCGCACTGGCCAAGACACGCTCCCGCTCCGATTCGGTTAGATCCTCGGGCGGCTTGAGTGCCGAGCCGTGCACGGGCGGCGGCCCACCTTCCTCGGTGATCCCTAGCTCACGGGCGATATGCGCGGCGGTGGCGGGTTGGTCGCCCGTCACCATGAGCACACGGATGCCCGCATGCCGACAGGCCGCAACCGCATCGCGCACGCCGCTACGGGGCGGATCGAGCAGACCGACCAATGCGACGAGAGTGAGTCCCTCGTAGGGAGCCTCCTCCGACGTGTCGGCGTGTTTGTCGGCCAAGGCCAGCACCCGCAAACCGTTTTCGGCCATCCGGTCGTTCCGTGCCAACCACTCCTCACGTCCGGTAGCGTCCAGGGGCTCGTCGCCCTGTTCCCCGGCGACCGAGGTACAGCTTTCAATGACGGCGTCCGGCGCACCCTTGACCGCGTAACGGTAGCCATTGTCATCTACATGGATGGTAGCCATCTTCATGGCCTTGGAGGAAAAGGGCTCCTCCCGCACTTCGGGTAATTGCTTGAGCAGGGCTGATCGTCCGATGCCCGCGTCCTCGCCCGCCTCGATCAAGGCGATCTCGGTGGGATCACCGCCAACTTGGTTTTCGGCCTCGACGTTATTGCAGAGCACGGCGATTTCGATGGATCGCCTCAGCCGCTCATGTTCTTCCAGTCTGGCGACCTGATCGTCCCGCCGAAACTCACCGGTGGCCGCCGGATCGCGCGAAAAATCCTCATCGCACAGTGCGATAAGTGCCACGGCCATGCGGTTTTCCGTCAGTGTTCCGGTCTTGTCGGCGAGGATCGTGGTCGCCGCACCGAGAGATTCGACAGCAACCAGCCGTTTGACCACGGCATTACGCTTGGCCATCCGGTGCATGCCGTAGGCGAGAGCCACGGTGGCAACGACGGGAAGCCCTTCCGGCACGGCGGCAACCGCCAGGGCAATCGCCGTTTCCAGCATGGTCATCAAGGATCGTCCCGCCAACAGCCCCACGACCGCGACCAAGACGGCCACCAGCAGGGTGAGCACCACCAGGCCCCGTCCGAGACGTTCCAGCCGCCGTTCCAGGGGTGTCAGCTCGCCTTCAGCGGTCTGAACCATGGCTGCAACCTGGCCAAGTTCGCTAGCCATCCCCGTCGCGACGACCACACCGATGGCGGTCCCCTGCGTAACGGCCGTCCCCTTGAACGCCATGTTCAATCGGTCGGCCAGGACGGCATCGGTTTCCACTGGGGTGACGTCTTTGTATACCGGGACCGACTCGCCGGTCAGCGCCGATTCGTCGCAAGCCAGCCCCTCGATCTGTAACAGTCGGATATCCGCCGGCACCTGGTCCCCGGCGGTCAGCAACACCACGTCCCCCGGAACCAGGCTTTCGACTGCCACCGCGGTTTCGCGGCTTCCGCGCCGGACTTGGGCTTTCATCATGCCCAGACGCTTGAGTGCCGCCATCGAGCGGATCGCCTGATATTCCATGACAAAGCCCACGGCTCCGTTGACCAACAACGCGACACCAATCGCAATCGCCTCGACTTCGCGGCCGAAAGCCCATGCCGCGAGGGCCGCAGCCATCAGGATAAGAATGACCAGGCTCCTGAACTGGTCGAGAAGAATGCCGAGAGGACCGCGGGTTCGCACTTTCTCCAGGCGATTGGGACCGTGGATCTCCCGCTGGCGACGAACATCTCGGTGAGACAGCCCCTTCTCCGGATCGCTTCCGAAATGTGCTGGGACGTCTTCCGCCTCCTGCGCCCAAGGCTGAAAGGTGTCTTTGGGGTGATTGCCTGCCACGATGGCATCTCCGTTGGGTGTCATGGCGAGGAGCGCCCGAGCATTCCGCTCGACGGGATACCCGGCTCACACCTGATGTAGTCCCAGTCTGGCCGATTGTCACTGATAATACCGGCCGAAAAGCGAGAACCCCGGCGTTTCAAGCCGGGGTTCTCGCGTCCATCCTTCTTAAGCTCCTGACCGAGACTACTCGCCAGGCTGAACTCTGTGCCGAACCTGGGCCACGAACCCGGCGATCAGCAGCAGCACGACCATCAGACCCAGGACCGGCCATGCGCCGTAGTGCACCAGCGGCGTGCTGCCCTGACGGGGTGCCACCTCGTCCACCAGGATGCCACGGACCCCGCTGGCGAGGTGTTTGCGGACCCGGCCCTCTGCATCGATCGTGGCGGAAATGCCGGTGTTGGTGGCACGGATGACGGGGCGCTCGAATTCGATGGCTCGTGCTCGTGCCATCTGCAGATGTTGATGCGGAGAGAAACTGTCTCCGAACCAGGAATCGTTGGAAACGGTCAACAGTATCGCGGCCTGCGGCAGGGAGGGGCGGATATCGCGGGAAAAATCCGCCTCGAAACAAATCGAGCCGCCCAGACGGAGATCGCCGACCATCAACGGGGCCTGGTCCGCGGGTCCCGGGCTCAGGTCGGACATGGGCACGTCGAACAGCCACGGCATCATTTCGATCAGCCCACGCAGGGGGAAGAACTCGCCGAACGGCACCAGGTGCCGCTTGCGGTAATCACCCACCTCGTCGGGAATGCCCACCAAGGCGTTGAAGTAGCGACCGGCGGCATCTCGGCTAAAGGTACCTAATACCAGGCGGAAATCGTTTTCGCCCGCCATGTGCGCGAGATCGGCCCGTAGCGCCGGCAGGTCCTCGATTACCCGCGGAATGGCCGTTTCCGGCCAGACCACCAGATCCACCTCGGGCATCGCTTGGGTCAGACCACGGTAGATATCAAGGGTGCGATCGAAGAATGCCGGGTCGAATTTCTGCATCTGGACGACGTTGCCCTGGGCCAAGCCGACTGTCAGGGGGGCAACGGAAGGTGATGTCCACGAGACGGTCTGCAGGGGCAAGGACGCGGCGGGAACCCCGACCAAAATCACAGCCGGTAACGCCCATTGACGCCAGCTCCAACCGTTGGCCCGTACCCGCCTCACAAGCAGCAGTAGCATGCACGACAACAGCAGCATCAGGCCGGTCAGCCCATATTCACCCGCAAGGGGAAGCCACCCGACCAACGGTCCATCGACCTGGCTGATCCCAAGATTGAGCCAGGGAAATCCGCCGAACAGCCATCCACGCAGCATCTCGACCAGGACCCAACTCGCCAGGAATGCCAGTGCCCAGACGCCGAATGCGATGGAAGTGTCGTTGGCCCCGCGGGCGACCCTGGCGGTGAGCCAGGCCGCGACAGCCACATAGAGGGCCAGTCCACCAACGAACAGGGCGGTGACTCCGACCGCTGCCGGCGCGACGATACCGCCGAACAGCGTGAAGCTCTCGTAAACCCAACTGACGCCGAAGCCGAATTGACCGACGCCAAAAAACCAGCCGAGGCGAAATGCCCGACCGGGTGTTTGGCGGTAGATCAGGGCCAGGAGCACCGCCGGGGCAACGATGGCGGTGGGCCAGAAATGAAAGGGGGCAAAGGCCAGCACCAGTGAGGCACCAGCCAACAGGGCGAACAGGTTGCCAACCCAACGGAACCGCGCAGTCCCCGGTACGATACTACTGGCCACCCTGCTCCGCATCGTCGTCCTTTTCCTCGGGCTCGAAGTCGAGCTTTGTCACCAGCAACAGGTGCAGGCGACGACGGTCCGCGCCCAGCACCTTGAACTCGTAGGAACCGAGTCGGGCCACCTCGCCTCGACGAGGGAGATGCCCCAGGGTATTCGAGACCAGTCCGCCGATGGTGCCGTACTCGTCATCGGAGAAGTCGGTCCCGAACACCTCGTTGAACTCGGCGATCGGGGTGAGCGCTCGCACGGTGTGCCGCCGAGGGGCCTGCTGACGGATATTGATCCGCTCTTCCACATCGAACTCATCGTCGATATCGCCGACGATTTCCTCGAGCACGTCCTCGATGGTCACCAGGCCCGCCACGCCCCCGAATTCATCGAGCACGATGGCCATGTGCGTCCGGGTCAGGCGGAACTCGGCCAACAGGGCGTCGAGGCGTTTGCTCTCCGGCACGAACATCGGCGTGCGCACCAGGTTCAGCAAGTGGAATGACTCGGCCTGCTGTCCCTCTTCCTGGTGGTCGGCAAAGTAGTGCAACAGCTCCTTGACCAACAGGATCCCGATCACTTCGTCCCGGTTGGAGCGGATCACCGGGTAGCGGGAATGCCCGGTCTCGATAGCGGTCGACAACAGGTCGGGCAGCGACACGCTGTCCTCGACGACGTCCATCTGACCGCGAGGGACCATGACGTCGCGCACCCGCAGTTCATGGAAATCGAGCACGGAGTCGATCAGGCCACCGGTGGAGACCGGGAACACCTCCGCCTCAGTCGCCTGGTGCACCAGCGACTTCATCTCTTCGACAGAGCGAATCTCGCAGGGACAGAAGCGGTTCTTAAAACGTTGCCACCAGGACTTGCCTTGCAAGCCCGGACTGGGAGGTTCGTCTTCCATTTGGGGTATCTTTTTTAGAATGAAATCAGTGGATTTAGAACAAGGGGGACAGGAGGTAGAACAAGACAGCTGCCGTTGTATGATCGACGGGATCAGTCATAGGGATCGGAGTAGCCCAAGATGCGCATTACGCGAATCTCGATGGCCTCCATCTGGTCGGCTTGTGCCTCGGTGAGATGATCATAGCCCAACAGGTGCAAAATCCCATGAACCACCATGTGGGCATGATGGGCCCGCCCCGACTTGCCCTGTGCCGCCGCTTCTTCCTCCACCACCGCGGTACAGATGACCAGATCGCCCAGGTACGGCGGAGCCTCGCTATGCGCCGGCGCGAGATCAGCAACCTCCGGGGCGGCCGGGAACGACAGCACATTGGTGGGCTTGTCCCGTTGACGAAATTGCGCATTGAGACGGCGGCTTTCCTCGGGCTCGACGTAACGGACCGTGACCTCGCCCCGTCGGGCCCCTTCAGTCGGTATGGCGTCCAGCGTTGCCGCTACCCAGCGCTCCAACGTGGCCACCGAGGGACAACGCCGAGTGGTCGCCCGTTGGCGATCCACCACCGCTGCGGATGTCTGCATCAGGCCGAGCCGCCGCCACGGCTTTCGTAGGCATCGATAATCCGTTTGACCAGCGGGTGGCGCACCACGTCGCGGCTCTGGAAGAACGTGAATTGCACGCCCTCGACCTCGCTGAGCATGTCGATGGCATGCCGCAGGCCGGACGTCACCCCCTTGGGCAGGTCCACCTGCGTGATGTCACCCGTGACCACTGCCGTGGTCCCGAAGCCGATGCGCGTGAGGAACATCTTCATCTGCTCGATGCTCGTGTTCTGCGCCTCGTCCAAGATGACAAACGACTCGTTGAGCGTCCGACCCCGCATGAAGGCCAACGGCGCGACCTCAATCACGTTGCGCTCGATCAGGCGATTGACCTTGTCGAAGCCCATCATCTCGTAGAGGGCGTCGTACATGGGGCGCAGATAGGGATCGATTTTCTGCGCGAGATCGCCGGGGAGGAACCCGAGCTTCTCTCCGGCCTCGACCGCCGGGCGCACCAGCACGATCCGCTGCACCCGGCCGCGCTCGAAGGCATCGATGGCGCTGGCAACCGCCAGATAGGTCTTGCCGGTACCTGCCGGCCCAATCCCAAAATTGAGATCGAACTTGCTGATCGCGCGCAGGTACTGAATCTGGCGCCCTCCCCGGCCGCGCACGATGCCGCGCAGGGTCTTGATCATCACCTCGTCACCCGGCGGAGGAGCCTCTTCCTCCATACCCGCCTGCTGCATGCCGAGGTTGACGCGCTCGGGATCGATGACCTGGGATTTGCTGACCTTGTAGAGATCGGCCAGCAGCGTTTCCACCTGATCGGCGACCGCGGCCGGGCCGATCACGGCAAAGAGGTTGCCGCGATGGTTGATCTCCACGCCCAATCGTCGCTCGATCATGCGCAGGTGTTCGTCGAAGCTACCGGCCAGGTTGGCAAGCCGCTCGTTGTCGGCCGGCTCGAGGGCAAATTCCAGTCGTTCAGCGTTCTGTTCGGCCATCAGGCTGCCACCAGCTTGCGTGCCTTGGCACGCTCGCGGTCGTTAGGGTGAATGTCGAGGAAATCACCCCGTAACGAGTTGGGATTGACCTGGGTGATTTCAATGTCAACGAACAGGCCCACCAGGCCCGGACGACCACGGAAGATCACGCTGCGATTGTTCTCGGTCTTGCCCATCAGCTCGTTGGGGTCTTTCTTGGAGGGGCCCTGCACGAGCACGGTTTGTGTCGTACCGAGCATGGCCTCGGAGATTTCGTGCTCGAATGCGGTAATCCGGTTCTGCAGACGCTTGAGGCGTGCCTTCTTGACCTCGGCCAGCTGGTCGTCCGGCAGGTTGGAGGCCGGTGTCCCCGGACGGGCGCTGTAGACGAACGAAAAGGAGTGATCGAAACCGATGTCATCGATCAGCTTCATGGTCTGCTCGAAGTCGTGTTCGGTCTCGCCGGGAAAGCCAACAATGAAATCCGAGGAGATCGAGATGCCCGGGCGCGCCTCGCGCAGGCGGCGAATCTTGGACTTGTATTCCATTGCGGTATGGCCGCGTTTCATCAAAGCCAATACGCGATCGGAACCGGACTGGACCGGCAGGTGAAGAAAGCTCGCCAGCTCCGGTACGTTGCGGTAGGCCTCGATCAATCGATCGGTGAATTCGACCGGGTGGGAGGTGGTGAACCGGATGCGATCGATGCCCTCGACCTGGGCGATCACCTCGATCAGCAGGGCCAGGTCGGCCATCTGACCGTCATGCATCGGCCCTTGATAGGCGTTGACGTTCTGCCCCAGCAGGTTGACTTCCCGTACGCCCTGCTCGGCCAGGTCCGCGACCTCGGCCACCACGTCATCGAAAGGTCGCGAGATCTCCTCGCCACGGGTGTAGGGCACCACGCAGAAAGTGCAGTACTTGGAGCAACCTTCCATGATCGATACGAACGCGACCGGCCCGTCGGCGCGGGGGTCCGGCAGGTTGTCGAACTTTTCGATTTCCGGGAAGGAAATGTCGACCACCGGCTTACGCTCGGCCTCGACCACCGCGACCATCTCGGGCAGGCGGTGCAGCGTCTGCGGGCCAAACACGATGTCGACGAACGATGCCCGCTCGCGAATGGCCTCGCCCTCCTGGAGGTCGGAAGAGCGTCCCACGCCGATGATCAGGTCCGGGTTCTTCTCCTTCAGCGGGCGCCACTGGCCGAGCTGGGAGAACACCTTCTCCTGAGCCTTCTCTCGGATCGAACAGGTATTGAGCAGGATCACGTCGGCCTCGGCCGGATCGCTGACGGGCACGAAGCCACGGGAAACTCCGAGCACGTCGGCCATTTTTGCCGAATCGTACTCGTTCATCTGACAGCCCCAAGTCTTGATAAACAGACGCTTGGCTGCAGCGCTGGATTGTTCGGCTACGGACCCGCTTTCTACTGCATAGGCCTGTGTGGGCGCATTGGTCGACACGTGGACTGGAACCTCTCGAATTCCGACATGATTAAAGGTGGCGAAAGATAGCAGATTTCGACTGTAAACCGAAGCCGGGACAAGGAGTTAAATGCGGTTCTCACGTTCTGAAAGCATGATTCTAGTTCACCTCGAACAAGGCCGATGCCGTCACTCACCGGCCCGTTATCAAAGCGCAGACAGGAACAAGCCCCCGCCCCCTTGAAAAAACCGTACCGGTTTAGTACTTTTAAGAGCATAAACTGACCGCGCCGGTGGGGTTTGCACCGCCACCACGATCGCGCTTCCCGAACCCGGTCATATGTGCTTAAAGAGAGGAGCTCATGCTCAAGATCAGCCGACTAAGCGATTACGCGATCGTGCTGCTCACCGCACTAGCGAGCGATTCCCGGCCGGATAGCGATCCGCAGCGGGCGAATGCGCGTGCGCTCGCCGAACGGACCGGGATCAGCATGCCCACCGTAGGGAAGCTGCTCAAGCTGCTCCACGGCCAGGGCATCGTGGAATCACGTCAGGGGCGCAGCGGTGGCTACTTTCTTGCCCGCCAGGCCGATGCCATCAGCCTGGCGGAAATCATCGAGGCCATCGACGGTCCAATCGCCATGACGGACTGTTTTCGTCCGGATCATGACTGCGCCATGGAGCACGATTGTGCGGTCCGGCCACATTGGGCGGCAATCAACCGCGGCGTGCACGCCCTGCTCGACGCGACAACACTGGCCGACATGAACCGGCCCGTGGAATCCGCCCCGGCAGCCAGACAGGCCAACGTGCCTGTTTGGTACGAACGTAGCGATGATGACAACGAAGCCCAGGGCAGAAAACGTCGTCACCAGGGCGCAGCCACGTCCTGACAGACAACCGCAACTCCAAATTGATCGGCCGCCGGGGTTCCGGCGCCCCGCAAGCTCTGACCAGGTGAGATTGACATGACCGAAACACAGGAACTCGAACAACTCGTCCAGCGCGAGTACAAGTACGGTTTCACTACCGACATCGAGCAGGAAATCATCCCGCCCGGCCTCGATGAAGACGTGGTGCGCATGATCTCGGCGAAGAAGAACGAGCCCGAATTCATGCTTGACTGGCGCCTGTCGGCCTTCCGCCACTGGCAGACGATGACCGAACCGGAATGGGCCCATGTCCATTATCCGAAGATCGATTACCAGGCACTGTCCTACTACGCCGCGCCCAAGTCCCAGGAAGAACTCGACGCCGATGCGCCGGAATCCCTCGATGAGGTCGACCCGAAGCTTCTGGAAACCTACGAGAAGCTCGGCATCCCGCTGCACGAGCGTGCCGTGCTGGCCGGCGTGAAAGGCGCGAACGTCGCGGTCGATGCCGTGTTCGATTCCGTTTCGGTGACCACCACCTTCAAGGACAAGCTCGCCGAGGCCGGCGTGATTTTCTGCTCGTTCTCCGAGGCGGTCGAGAACCACCCCGAGTTGATCAAGAAATATCTTGGCACCGTCGTGCCCAAGGGCGACAACTATTTCGCCGCACTCAACTCGGCGGTGTTCTCCGACGGGTCGTTCGTCTACGTGCCCAAGGGCGTTAAGTGCCCCATGGAGCTGTCGACCTACTTCCGCATCAACGCAAAGAACACCGGTCAGTTCGAGCGCACGCTGATCATCGCCGAGGAGGGCGCTTCGGTCAGCTACCTCGAGGGTTGCACTGCCCCGCAGCGCGACGAGAACCAGTTGCACGCAGCCGTTGTCGAGCTGGTCGCGCTGGATGACGCCGAGATCAAGTATTCCACCGTCCAGAACTGGTACCCGGGCGACGAGGAAGGCAAAGGCGGTATCTACAACTTCGTTACCAAGCGTGGTGACGCCCGCGGCGATCGCTCCAAGATCACTTGGACCCAGGTGGAGGCAGGCTCGGCCATCACCTGGAAGTACCCGAGCTGCATCCTGCGCGGTGACGACTCTGTCGGCGAGTTCTACTCGGTAGCCGTGGGCAACAACTACCAGCAGATCGACTCGGGCACCAAGATGATCCATCTGGGCAAGCGCACTCGCTCGACGATCGTCTCCAAGGGGATCTCGGCCGGGCGGGCGGAAAATGCCTACCGCGGCCTAGTCCACATCGGCAAGACCGCAACCGATGCCCGCAATTTCACCCAGTGCGACTCACTCCTTATCGGTGACAAGTGCGGGGCTCATACCTTCCCCTATGTGGAAGCCAAGAACAGCACCGCCCAGATTGAACACGAGGCCACCACCTCCAAGGTCAGCGACGACCAGATGTTCTACCTGCGCTCGCGGGGGCTGTCCGAAGAAGACGCCATGAACATGGTGGTCAACGGCTTTTGCAAAGACGTATTCAACGAACTGCCCATGGAGTTCGCGGTCGAGGCGCAAGCCCTGCTGGCCGTTTCTCTCGAAGGATCCGTGGGCTGAGCCCCGATTAACAATGGGTTAACCGAACAAATTCCAGAGGCTTTTCATCATGGCACTACTCGAAATCAAGAACCTCCACGCCGAAATCGAAGGCAAGGAGATTCTCAAGGGCATCAACCTGACGGTGAACGCCGGCGAGGTCCACGCGATCATGGGACCCAACGGCTCCGGCAAGAGCACGCTCTGCCACGTGCTTGGCGGCCGGGAAGGCTACGAGGTCACTCAGGGCACCATCACCTTCGACGGTCACGACCTGTTGGAGATGGAAACCGAGGAGCGGGCCATCGCCGGCATGCTGCTGGGGTTCCAGCACCCGGTGGAGATCCCGGGCGTTAAGAATATCTACCTGCTGAAAGAGGCGCTCAACGCCAAGCGCGAGGCCCAGGGCCTCGACGAGGTGGACACGTTCACCTTCATGAAACAGGTACGGGAACTCGTCGCCAGCATGGACATGGACGATGCCTTCCTGCACCGCGGCGTCAATGCCGGCTTCTCGGGCGGTGAGAAAAAGCGCAACGAGATCCTGCAGATGCTGTTGCTGGAGCCCAAGCTGGCGCTGCTCGACGAGACCGACTCCGGCCTCGACATCGACGCGCTCAAGGTGGTTTCCGAGGGCATCAACCGCATGCGCGGCGAAGAGCGCGGCATCATCCTGGTCACGCACTACCAACGTCTGCTGAACTACGTCGAGCCGGATTTCGTCCACGTCCTCTACAAGGGAAAGATCATCAAGTCCGGCGACAAGACCCTTGCCCACCGCCTGGAGGCAGAGGGTTATCAGGAAATTCTCGAGGAGGCATCATGAGTCGACAAGGCCTTCCCGAATGGCTGAGCACCGCCCTGCCCGATCACGCCGCCGCACCAGAGGCGCTGGCCCAGTCCGCGCGCCAGCAGGTCGAGACCATGGGCCTGCCGGGCCTGCGTGACGAGGAATGGCGCTGGACCAACCTGCGCCCGATCCATCGCGGCAACTTCAAGACCGCCCCGGGGCAGACGGCGCCGAGCGTCACCGAGGCCCAACCGGCCGAGGCACTCCCGCTGGACAACCCGGTCCGCCTGCGGTTTATCGACGGCATGCTGCAGGGCATTCCGGATGATCTGCCCAGCGGGTTGCACCTGGTATCGCTCTCGGATGCCGACGAGGCCACCCGCACCGCTGCCTTTTCACCCACTCCGGCTCCCAGTGCCGATGACCCCAACGACGCCCTGGTGACCCTGAACACCGCCATGGCTCGTGAAGGCGTTGTGATCGACGTGGACGCCAGCAGCGTGATCGAGCGCCCGATCGTGATCGAGTGGCTCGACGGTGCCACCGACGGGGCCATGAGCCATCCGCGCGTACTGATCCGCCTGGGTCAGAGCGCGCAGGCCAGCGTGATCGAACAGAGCGAATCAGTCGGCGACCAGCCGTCCTGGCGCAACAGCGTGATCGTCTCGAAAATCGCGGCCAACGCCGCGTTGACCCACATCGCGCTGGGGCTCACGGGTCCGGCCCGGCTGTCGACCGAACGCTGCTTTGCCAGCCTCGAGCGTGACGCGCGCTATCACAGCTACAACATGCAGCTGGGTGGCCAGGTGATCCGACGTGAATACGACATCCAGATCGACGGCACGGGCGCGCACAGCGATCTGATCGGCCTGATGATGCCGCGCGGCAAGCAGCTGATGGACACGCATACCCGCATCGTCCACGCCGCGGCCGACACGACCAGCAACGAGCACTATCGGACCATCGCCGACGAGTCCGGTCGAGGCGTGTTCAAGGGGCGCATCCTGGTAGAACGCGACTCTCAGCGCATTCAGGCCTTCCAGTCGAGCAACAATCTGCTGCTGTCGGATACCGCCGAGATCGATGCCAAGCCCGAACTCGAGATCTACGCCGATGACGTCCAGTGCTCGCACGGCGCGACCATTGGTCGACTGGATGAAGAGGCGCTGTTCTATTTGCGCAGCCGTGGGCTGGCAGCGGCCGAGGCTCGGGGCCTGTTGATCGCCGGTTTCGCCCAGGAGGTAATCGACGAGATCCCCGATGAGACCCTGCGTTACTGGCTAACCGAGCGGGTACAGGCTCAGTTGGGCCAACATCCGGACGTGGCGGAAGCGTAATGAGCGACGGTCGGCAACAGGCAGCGAGAACCGGGCTACATAGCGAGGGCTTCTCCGTGGATGCCATCCGGGATCAATTCCCGGTGCTGCATCAGGAAATCCACGGCAAGCCGTTGATCTACCTGGATAATGCCGCCACCACGCAAAAGCCGCAGGCGGTGATCGACACCATCCGCGAGTTCTACGAGAACGATAACGCCAATATCCATCGCGGCGTGCACACCCTCTCGGCTCGCGCCAGCGAACGCTTCGAGGCGGCCCGCGCACAGGTGGCCCGTTCGCTCAACGCCGAGAGCGAGCGCGAGATCGTGTTCGTCCGCGGCGTCACCGAAGCGATCAACCTGCTGGCCCACTCTATCTCGCACGATTGGCAGGCGGGTGACGAGATCATCCTCAGCGAACTGGAACACCACGCCAACATCGTGCCTTGGGTGATGCTCAAGGAGCGCAAGGGCATCGAGATCAAGGTGATCCCGGTAGACGATAACGGCGAGCTGGAAATCGGCGCCCTGCCCGGCCTGCTCACCAAGCGCACGCGGCTGCTGGCGATCAATCACGTCTCCAACGCGTTGGGCACCATCAACCCCGTCGCCCGCATCACGGAAATCGCGCGGGAGCGAGGCGTGCCGGTACTCGTGGACGGCGCCCAGGGTCTGCCACATGGCCCGGTGGACGTGGAGGCACTCGGCTGCGATTTCTACGCCTGCTCCAGCCACAAGGTTTTCGGGCCCAGCGGCGTGGGCGCCCTGTATGCCCGCGGCGACTGGTTCGAGCGCATGCCGCCGTTTTTGGGCGGTGGTGACATGATCGAGGAGGTGCGGTTCGACGGCATCCGCTACGCCCCGCCGCCGTCCAAGTTCGAGGCGGGCACGCCGAACATCGAGGGCGCGATCGGTTTTGCCGCCGCGCTTTCCTGGCTGAACTCGCTCGACTGGCTGGCGATCGAACGCCATGAAGCCGCGCTACTCGCCCGGATGACCGACGGGCTAGGCTCGATCCCGGGTCTGCGCATCATCGGCACGGCCGCGCACAAGGTCCCGGTGGTTTCGTTCCTGATCGACGGTGCGCATCCGCACGACATCGGCACGCTGCTCGATTCGATGGGGATTGCGATCCGCACGGGTCATCACTGTGCCATGCCGTTGATGCAGCGTTTTTCCGCCGTGTCCGGGACGGCCCGTGCTTCGGCCGCCTTCTACAACACCACAGACGAGATCGACCAGTTCGTGGCCGCGGTATCCCGCGTGCGCGACATGCTCGTCTGACCAATCATTGCCGACGGAGTACGACGTGGAACCAATGGAACGCATTCGGCTGAGCCGTGACGTGGTCTGCACCATGGTCCCTTCGGGACAAAAGGTGCTGGCCTCGAAGGACACGCCTGTCGAACTGATGCAAGCCCTTGGCGGCAGCTTTACCATCAAGGCCCGCGGCCACCTGCTGCGCGTGGAGGGCAAGGATGCCGATGCCCTGGGCAAGGAGCCGCCCCCGCAACCGGAGTTGCCCGAAAACGCCTCCGACGAGGAAGTCGAAGACATGGTCTGGGAGCAGCTGCGAGGGGTATTCGACCCCGAAATCCCGATCAATATCGTCGACCTCGGCCTGGTCTACACCGTCAAGGTCGAAAGCCTGCCCGTCGCCGGGCGACGCGTGCAAGTCGATATGACGCTGACGGCGCCGGGCTGCGGCATGGGCGGCGTGATCGCCTCGGATGCGCATCAGCGCATCATGGAAATCCCCACGATCGAGGAAGCGGCAGTCGAACTCGTCTTCGACCCGCCCTGGAGTCGCGAGATGATGTCCGACGAAGCCAAGCTGGCCACCGGCATGTTCTAAACAGTGGCTGCCCCGCGCCAGTAACCGTCGGCGCGAAGGCGTCCTCGGGCGTCGTCCGTGCGTCCGAAAATTACCGTTGACGGAACATAACAATTCCTTTTTTGGTCAGACCCTTATGAGCAATATTGAAGAACAGACACCGGGTGACGACTGGCTCCGCGTCTGCGAGAAACGCGAGCTCGCCTCGGGCGAACGTCGTGTCGTCGAGGGGCCGGATGTCGACATCCTGGTGGTCAATGTCGACGGCGTGATCCTCGCCGTGGTCGACGAATGCAGTCATCAGGAGCTGCCGATCTCCGAAGGACCGCTGGACGGTGACATCATCACCTGCCCCTGGCACGACGCCCAGTTCTGTCTTAAAGACGGCGAGCCGCTGTCCGCACCGGCCTACGAACCCATTGACTGTTACGATGTCAGAGTCGAGAACGACACCATATACGTCGCCAAGACGCCCCGTGAGGCGAGTTGAAGCGAGCAATCCGGAGGATGGTCCCATGACCGCCGAAGCACATAGCGCCCAACCCGCAACAGAAACTGCTACCGCGGTCGACCCGGCCAGGATCGACGCGGCCCGTGCCCGTGCCCGGGCGGTGGCAGACGACCAGCAATTGGCCATGACCGACGCGGCCCGCCGCCATCTGGAACAGACCTTCAGGGGCGACAGCAGCGCCCTGGGTCTGCGGCTGGGGATCAAGAAGTCCGGCTGTTCCGGCTTTGCCTACGTCATGGATGCCGCCCGCGAGGTTGATGACAACGATCTGTGGTTCGATTGCGATGGGGTGGCGATAATTACTGACCAGGACAGCTTCGATGTGATCCGGGGGTCGACTCTGGACTACGTCGTCGAGGGTCTGACCCGCATGCTGCACGTCAACAATCCCAATATCGAGGACAGTTGCGGCTGCGGTGAGAGCTTTACCGTGCGAGACCCCGACTGATACCCGCCCCAAGGTTCCCTGGAGGAAATGGCATGGCCGACAAGGCGCCCACGATCGACGCCGAAATCAATGCGCTGAAGGACGAATTCGCCTTTCTCGGTG
>JAABTF010000037.1 GCA_011389965.1 Halothiobacillus sp.
GGCCCTGGCCGTGGCCATCGACCTGGGTAGCGTTCTCCTCGACGGGGCGGCCATGGCCAGCTGCTTCTCGCCCGCCTACCCGGGTGTGCTGGTGGCCTACGCCGCACTTTGGGGGGCGGGACGCCTGACCGCCCATGGCCTGGCGGTAGGCCGGCCGGGCGGCCAGATCGGCGGCGTGCTGCTGATCGGGCTGGGGTTGCTGACCGGGGCCCTGGCGGCCTTCGGCATCTCGAACGCCACCTTCTACGCCTTTTCCGGTCAATTCGACCAACTCGCCGTGATGGATTACATCAGCAGCACCGCCAGGTATTTCTCGGGCTACCTGGCCTCGGCCACCGGCTACACGGCGGCAGGTCTGCTTGGCATGGTCGCCGCCAACCTGATCGGCGAGATGCACCGCCACGCACGGCACAGCTGATTTCTCGCCAGTAGCGAAAGAAAACCCCGGCCACCTTGCGGTGAGCCGGGGTTTTTTCTTTGGCGCTGCCCAGGGGCAGTGGATTCAGGCCGTCGATTCGGCCTGCTTGAGCCGCATCTGGTCGATGCGCTCCTCGAGCACGCGGATATCGGGGATGGCCGTCAACTGCCCGCCCGTGCGCACAACCGCCTTCCAGAGCGGATTGTCCTGCGGGCCGGCCGACTCCATCTGGCTGGCCACGATCTGCTCCGAGCGCGGCACCCCCGAGAGCAGCAGGGCGTAGTACGGCAGGGCTCGTTCGGGATCGGTCCCGTAAAGAACGGCACAGCGTACCCGATGGCCGATGGTGGGCACCGCCTCGCCATTCATCGCTTCCAAGCTCACCAGCGGTATGCGCTGGCCACGCCAGTCGACCATGGTGGCTTCGCTGCGTCCTAGCTGGATACTGCCTTCGGGCAATGCCACGTCCGTGATCTCAGCGATCAGGGCGTAGGGAATCAGCAGGTCCAGATCGGTCAGCTGCGTTGGCAGGCGCACGGCACGCACCGAGGCGATCGCAGCCGCGGCGCTGCTGGATTGGTCGCTCTGTTGCTCCATCAAGTGGCGCTCCATTTAGTCAGCATTCTGGTCGACTCCCGACGCGGGCCGGACCACGCTCGATGACGTTTCTCCGGGCAAGGCGGTGTGCTGCGGCAGCAACTGCTCGATACTCTCGATCAGATCCAGCTCCGTGTAGGGCTTGCCCAGGTAGGCCGAGACACCCAACGCCTCGGCACGATTGCGATGCTTCTGGCCGGTCCGCGAAGAGATCATGATCACCGGGGTGTTCTTGGAGGAGCGGTCATTACGGATCGCGCCCAGCAGCTCGAACCCGTCCATCCGCGGCATCTCGATATCCGTGAGCACCAGGTCCGGCAGGGTGTCCTGCAGCACACCCAGCGCCTCCACGCCGTCACGGGCAAGCACGACATCATAATTGTTCCGCTCGAGGGTGCGCGCGGTAACCTTGCGCACGGTGAGCGAGTCGTCGACCACCAGCACCGTGGGACGGTCCCGCTGGGGCTTGGTAACCACCTCGTCCCCCAATCGGCTCTGATAGTCGCGCCGCTGGAATTGCTGCACCAGCTCGAACATCTCGAGCACGAGGATGACATCACCATCGTCGGCGATGGTGGCCCCGGACAATCCCGGAATACGGCCGAGCTGCGGCCCCAGGGACTTGACGAACAGTTGGATCCCGCCGAGCTGATGATCCACGTGCAGCGCAAAGCGGCGCTCGCCGAGCTTGAACAGCATGATCGGCCGGATCGCCGCGACATCCTGGGCGGTTTCGGCCGGGGCGAGCCCCCACAGCAGGTCGCCCAGGTAGTAGAGCGGGAATTGCTCCCCTTCGTACTCGATCTGCGGCTTTTCCTCCTGGTAGTGCTCCGCCAAGGCCACGCCGGTCATGCGGGTCACGGCCACCACGCCCTTGTAGGGAATGGCGTAGCGGTCATTGCCGCTTCCGATCAGAATGCCGCGGGTCATCGCCTGTGTCAGTGGCAGGTTGAGCCGGATTTCGGTGTACTTGCCCTGCTCGGAGTCGACATCGACAAAGCCACCCAGTTCGCGTGTGGCGCTAGCGACCACGTCCATACCTACGCCCCGTCCGGCAACTTGGGAAAGATTGCCGGCGGTGGAGAAGCCCGGCAGGAAGATCAGGGAGCGAGCCTCCTCGTCACTGATGTCGATATCGGCAGGAATCAGGTTGCGCTCGACGGCCTTGCGACGGATCGTATCCAGGTCCATGCCCCGCCCGTCATCGCGCTGAGTGATGGTGATATTGCCACCGTTGCTGTCCACGGTAAGGACCAGCTGACCGATCGGGTCCTTGTTGGCCGCGCGCCGCTCTTCCGGCGACTCGATACCGTGGGCCAGCGAGTTGCGCAGCATGTGTTCCAGTGACGGCATCAAGGCCATCAGGGTGACCCGGTCGACCTCCGCATCGCCATTGTGGATGACCAATTCGGCCTGGCGGCCCATCTCGTCGCCCACCTGCCGCACGATGCGTCGCAACCGGCCGGCGACGTCGTTGAACCGCACCAGCCGCATGGCCAGCACCCCGTCCTGCATCTTGCGACCCAGGCGAGATTGCTGCAGCAGCAACAGCTGCGATTCCTCGGTCAGCGAACTCAGGCTTTCCTCGATATTGGCGACGTCACCCAACGACTCCATGATGCCGCGGCTCAGTTCCTGGACCTGGGTGAATCGGTCGAATTCCAGCGGATCGAACTGCTCCTCGCTGATGCCGGCCTCTTCAATCAGGTCCGCCTTGATCTGGGTTTCGGTCTCGATCTCGAGCCGACGCAACTGGCTGCGCAGACGGGTGACGGTCTGCTGCAACTCGAACAGTTGCCGCTCGAAGCCATTGACCTGCCGGTCGATGCGCGACTGCAAGAGCACCGATTCGCCGATCTGGTTGACCAACCCATCGATGCTGCCCGCGGCGACCCGCACCTGTTCGTCGCGGCGCTCGGTGGATTCCTCGCGCTCCGCCGGGACTGCTTCCGGCTGCGTGTCCGGAACAGCCTCGGTCGCCTCGGCCGAGGGCGCCGCTTGTACTGGCGCACTCTCCTCCACCGGGGCCGCCTGGCTACGCTCGGCGAACCGCTCGGCGCCATCCGGGGCTAGAATCCGTCCAATCAGTTCGCGCTGCTGCGGGATCGGTTGCTGATTACGCACCCGGTCGAGCAACCCGGCAATGATGTCGTAACTATGCTGGACCAACGCGACCAGCGCCTCGTTGTCCTGGGTATCCTCGCGCCGCGCCAGATCCAATCGCCCCTCGAGATGGTGGGCCACGTCACCGAGGTTGAGCAGCCCCGCCATGCGGGCACCGCCCTTGAGGGTGTGCAAGTTGCGATGCAGCAGCCGGATCGACTCGAGGTCGTGGGGATGCACCCGCCAATGGGCCAAGTAGGCGTCTGCCTGCTCCAAAAGCTCGTCGGCTTCGTCGAGGAATATCTGCAGTATGTCCTCGTCTTGTTCCGAGGGGTGGTCGTCGGGCCGACGTTCAATCTCGGCGTATTCATCAGCCGCCTCCTCGGAAGAGCGCGCCGCACTTTCTGAAGCTTCTTCGTCGTGTTCTTCGGCGAACGGCGCCTCGGATGGCACGCCAAGCTCCACCTCTGTCTCGGCGCCAACCGCATCACCCGATTCGTCGCCTGCCTCGTCACGGGAGTTCTCCGATGTGGCTTGGAGCGGCGCCTCATCCGCTTCGGGATCTCGCGCTGCCTGGTCCACCGGCGACCGTTCCTGCTCCGAAGTGGCTTGGCGGGAATCGCGGGCCTCGGCGCTTTCAACGACCTCGCCGTACTCCTCCAGTGCCTCGTCGAGGCGTTCACTCAGGCGCGACTCGATATCGCCACTGTCCGGCCGGTCCTGACTGGCATCCACTGCCCAGCGCCGCAGGGCCTCGATGGCGTCGGCCCCCTCGGCAAACAGCTTCAGATCGGCGCCACCCAGGCGCTCGCTGTGTTCCGCGAGCACGCGGGTCCAATCCTCCAGATAGCGGGCCAACGACGCGATGATGTCCACACCGGCCGTCCGCGCCGACCCCAGTGTGGTGTGCAGCAACCGCACCAGATCGTTATCGCAAGTGAGGCCAACCCCATGTTCACGAGCCTGATCGATCTTGTGATGCAACTCGTCGATGTAGCCGCCGATCTCCTGATCGAATATCTCGCGCAACACCGGGTCCTCGATGACCGGCTGGGCCGCTTCGATCTGGGTCGTTTCCACGGCACCCGATGCGGACGCGGTTGCCTCGTCATCGGTTTGGAACGGGACAGATGGCTCCCCGGGCATTTCCGTTGCTACCGAATCGGACGTCTCACCGGCCTCCAGTCGCTCGGCCAGTGCCTTGGACGACTCCCAATGGGCATCCGGGATGGCACGGCCCGATTCGAGGTCGGGCAGGGCCGACTGCATCAGCCCGACCGCGGCCACCGCGCCGCCCCGGGTCACGTCGAGGTCTTCACGCTTGCCGTCAATGACACGATTGAGAAGGTTTTCCCAGGCCCAGGCCCACTCGCCGATCTGGTCCAGACCGACCATGCGACCACTGCCCTTGATGGTATGGAACCCCCGACGCAGCGTGGTCAATGCATCGGCATCTCGGCTTTGCTGCCAGGCCTCCGCCGCCGTGGCCATATCGGGAACTGTTTCGCCCATCTCTTCAGCGAAGACCTCGCGCATCTCCTGCATCATCGGGTCTTCATCCACCGTGGCGGCGGCCGTCTCATCCACGGCCTCGCCCTCGGTGCGAGGCAACTCGGGTGCCTGCTCGCCCTGATCCGGCAGAACCACCGACATCGCATCGTCGGTGTCGGTCACGCGCTGCTCGGCCTGGTCATCGGTCACGCCAAAGTCGAGTGCCGCATCCAGCGATTGAGGCTCCGCTGTCTCGGCTTCGGGCAAGTCGAGCCGGGCATCCTCACCCTCTTCGCCAGAAATAGGCGCATCCGGTCGGTCCGCCATGCCGGCCTCTGGTTGCCCAGTCTCTAATGACTCTTCCGATTCGGATGGCGTCTCGACGAGCTGCGGCTCGATCTCGTCCTGAGCTTGATCAGCCCATGAGTCGGATGCCTCGGACTCGGCCCTATCGGCAGCTGCTTCGGGAATTTCCGGCGCAACGGCCTTCTGACCGGGCAGCTCGGTCGACATCGAGTCGACATCAGTACGCCGCTCTTCCTCCGCGGGGACATCTTCTTCCAACCCCGCAAAGACTTCCTCGCGTTGCTCGGCCTGATCGTCGGCCACACTGAAGTCGAGCGCTGCATCGAGTGCGGCCGGCTCGGTCTTTTCCGCCTCGGCCAATGCCAGCTCATCGGGTGCAGATGATCCGGCGGGCACGTCCACGCCGGTTGTCGACGATTCCACGTCGGCAGCTTCTCCCCGGGAGGAAGGCTGTTCATTCAGGCCGGCATCTACCGTCGGCGCCTCGGCCGCGTCGCCCCGGTCCTGCTCGGCCGAGGGAAACTCCGACGGCGACGGCTCGGATTCCTCTGCGCCCTGCGGAAGCTCGTTGAGATCAGGAGCGGCGTCGGCCGGACCGGCGGCAGCCGCTTCGTTCGTCTCCGGCTCTTCGAGGGCTCCCTCGGGCAACCACAGCGACTCCAGCTCCGCCACTTCGTCAGCCGCTTGAGCCGGTTCAGCCGGGGTCTCTTGCGCCGGGCCGGTGGGCAGTTCGGGAATTGCCTCCGTGTCGTCCGGGAGGTCATGGCTGGCCTCTCCGTCACTCGGTGCGAGCTCGGCACGCTGCTCGCGATCGCCTTCATCCAGGGCGAAATCCAGCGCGTCGCTCAACTGCTCGCCGTCGGCCGCGTCGGCGCCCTCAGCGGACACTTCCTCGGCGGCTGGCTTGGTAGCCTCATCCTGCTCCACCTGCCAGAACGAAATCAGCTCGTCGGCGCTGGGCAGACTTTCGTCGACCGTGCCGGTTGGTGCCGACTCTGCCTCGTCGACCGGCCGATCTGCCTCTGCGGTGGCGGCCTCAGGTGCTTCGGCAGCCTCTCCGACCACCTCCGCATCTTCGCTACCGATATTACCCAGCAGGTCGTCGATGCGTTGCTTGGGCCCATCGAGGAAACGCGCGATCTCCTTCTGGAAGTCACGCAGGTTTTCCAGATAGAACTCCAGCGCGGCAAAAATCTCGCTCAGGGCGGCGAGCGTGTGCTCGTCCCCGACCGGGGCGCCGAACTCCTGGGCTCGCGCCCAGCGAGCCAGCGCCTCGACCAGCGGCGTGGCAGCATCCCGCCCGGATAGCCGCAAGACCTCGGTGATGCCGACAAGCATGTCGGCCGCCTGGGCGAAGGGATGGTTTCCTTGGGAGGATCCTTGTGTCGATTGGCCGGCAAGGCCCGCATTGATCTTCTCGCGGGCCTCGCCCAGGTTGTCGTAGGCCGCCTTGGCGATGGCACCGATCGAGCGCGACACGGTCTGGTCGGTGAGCCGATCCGAACGGTCCAGGCCCGTCATGCTCTCGGGGATACCTTGGATGACCTGTTCAACAAGCATGACGGTGCCGGCCAGGTCCATCAGCAAGGTGTCGTCAAGCAACTCGGCACCGCGGGTCACCGCCAGAAGCCGCTCCCGGCTGGCATCCAGGGCATCCGCGGTGGCGGCATACCCCAAGGTGCGCAACACCCCCGCCATCTGCTCGAATTTCGTCAGGATGCGTCCCAGCGGCTCGAGATCCTCGCGCTTACCCCGCACGAAAAGGTCGAGCACGTCCTGGGTCGCCAACAGCTCTTCTTCCAGGGCACGGGCCACGGCATGGAGTGCGTCGGCGTCCAGCCCCACGAAATGCGCCACACCATCGGCCTGGGGCAGCAAGGCGCGCCATTCCGCGGCACTATCCTCACCGATAGCCGCGTCGTCGTCGACGAGATCGAGCAACGACAACAGCACAGACGCGCCGAGATCCAGACCGGCGTGATTGATCACCACTTCGCTGCGACCGGAAAGCTGGAGGCGGAACAACTGCAAAACGCGTCCGACCGCCCGCTTGAGCACAGGGCTGTATCGTTCCGCGTCCGACTCCGTCAGCCGCAGCAGATCACCGAAGACACGAATCGCGATAATGGCGCTGCGGCTGGGTTCATTGGCGATGATCTGCATGGACAGGTCCCGCAACCCCGGCAGGACGCTCCAGTCGTCGCGCATTACCGAGAGCACTTCCCGCTCCATCTGTCGAAGCAGCGGGCGCAGGCGGTGCTCATCGTCCATGCCGTCGTTGCGGTGAGGGCGCTTGCCCAGCTCGTGCTCGGCTTGCAGCAGGAAGGACCGGGCTGCCAGTTCACGGGCGGTCAAGGGGGGCTGCTTGAGCGTCGAGCGCAGCCGATTGACCATCGGCATCAGGCTGGCCGGATTGATCGGAGCCCCTGCGGCCATCCGGTCAAGCAAGGCCTGCAGTAGAGCTGCCGACTCGATCTGCGCCGAAATGGCGCGCTCGTCACCGTCGTTTTCCAGGGGTTCGAGTGCCGCCAACTGGGTTCGCACCAACACGCGCACCAACTGGATGTCGACCATGGAAAAGACCCGATCCAGCGTCTGCAATGCCTGGGTGGCATCGAAGACGTGCTCGGTGATGTTCTCGCCCTCGGAAAGCTGCTCGAGGGCCCTGAGCAGCTCGACCAGTCTCTCTTCAAGCCCCTCTCGGAGCCAGTCGAAAACGATGGCGTCGACTTTCCTTTCTGTCCGCATCTTAGTTCTACCGCCTTAGGGCATCCCGCCTGCTGGAATATCCGCGTCTCGACCAGTCCGCTGCCGGAATCGGAGTCCCGGCCGGGCCCATGCTAATCCGCCCGACTCAGTCCTGAGTCGACGGCTCGTCCCGCTCCGGCATGCTGAAGCCGGCAACCGACCGATTGAGTTCCTCGGAGAGTGAGCCCAATTCGCCGATCTCATCGGCCGCGAGGGTGGCGTTCTCGGCCGTCTGCTGGGTCTCCTGGCTGATCCGGTTGACCGCCTCACGCAGATCGGTGGCCACCGAGGCCTCTTTCTGGGCCACCGAGGTGATGTCGTTGATCTGCTCGGAGAGCTTGAGGGAGACATTCTCGATCTCGGACAGGGCCTTGCCGGCGTTTTCGGCGAGCGTGGCCCCGTCGACCACGTTGGAGGTGGTCTGCTCCATGGCAAGCATTGCCTCGGAGGTATCGGTCTGGATCGTGTTCACCAGCAGCTCGATCTGACGGGTCGCATCACTGACGCGCTCGGCCAGGCGCTGAACCTCATCGGCGACCACCGCGAAGCCTCGCCCGGCCTCACCGGCCATGGCTGCCTGAATGGCCGCGTTGAGGGCCAGAATGTTGGTCTGGTCGGCGATGTCGGTGATCAAGCCGACGATGTCGCCGATCTCCTGGGAAGACTCACCCAGCCGCTTGAGTCGCTTGGAAGTCTCCTGAATCTGCTCGCGGGTCTGGTTCATGCCTTTGATGGTCTGCCGAACCGCGTCGCCACCACGGTGGGCCACGTTGACCGAGGATTCGGCAATCTGGGCCGACTGCTGGGCACTGACCGACACGCTCTCGATCTCGTCGGCCATCTGGGCGATGGCATCGGAGATTTCGGTGATCCGCTGCGCCTGGCCACGCGATTTCTCGGCCAACGCACGCGAGCTGTCCTGCGAGTGGCGTACCGCATCGGCGACACGCACTGAGGTGTCATTGATGGTACCTA
This sequence comes from Halothiobacillus sp., assembly GCA_011389965.1. Lineage (GTDB taxonomy): Bacteria > Pseudomonadota > Gammaproteobacteria > Halothiobacillales > Halothiobacillaceae > Guyparkeria. The sequence continues at coordinate 8,639 of JAABTF010000037.1, forward strand.
CCAGGTCACGCAGGGCGTCGATGGTGTAGTTGACCGAGTCGGCGATCGCGCCGGTGATGTCCTCGGTGACCGTGGTATGTGTGGACAGGTCACCGTCGGCCAGCGTCATCATCTCGTCGAGCAGGCGCAGGATGGCCGCCTGGTTGCGCTGATTGGTGGCCTCGGTCTCGGCCAGCGCCATGCGCGACTCGCGCACCAGGGTCACGCCGAGCCAAAGCAGCAACAACAGGGCGATGCCACCCGTGGCGTAACCCAGGTAGATGAATTGCGCTGCCTTGTTCTGGTCTTCGGCCAGCGTGCGTGCCAGTTCGGAGGTGGCACCAGTGAAACCTCCCGACATGCGATCGATCTCACGGGCGGCCTGGTTGGCCGCCAACAGGGCGGGAGCTTGCTCGAGAACCGCTGACACAAGTTGGTTTACGGTCGCAAACAGCACGCCCACTTCGCGCAGGCCATCACGCACCTCGGGGTCGCTCACCCGGGGGGCCATGCGATTGCCATTGAGCAGGCCGTTGAGCACACCGCCGAACAGGGCCACATCGCGGCCGAACCGCTCGGAGGCGTTCACCGCCTGTTCACCGCCGCCGGTGATTTCATCCAAGGTGGTGCCGATGCGCTCGATGAACATCAGCTGGCGAGTCGCCAGATAGATGACGTGACTGGGGGCATCGTTGGCCACCAGGGTCTGAACCACCTCGTCGGAGGCCGCCGTGAGATCGGGCAGAATCTGGCCGATCTGATCGGATTGCTCGCCGACGCTCAGGATCGCTTCCTTGCCGCCCAGCACCTTGTTCAGGGATTCGTTGTAGGTGGACCACCGGGAGTCCACCCGCTCGATCAAGTTTTCACGGCTGGCCGGGACGGCCAATTGCGGCTGCTCGGGGTCCTGCCCCTGAAGCGCGTCCAGGTTGTCGGTGAACTGCGCTCGAATCGACTGCAACCGGTCGAATGCCCCGGAGTTGCCCCGGATTGCCCGCAGCACCTCGATGGTCAATTCCTGGGAACTCCGTTCGATCTCCGCACTCGCCAACCGTCGCTCCAGGAAGTCCTGATCCCGCTGTGCCGAGTAGATAAACACGACCACCGTCGCGACCAAGGCCAACACCGCAAGTACTACGAGGACCAGTATCTTGCGGCTGATGCCGCCCATCCGTGCGCCAAGACTCATAGTTGCCACTTACTCCTGAATGGAATTCATCATTTTTTGATTGTTTGCGGACATTCCTGAAGCCGTCCCGCTCATGCCACCACGTTGAGAAAACCGTCGTTTTCCAGCAGGGAGCGGAAATCCAGCACCGGCAGCCATTCCTCATTGAGGCGCACTTCCTGGTGGAATCCCGGCAGGACCGCCAGATCGCCGTGATGCTCGGAGTCGCTCAGCGGCCGCTCTTCTCCGTAGGCAACCTGGCGGATGCCGTAGGAACGGTCCACCAGAAAGGCCGAGGCGGCGACGGCGTGCTTGGCCAGAAAAACGATGCTGTGTCGCGAAGCCGGGGTCGGAGCATCGAACCAGAATCGGCCGAGATCGAATACGCCCGTCAATTCGCCGCGCAGGTTTGCCAGACCGACGACCCAGTCGCGAGCCCCCGGGAGCGTGACCATCCGGGGCGGAGCCAGGATGGCGCGGACCTCGTCGAGCGCCACGAGCATGCGGCGGCCTTGCACGGCAAACAGGATGCCTTGCCAGGTCTTGACGTGGTCGTCCACCCGCGGCAGACCGACCGCATGCTGCTCAACCTGGGAAACGATCCAGCCGAGGTAGTCGAACACGTCCTGTGTGTGCTGCATGATGTCAGCCGATCACCGTTTTGAGTACGGCGACCAGGTCCGCCTCCTTGACCGGCTTGACCAGGTATTCCTTCGCGCCCTGGCGCATGCCCCAGATGCGGTCGGTCTGCTGGTCCTTGGTGGTGACGATGATCACCGGGATGTCGGCTGTGGCCGCGTCCTTGCTAAGGGTGCGCGTCGCCTGAAAGCCGTTCATCCCCGGCATGACCACGTCCATCAGAACGGCATCCGGGTGTTCGCTGCGAACCACCTCGATGCCTTCTTCCCCGCTGTTGGCGACGGAAACCTTGTGTCCCTGGCGTTCCAGGATCGACTGGAGCACGTAGACCTCGGTCGGCGAGTCATCAATGACAACGATATGAGCCACTACCCTGTCCTCGTAGATAAATTCCGCATGATACGGACGACACCACGGTCAGCGTGGCGCCGCCATGAAACGATCGACATTCAGCCGGCAACGGTGCCTTCGTCGGCGACCGGACGGTCCTCGGCGAACCGCTCGACGGCCGCGAGGATCTCGTCGCTGTTGAACGGCTTGGTGAGATAGTCGGAAGCGCCGACGATGCGTCCGCGGGCCTTGTCGAAGATGCTGTCCTTGCTGGACAGGAGGATGACTGGGGTCTCGGCGAAGCGATCGTTGTTCTTGATCAGCGCCGTGGTCTGGTAGCCATCGAGGCGGGGCATGAGGATGTCGATGATGACCACATCGGGGTCGAACCCACCGATCCTGGCTAGCGCGTCGAATCCGTCGATCGCGCTTTCCACCTCGCAGCCTGCCTTGCTGAGGATGCTGTCTGCGGTACGCCGGATGGTCTTACTGTCGTCGACCACCAGGATTCTCAGGCCATCGAGACCCGCGTGATTGTCTGTCGCTTCCATGTCTTCGTCCTTGCTGCGGGCAGATTCTTGCCGTACGTCCTGCCGGAATGTAACCAACGTGCCCTGCTTTGGCAAACGCCCGTCACCAAAGGCCGTGGCGGAAACAATGGCCGGGCCATCGTTTACAATGGGGCGATCGATTACCGCGCCGCTCCGAACCGCGGTGCCATCCTGTGAAGACTGGGACGAAAACCCGATGACAAACAACCACTCAGCCTTGCAACTCGACACCAGCGGGCAGACTCCGGAACTTGAGGCAGGCTACTGCGGGCCGCTCTTGATGATCGAATCGCACATCATCGAGAACCGCCGTCGGATCGAGAGCTGGTTCCGCGACCAGTGGCGACGCACCCCGGCCCCATTCTACGCCTCGGTCGACCTGCGCAATGCCGGCTACAAGCTGGGCCCGGTCGACACCAATCTTTTTCCGGCCGGCTTCAACAACCTCAACCACAGCTTCGACCCGCTGGTGGTCCAGGCGATTCAGGCGGCCGTCGAGCACGCCTGCCCCGATGCGCGCGGCATGCTCATCATTCCCGAACGCCATACCCGCAACCAGTTCTATCTCGAGTCGCTGGCCACCATGGTCGAGCTGTTCGAACTGGCCGGCTTCGAGGCACGCGTCGGCTCGCTCGACGCCATCGACGAGCCCCTGACCTTCGACCTGCCGTCGGGCCGCCAACTGGTACAACACCCGATCACCCGGGTCGGCCGGCGCATCGAGGTGGGTGATTTCTCCCCCTGCACCATCGTATTGAACAACGATCTGTCCAGCGGACGCGAGGAGATCCTCGAGGATCTGGAGCAGACCGTGGTGCCGCCGGCCCAACTGGGGTGGTGGAACCGCTCGAAATTCAACCATTTCAGCCACTATCAGACCCTGGCCTCCGAGCTTGCCGGCCTGATCGACCTGGACGCCTGGCATCTGGCGCCGATGATCTTGGACTGCGGGCAGATCGACTTCATGAAGCGTGAGGGCGAGGCCTGCCTGCAGGAAAAGGTGGGCGAACTGCTGGCGAACATTCAGGCCAAGTACGATGAGCTGGAGATCCGAGAGAAGCCCTTCGTCGTCATCAAGGCCGATGCCGGTACCTACGGCATGGGGGTGATGATGGCACAGTCGGCCGAGGACGTGACCGGGCTCAACCGCAAGCAGCGCACCCGCATGGCCGCCTCCAAGGACGGGCGCGACATCAACCGCGTCCTCATCCAGGAGGGCATCTACAGCTTCGAGTGCCTGGGCAGCAGCGGGCACGTGGCCGAACCGGTCCTCTACATGATCGACCGCCACGTCGTCGGCGGTTTCTACCGCGTGCACACCAAGAAGGGCCAGAGCGAAAACCTCAATTCGCCGGGCGCCGAATTCGTGCCTTTGCCGTTCACGCAGTCCGGGGTGACTCCCGCGCCGGAGGCCTCGCCCGACAGCGATCAGAACCGCCTGTACTGCTACGGCGTGGTGGCCCGTCTGGCGTTGCTGGCCGCCGCACGCGAGCAGCAGGACCTGCTGGGCGACCGATCCAGCGGCGACTGAACCTTCCACCCCGACCCACCTCAAGCGGAGCCCGCCTCATGCCAAGGAACTTGCGCATCGCCGTCGTGATGGACCCGATCGAGCGGATCAAGGCGTACAAGGACACCTCCTTTGCCATGCTGCTGAGTGCCCAGGCTCGCGGCTGGGAATGCTGGTACATCGAGCCCGACTGGCTGTTCTTCGCCGATGGCCGCCCACGGGCCACTTGCGCGCCGGTGAGCGTGTTCGACGCCGCTGAACGTTTCCACGAGTTGGGCGAGCACCAGGTCCACGACCTGACCGCCTTCGACATCATCCTCCAGCGCCAGGACCCGCCGATCGACCTGAACTACCACTACGTCACCGGGCTGCTGGCATTGGCCGAGCAGGCCGGCGTGGTGGTCGCCAACCGACCCGACGCCGTGCGTGCGGCCAACGAGAAGTTGTTGGCCCAGCACTTTCCGCAATTCTGCCCGCCCACAGTGGTAACCCGGTCGATCGAGCTGATCCGGGCCTTCGCCGCCGAACAGGGCGAGATCGTAGTCAAGCCCCTCGATGCCATGGGCGGCAGCTCCGTCTTCAAGGTCAGCGAGGAAGACGTCAACACCCAGGTCATCCTGGAAGTCATGACACACGACCAGACCGAGCTCGTCATGGCGCAACGCTACCTACCGGAAATCCGTACCGGCGACCGCCGGGTGCTGCTGATCGACGGCGAACCGGTCGACCACGCCCTGCTGCGCATTCCGGGGGAACGGAGCTTCCGCGCCAACCTGGCGGCCGGCGGCCGTGGTGAGGTGGTGCCGTTGCGCCCACGCGATCGTGAGATCGCGGCCGCCGTGGGCCCCTGGCTGGCCGAGCGTGGCCACTGGTTCGTCGGGCTGGACGTGATCGGTGACTGGCTGACCGAAATCAACGTCACCAGCCCTACCTGCGCGCGGGAAATCACGGCCGCGACCGACACGGACGTCACCGGCCGGCTGCTGGATTCCCTCGCCCAGCGCGTCGCCAAGCAAACCGGGGGCCACGGGGCACCGTGACCGCGCCCGACCGGCGACGCTTTCTCGGCGGACTGGTGGGTCTGGCCACCTTGCCTTGGGCGAGCGGCTGTCAGCGCCCGGCGCCGATCACCGAGGCCGGTTTCATGGTCTTCGGCCAGACCTGGACCCTGCGCTTTCACGACACCCCGGCGAAACAGGTCAATGCGGCCACCCGTGCCGCCGAGGCGATCGTCGAGCCGCTCTATCGACGCCTGCATCCCTGGAAGGAAAGCGAACTGACCCGCCTCAACCAGCAACTGGCCGAACGCGGCGAGGCCCGAGCGGGACGGGACATCCGCGAACTCATCCGGATCGCCCGCCCCATCCATTCGGCCAGTGACGGCCGTTTCGATCCCAGCATCGGCAGATTGATCGCGTTATGGGGGTTCCATGCCGCCCCCCGCGGCAAATCCTCACAAGCCAGCCCGCCACCGACCGAAGCCGCATTGGAGAATTGGCTGGCCCACGCTCCGTCCATGGACGACGTGCATCTGGAAGGTGATCTCGTGGTGGTGAGCAATCGGCGGGTGCAGTTCGACTTCAACGCCCTGGCCGAAGGGTTTGCGGCCGGGCGGGTGCTCGATGCGATTGGCAAACTAGGCGTGACCGATTGCCTGCTGGATTCCGGCGGCGACATCTACACGCTGGGGAGTGTTGGCGCACGCCAATGGCGCCTGGGCATCCGTGATCCGCGGGGCGAAGGCGTGCTGGGTGGCGTATCCACGCGGGGGCGGCGCGCCTTGTGCAGCTCGGGGGACTACCAGCGCCGCATCCAATACCGGGGCGAGAGCTTTGGCCACATCATCGACCCCCTCACCGCTCGTCCCACCCGTGCCAACACCGGCACCACGGTGCTCGACGACAACCCGGCCCTGGCCGACGGGGCGGCGACCGCCTTGATGCTCGCCACCCCCGAGCAAGCGGCAGGCATGGCGCGGCAATTGGGGCTCGACGGCACCCTGATCGTCACCCAGAATGGGCAAACGTGGCGCGACCCCGGCATGGCCGGTGCCATGGGCGACAGCCCGCCCGGCGACTGGCGCGCCCTCTAACCGAGCGCCCCCAGCCCCTCGCACAAGGAACACATGGACGGATCGACTACAGCCATGGCGGCGGAATCACCCCAAAACTCGCTCAGCACAGGGCGCCCGCTCAAACTGGCCATCTTGCTGGCCATTGTGCTGCATCTGGCCTTCCTGCTCACGGAGATCTCGCGCCCCGAGAACGAACCTGCCCCGGTCATCGAAATCAGCCTGGATGCGCCGCAAGACGAACACACTCGGGACGCCGGCGAGCAACTGGACCCGAATGCCCAGCACATGCCCACCCAGACGCGAATCGCTGCCGAGGCCGGCGCGGACGCCAGCAGCGACACCACCCTCGACCAAGGCCAGAGCCTGCAACAAAAGGGGGCTTGGGCCGCTAGCGATGCGAATCGCTCCATCCCCACCCAGGATCGCATCGACCAGCTCTACGAACAGGTCAATGCCGCCCTGCGCACCGGCTACGTCACCAGTCGAACCCTGGGCGGGCCGGAGGGCCGCTACCTGGCCGAATGGAAGCGCCAGGTCGAGGTCTACGGCAACCATCACTACCCCCAGGCATTGGTGCAACAGAACATCTCCGGGCAAATCATTCTGGAGGTCACGGTGGGCAAGCGCGGGCAGGTGCTCAATCTGGCCATACGCCGCTCATCGGGCAACGCGACCCTGGATAACGCCGCCCGCAATCTGCTTCAGGCGGCCGCGCCCTACCCAGCATTTCCGGCGGAGCTGGCCGAAAAGCGGGACCGACTCGTCATCACCCGCACCTGGGTCTTCACCAGCGAACGACAGCTGCGCAACGAAACGCCAGAGACAGGAGCAAGCCCTTGACGGAGCGCCTTCAAGGGGGCATCCGCCGGGCGTTGCGCTCGTCATCCCCCGCCCCTATACTTGCCCGTCGCCCGCTGACGGTCAGGTGCCGCTTGGCGGGGACAGACGGCGATCGCAGCGGGTGGTCACCGACCCGCCACAAGTCGTTGTCGGCGTAATGATTTTCACTTTTCAGCGTCTGCTCGGGCAGAGGTGGTAGATAACATGGCAGTTGAACTTCCGGAAGGCTACAAGCCCTCAGAAGATGAGGAATACATGAACCCGATGCAGCTGGAGTACTTCCGGCAGAAGCTCCTGACCTGGCGCGAGCAGTTGATGAGCGAATCGGATTCGACCATCAACCACCTGCGCGAGGAGAATTGGCAGGAGCCGGACATCAACGATCGGGCCACACTGGAATCGGACGCCGCGCTCGAACTGCGCACCCGGGATCGTTACCGCAAGCTGATCAACAAGATCGACAAGGCACTCAAGCGGATCAACGACGGCGACTACGGTTTCTGCGAGGAGACCGGTGACGAAATCGGTCTGAGGCGCCTGGAGGCCCGCCCGATCGCCACGTTGACCATCGAGGCCCAGGAACGCCACGAGCGCCTGGAACGCGTCCACCGCGATGAGTGATCGGTTGACGCGTTCCCTGGCCGGTCTGGTGATGGCCGGCCTGATGCTGTTCGGCGGCCATGCAGCACAGGCCGGGCCGGAGGTCCGCCTGGAGACCAGCCACGGCCCCATCGTGGTCGAGCTGTTCGACGAACAGGCCCCCAGAACAGTCGAGAATTTCCTCGGCTACGTGCGCGACGGTTTTTATGAGGGCACGATCTTCCATCGTGTCATCCCCGGCTTCATGGCCCAAGGCGGCGGCTTTACCGCCGACTTCCAGCGCAAGCCCACCGGGGCGGCCGTGGTCAACGAAGCCGACAACGGGCTGGCGAATCGCCGCGGCACCATCGCCATGGCGCGCACATCGGATCCCGACTCGGCCACCTCCCAGTTCTTCGTCAATCTGGTCGACAACGACTTCCTAAATCGCCGCGACGCCAGCGCCGCTGGCGCCGGATATACCGTCTTCGGCCAGGTGATCGACGGGATGGACACGCTCGATCGCATCGCGAGCATCCCCACCGGCCCCGCCGGCCCGTTGCGGCAGGACGTGCCACGCGAGACCGTTCGCATCGAGTCGGCCACGCTCCTCGACCCGGCAGAAGACTGACCGGCATGGGTGACCGGCGGGGAGATGACGGCGCATGAGCCCGACAACGCCCCCCGTCCACCTGATCACCCGAGCGGAGCAAGCATCGCTCTTGCTCGAGGCCCTCGCCTCGGCTGACTTTCTCGCCCTGGACACCGAGTTCTTCCGCGAGCGCACCTACTACCCCCAACTGGCCCTGCTACAGGTCGCCACCAACGATGCCGTCTGGCTGATCGACCCCCTGAGCGGGTTGGACCTGGCGCCGATCTGGGAACAGATCGTGGCGACGAAAGGGGCGGTCGTCATGCATGCGGGCGACCAGGATCTCGACCTCATCCTGTCGGCCGCCGGACGCCTGCCGCAAGAGGTGTTCGACACACAGATCGCCGCCGAACTGCTCGGCATCGGCGCCCAGTTGAGCTATGCGGCGCTGACCGAGGCCCTGCTTGAGGTCACGCTCGACAAGGCGGAGACGCGCAGCGACTGGCTCGCCCGCCCCCTCTCCGAGGCTCAGTACAACTACGCCGTGCAAGACGTGGTGCAACTGCAACGGCTCTACCCGATGCTGCGCGATCGGCTAGAACAGGCCGGGCGACTTGACTGGATGAGCGAGGAGACCGAGCGGCAACTCCAGCCAGCACGCTTTGCCCCCCACGACGAGAGCCGCTGGAAAAAAGTCCGCGGCCTGCAGACGCTCAACCGCGCCGGCCTTGCGGCGCTGAAGGTCCTGGCGGCCCACCGGGAAGTCATGGCCCGCGAGCGCGATCTGCCGCGGCGGTGGGTCTGGGGTGACCAGGCCCTGCTGGACATCGCCCATGCCATCTCGAAAGCGATCACCCGCCTGCCCCGCCCGGTCACGGCCGAGGACATGACGCCCCTGATCACCAGCCGCAAGGGACCGTTGAGCGGCAATGCCCCTTCCCGCCTCGAGCGTCTGCGGGCGCTGGCCGCGGGGATCGCAGAGACGCTCAACCAACCACCGGCGGACTGGCCTTCCCTGCCGCGTCCGCCCAGCCTCCCGCCGGAACAGCGTGAGCTGTTAAAATCCGCTCAAAAGCGACTGGCAGGGATCGCCTCTCGGGAATCGATCAGCCCTTCCCGCCTGGCCACCAGCGCGGAGCTGAAACAGCACATGGCCAACCCGGATCGGCCCTCACGACTCACCCAGGGCTGGCGCGCCCAGCTGCTAGCCCCGGTGTTACAGGGTCTAGACACTGCCAGCCCATCCTTGAAGACGACCGGAGGACCCTCCGCAGATGACCGATAACGAGATCATCGATCTGATCCAGGCCGTACTGCCTGACGCCAACGTGCGCCCGGACGGCGAAGGCTGCAATTTCCGCATTGCGGTCACCAGCAGCGCCTTCATCGGCAAGTCTCTGCTGCAGCAACACCAGATGCTCAACCGCATCCTCAAGCCGGCGCTCGAATCCGGCGAGCTGCATGCCGTGACCTACGACACGCGCACGCCCGACAACTGAGCCGCCAAGAGGACTTTCCACCATGGCCATCGACCCCAGTAACCGCGACCAGATCGAGGCCGCCGCTTTCCGCCGGCTGGTCGCCCACCTGCAGGACCGCACCGACGTGCAGAACATCGACCTGATGAACCTGTCGGGATTCTGCCGGAACTGCCTGTCACGCTGGCTGCGCGAAGAGGCGGAAAAGCAGGGCGTCGAGGTGGCGGACGCCGAAGCGCGCGAGCACGTCTACGGCATGCCCTACGAGGAGTGGAAGCGGCGCTACCAGAAGTAATCGCCTCCACCGACGAGAAAACGCCCGAGACCCTTGCCGGTCTCGGGCGTTTTT
>JAABTF010000038.1 GCA_011389965.1 Halothiobacillus sp.
CATCGAGCGCTACTCGCACGTCATGCACATCGTCTCCCAGGTCGTCGGCGGACTCGACGACGACCTCAACGCCATGGACGTCCTGCGCGCGACCTTCCCCGCCGGCACCGTCTCAGGTGCACCGAAGATCCGCGCGCTGGAGATCATCCAAGAGCTCGAACCCGTCAAGCGTGGTGTCTATGCCGGGGCGGTGGGTTACTGGGCCTGGAACGGCAACATGGATACGGCGATTGCCATCCGTACCGGCGTGATCAAGGACGGGCAGCTGCACGTTCAGGCTGGGGGCGGGATCGTCGCCGACTCGATTCCTGCGACCGAGTGGGAGGAGACGTTGAACAAGCGGCGGGCTTTGTTTCGGGCGGCGAATATGGCGAGTCGGGGGTTGGACAGCGACCAAGAGTGATCGCTTCATACGCTGAAGGGCTCCTCAAGCAAGAGGAGTGGTTTTATAGGCCAGAATGCAATTGTAGCTGGAACTGGTTTTGAAGGACGGGCACCGATAATTCGGCGCCATTGTAAGGTTGGCGCTCAGGTCTCTTTGGTTCGTGAGCGGGGTAACAAGCACGATGAGAACGCAGTGGCGGTATACATGCCAGTGCCGCGATTCTTTGGGTTGCTCGGTGCTTCAAAGCAAAAAATTGGCTACATCAAATCGCGCGCAGCCAAATCTATAGCTGAGAAAATGGATTCTGGAGTCAAGGTGACCGCCGTAGTTCGAAGCTTCTGTGCTCCGGAGGGGAGAGATCACCCACGAGTCTCGTTAGAGCTCGACTCTTGATGAGTTGTGGGCCGGGGTGGTGCCGGCTGCTGCATAGAAGCATTTCACGCGCCGAGTGTTCAAGCTGCCGCTAATTTGCCGCCCTGCAGGGCTCGTGCGCCTGGCAGGGCGGTCGCTATTGATGGCTCTGCGCAACAGGCGTGCGAAACGGTCCACCAGCATCTTCTTGAGCAATTAGGCAAGTCGGCCGATTGCGCGATCTGCCATGGACTCGCCGCCGTGCTCGGAGCGCGAGTCGGTTTTCTTTTACCTAGGCAAGAAAAGACCTCGCGCACCCGGCGGGGCTCAGGACGGTTCCTGGTCGTCCACCAGCCGGGCCCTCACGCGAGGCAACTGGGCCGGATAGTTTTCCTGAATGAAGGTCACAAGCCCTTCACGAATGGCGCAGCGAAGGTCCCAATTCCGGGTGGAGTCCGGTGCGCTCATCAAAAAACGGACCTGCATGGCCTGGTCGCTGGCATCGGTCACCTGCACCGTGGCAACCTTTTTGTCCCAGATATTCGAGTGGGCAAGCAGGCGGTTGAATTCCTGTCGAAGCGGTTCTATCGGCATGGTGTAGTCCACCCAGATAAACACCGTTCCCAACAGTTCAGAATTGTTTCTGGACCAGTTCTGGAACGGGTGATCGATAAACCACTGCAACGGAATAACCAGGCGCCGTAAATCCCAGATTCTGACCACCACGTAAGTGGCGGTCACCTCTTCCACCCAGCACCACTCTCCCTCTACGTTAAGTACATCGTCGATGCGAAAAGGTTGTGTGAGAGCAATCTGCATCCCGGCCAGCAAGTTACTGAGCACCGGGCGGGCAGCAAAACCCAGAATCAAACCGCCCACGCCGGCGGACGCCAGCAGACTGGCTCCCATGTGCTGAACGGACTCAAAGGTCATCAGGGCCGCGCCAAAACCGATGATCACGATCAGGATCCTCAGCGCCCGGACAAGAAATCGGGTTTGGGTCTCGACCTTGCGTGCTCGCTTCCACTCGCCTTCAAGCACCGGGTTCAGCGCGACAATTACCTCGCCAATCGCAGACGTCAGTCGCAGCGAGGCCCAGGTAATCGCAAATACCAGCAATAACGAGGTGGTTTGCTGGATGCCTGTTATGAAGGGCAGATCAGGTGGCGCCGAGGCGAGCGTCCCCGCTAACGCCAGCAGGGGGAAGACCGCCCCGAAGGCACCGGCTGCGGCATCGACAAATAGTCGAAGTACAGCCCGTGACTCAGAGAAACGACGGAAAACCGCCAGGGCGGCGCGGTAAATGGCATAGGTGACCACCACCGAAAAAATGGCCGAGATCCCGGGCCACAACCACGCTTTTAAACCAGCTTCCAATGCGTCCAGCATAAATCCCCCGCGAGCACGCTATTCACGAATCAAAACAACAGCGAAAAAAGTGACTTGCCCGCTTTGGGGGGAGATTGCACCAGCTTCTGTCCAGCAGTGAGGCTAGTCATGATGGACGAGTTTCAGGATCTGGTTCAAGAATCGCTGGAAGCCTAGTCTTGCCGCGATACGGCGTCGTGTCGAGCCGGCTCCGAGCCAGCCGGCGGTCGTGATGCATCGAGGCCGCCAGAAGTCCGGCCTCGAAGGCCCGAAGAGCCAACCCGTGGGGTGTCTTTCTTTTCGCCTCTTTTCTGGGTCAATCTAGAAAAGGGGGTCGCGCGCCTGACAGGGCGGTCGTTATTGGTCGCTTTACGCAACCGGCGTGCGAAACGATCCACCAGCATTTATCCGAGATTTGAAGTGGTCGGCCGTTGGCCGACGTCGGACTGAAGTCCGACCTACCAGGGGGGCGAAGCGAGGGTCGGCCTATTTCTCGGACGCTGGTTGTCCCCAATCCGCCTGCGCCGCCCGGCTTTCGTCGAGCGCCTCGTATGCCCGCTGGACGATGGCGTCGGCATCCTCGTCTTCGACTCGGAACGCAGCCACCCCCACGCTGACATCAAATCGTGTCGACGCCTCGGCATCCTCGACCAGGAAGTAGGCGGCCGCCAGGCGCAACTTGTCCGTCACCGCCGCGGCGCCGTTTACCGGGGTATCGGGCAGGATCACGGCAAACTCGTGGTCGGCGATGCGAAACGACATGTCCATGCCACGCAGCGTCTCTCGCAGACAGTCGCCGAAGGCACGCAGCACGCGGTCTTCGGCCGATGGGCCGTGGTGGTTAATGAACTGGACGATGTCGAGCAGGATCAGGCTCACCGGCAGGTCGTTGCGCCGATGTTGGCTGAACAGGGTGTCCAGTTGGCGCACGAAGTCACGGCGATTGCCCAGGCCGGTTAGATCATCGATCAGCGCCCGCTCACGGTCGTGAGCCAGGTCGAGTTCAGCGGCCATGGAGCGCAGGCGCTCGATCAAAGCCTCGCGATCGAGCGAGTCGATATCCGCCAGCCAGTACGCAGACGGGTTGGTGGAAGGGGACTGATTCACGGAAGACTCCTTTTCTGACTAGGAACATGCGGCACGGCAAGCGCCATGACAATAGCAGCAAGCCAAGGCAGGATCAGATCGTGAAGTCTAACCCTGCCCCTTAAAGGGCCAGAACCCCTTTTTGCCAAGTGGGGGTTGTTTGAACGCGCGCGTGGGTTGGCATTGATTTGTCGCCGTGCACGGCTGCGTATGCCTATCGACTTACGCAGCCGATGAGAAACGTCCCTCCTAGTCATGCGCCTCGATTCGGTTAATACGCGCTGTGATAGGCTCGAATCGAAGCAATTTTTGACAGGAAGTCTCGACGGTTGGAACGGAATCGATTGTTTCCCCGCCTTTTCCCTTTGATCGGCGCTTCCATGCCGGTCATCCAGTGCGGTCGACGAGTCTGGCTCTGCGGAGCGCAGCACTGTCACCCGTCTTGACTGTCTTTCGTGCTTCAAAAAAACCAAGAACCCAAAAAGGATCAAGAGCATGAAAGACCTTCTTTTCTTCGACAAGATGCTGACGCCGAACTTTATTACCGTCATTTACTGGCTGTTGTTGGTCGGTGTGGTGATCGGCGGCATCGGCATCATGTTCTCCAGTTACGGCTTCTCGTTCGCCGCGTTCTTCTCCGGCCTGCTGACCATCGTGTTCGGCGCGATCCTGGTGCGCATCTGGTGTGAGCTGATGATGGTGCTGTTCAAGATGAACGAGGCGCTGCAGGATATACGTCACAAGTAACGCCGGTTACGGGCCCGATTCGCCCGGGCCGTGGAAGGGAAGCCGCAGTCTGATCGATTCGATCGCTGCGGCTTTTTGCGTCATGGCATCTCTGCGCGCGCTGAGGCATCCTCTCGCGATGATGGATACCAACCGACAACTGCTGCTTCTCTGCCGGGCCGGCTATGAGGGTGATTGCGCCTCCCAGGTGCAGACCGTCGCCGCCGAGGCCGGCGTCCACGGCTTTTGCAAGGCCAAGCCCGATAGCGGCTATCTCACCTTCATCGCCCACGATCCCGACGCGCTGGCCGAATGGTTTGCCACGCTTTCCCTCGATGACCTGATCTTTGCCCGGCAGATGTGCCTGGCCGGCGATCCGCTGGACGACCTGCCGCCGGACAATCGGCTGGGGCCGATCCTCGCCGAGCTCGACGGCCAGGAATTCGGCGGGGTCTATGTCGAGACGCCGGATGCCGAGGCGACACGGCCACTGATGCGCCTGTGCCGCAAGTTCACCAAGCCGCTGGAGCAGTCGATGCGCAAGCGCGGGCTGCTCGATCCGCGCAACCGGCAGTTGTCGCGACTGCATCTCACCTTTATTGAAACCACCACCGTGATCCCCGGCTGTTCGCATCCGGGGCAGGCGGCGCCCCGACCGATGGGCATCCCGCGCCTCAAATTGTCCAAGCACGCGCCCAGTCGTTCGGCCCTCAAACTCGAAGAGGCGCTGATCACCTTCCTGTCGCCCGACCAGCGCCAGGAGCTGTTGCGTGCCGGCCTGGAGGCGGTCGACCTGGGCGCCGCGCCCGGCGGCTGGACCTGGCAGCTGGTGCGCGAGGGGCTGATGGTCACGGCGGTGGACAACGGCCCCCTGGCCGAGGCGCTGGCCGCATCCCTCCAGGTGGAGCACCGCCGCGAGGACGGTTTCACCTTCCGCCCCGAGCGGCCGGTGGAGTGGCTGGTCTGTGACATGGTGGAAAAGCCCATCCGCGTGGCGGCGCTCGTGGCCGACTGGCTGGCGCGCGGAGACTGCCAACGGGCGATCTTCAATCTCAAGCTGCCGATGAAAAAGCGCCAGCAGGCGGTGATGGATGCGGTCGAGCGGATCGCGGATCGGCTGGCGGATGCCGAGGTCGACTTCGATATCGACATCCGGCAGCTGTATCACGATCGGGATGAGGTGACGGCCTACTTGCGGCGGACCTAGTGCCGGGCGGTTTCCGAGTCTAAGGCGCGTCGGGTGGTCCCACGCGCTTTTTTTTCGTGGCATGTCTTTCATGATGACGCCATGTCAGGGCGCGCGTTCGCTACGCAACCAACGGGGATTGCCACGAGCCGGGCCTTGGGTCAGTCTGAACTCTGCGTTTTCGATTCCCGCGGCGAGACGTCGCAGACCGTCATTGCCGGTTGGTTGCCCGATCGGCAGGAAACGGTCGCTATGAGGGAGGTTGTTGGCATGCCGTTACGTATCGACCCGCTCGCAGGAGCAAGAACTCCGATCCCCAGAATCATCACTGGCGCGCGCCTGTCCTGCCTGGCGCTTGCCGCTTTCCTCCCGGCCATGGCGGTGGCCGATGGTTGGGAAACCACGGAATGGTATGTCGGTTGTCACACGGACTTGATCAAGACCGCCCCGGACGGGATGTGTGACCCTCAAGCCGACCAGGACGCGGTCGGCCCCGCGGCGGCGACGCGGTCGGCGCTGGAGGATGCCAGTGTCTGGCTTGAAGGGTTGGGTTTCCGCGAGCCGAAGATCGACACGCTGGCGGGCACACCGGCCGCCTACAAAGCCTATATATCCGACGAGAAGACCGCCGCCGAGGACGGGTTCGTCACGCACGGGATCTACAACCCGTCGGAATGGACCATCTACATGAACAGCGAGTCCTACTTCGCGATTGGCGAGGGCGATAGCGAGGAGGATCGCAAGAAGAACCTCGCCAACGACATGTCGACCACGGCAAGCATGGTCCACGAGCTGTTCCATGCCGTGCAGCGCAGCTACCAGTCGGACTGGGTCTACGACTCCGTCGGGCACGGCTGGATTTTCGAGGGCATGGCGGAGGCAGTGGCGTTTTCCTGGCTCAAGCAGAATGAGGAACAGTCCGTGTCGGCCAGGGCGCGTTCCTACGAATACCCCCTGCACCGCCCGGAAGATCCTGACGAGACACTGGATGGCTATCGCACCTTTCACTTCTGGTTCTCGCTCGGCGAGGTGCTCGGCTCGAAAGACCAGGTGCAGTATCTGGATCATCTCCTCGAGCAGGACCTGGCCTTGAGCCAGGGCCTCGAGGGGATCGACGCCGGCCTGCGTCGCTGGCATGCCGATGGCCTGTACGCGCTCTATCCGACGGTGATGGCGCGCTATGCGCTCCAGGATGCGTTCTTCGAGGACGTCACCGAGCACACGCTGACGTATCCCCGGGATGAGCAAGTTATTGCTGGCCAGTCGGTCCGCCCCGTGGCGACACGCGCGCATCGCATCGAGATCGAGATGCCCGAGGGGAGGACCGCGGGCATCTCGATCCGCTTTGCCAAGGAGGATCGGCCCGATCTGCATCTGCTCGTGGACAAGCAGCGTCGGGACATCGAGGGGTCCGGTGCGGCGCGCAATGTCCATCGCGATGCGCTGCACGGTCCGACCACGCTGTTCGTCCGGGTGGCGAACGTCGCGCCCGAGGCGGCCGACTCGGTCGAGCAGGAATATGATCTCGAGGTGCGGCTGCGCCCGCTGGATCCCTGCGGGATGGAGGCCATGGAGGAGGGTGCGGCCGATACGGTCGGCCGGGTCGACAACCTGCCCGATCCGAGCGCTGCGGTGGACCACGCACAGCTGTCGGGTGTGGGCAAGGCGTTCGTCGAGCGGGTGCAGCGCCAGATCCGCCGTCCCGGCGGCAGCGTGCTGCCCGGCGAGGGGCAGCTGATCATCAAGGGGCTGGTGTCGGATGGCGGTGTCGGCTGTAGCGGCCACCTGGCGGCGACCACGGTCATGGGCCGCGCGATGACGGACCGAGATTCGCACCGTCAGTTCGACGACAACCTCGACGAGGTGCAGGGAAAGATCGACGAGCTTGAGACGTTGATGGACGAGTCGGGCGACGACATGGATCAGGCTGCCATGCAGGCCGCGGCGAGATTGTCCGCCCAAGTGATGGAAGGAATGAACAAGACCGAGCCGGACAGCAAGCCGCAGGACGTGGTGCTGCCCGTCTACAGCCCCAATGTCTCGATGTGGCAGGCCGGTCAGATCCGCATGAGCCGGCACGGCGGTGTGGGTGGCTGGCAAAGCAATGCCGCGGCCAATTTCGTCCTGCACCTGCCGGGCACGCGCCCCGAGGACCTGCGCGAAGGGCGGAGCTACGAGGCGGTCGCGGTGGCCCCGGAAAACGGCGGCACCGGCTCTGCCGAGAACCCGGCCGTCTCGCCGAACGGCTTTTATGCCCGTTGGCGGGGCAAGTTCGAGAAGATCCCCGTGCCGAAGGGCGTGGCCATCCGCACGATGGGCTATGCCTTCGAGGGTACCAAGGAGCACCTCTACGGCCACCTGACCGGCGAGGTGACGATCGAGGAGCTGACCGGAGCGAGCATCGAGGCCAGCTTCAAGCTGTCGGGGAGCGGCACGTTGCTGTCCACGCGTTACGTTTACGATTGCGACGAGCCGGAGGTTCTTCAGGCGCCGCGGTCGCCGGTCTGCGAGCCTGACGAGATGCTGTCGGGCTCACTGCGGGCATCGAACGGCGAGAGCCGGGCGACCGGGCGGATCGCAATCGAGGGTACCCTGCGCTCGCCGAACCGTTCCGCCGGCGGGGGCGTGCGCCCCGGCTACCAGAACGTGGTGATCGACTGAGATCACGCGCGGCAACCGCCCGCTTTTCGAACCCAACTGAGGCATCCGGATGATCCCGACCGAAACCATCGAGCGACTGACCGATCTCCTTGCCCGCTTCGAACGCGAGGAGATCGAGGCTGAGGCGCTCTGCGATGACCTCGAGGCCGTCCGCGACCAGGACATCGCCCGGGCGATGGCGGGTCTGTCGACCGAAGGGATGATCCGCGTGCTCGAGATGCTGCCGTCTGAGCGTCGTTGCGAAGTGTTCGATTTTCTCGAGCCGGGGCCGCAATACCAGGTGGTCGAACGGCTCGACGAGGATGTCGCCGGGGCGCTGCTCGACACCCTGCGCCCGGACAACATGACCGCGTTGCTCGAGTCGCTGACCCCCGAGCAGCGCGAGGTGGTGGTTCGGCTGCTCAGTCCCAAGCGCGCTCGGCAGGCCTTCAAGCTGCTCGGCTACCCCCCGGAAAGCGCCGGCCGGCTGATGACGCCGGATTTCATCTCGCTCAAGCCCCATTGGTCGCTCGCCCATGCGCTGGGGCACGTGCAGGAACACGGTGCGCGTAGCGAGACGGTCGATGCCTTGTATGTCACCGACGAAGACGGCCGCTTGCTGGGCTACATCGGCCTGCGCAAACTGGTGCTGGGTGACCCGCACGCGGAGGTCGAGTCGCTGATGACCGACGCGGCCGCGAGCATCACGGTCTCCGAAGACCGGGAAGAGGCCGCTCGCCTGATTCAGCATTATGACCTCACCGCCCTACCGGTGGTCGACGATGGCGGGGTGTTGCTGGGCGTGGTGACAATCGATGATGTGATGGATGTGGTCGAGGAGGAAGCCACCGAGGACATCCACAAACTCGGCGGCTTGGGGGCGAAGCACCTCAGCCTGCGCGGCGCCTCCATGCTCGAGCTGTTCAAGAAGCGCATCGGCTGGTTGTTGCTGCTGGTGTTCCTGGCCATCTTCGCCGCCGGGGCGGTGTCCCTCTTCGAGGAGACGCTGGAGACGGCAGTGGTGTTGAGCTTTTTCCTGCCGCTGATCATCGGCTCGGGGGGGAACGCCGGGGCGCAGGGAGCGACCATGATGGTCCGGGCCCTGGCCACCGGTGACGTGGGGCCCAAGGATTGGCTCAAGCTGTGGGTGCGGGAACTGGGCGTGGCCAGCGCCTTGGGCGTGACCATGGCCGCGGCGGCCTGGGGCATTGGCTTGTTCTACGGTGGCACCATGCTGGCCAACGTGGTCTTCCTGTCGATGATCGGAGTGGTTGTCTTCGGCAGCATGGTGGGCATGCTGCTGCCGTTTGTGCTTACCCGCTTTCGCCTCGATCCGGCCACCGCCTCGGCGCCGCTGATCTCCTCGATTGCCGATATCGGCGGCATCCTGATCTATTTCGGCATCGCCACCGCCTGGATCAGCGCGACAGCGGCGGCCTGACGGCAGACCGGGGCGCCTCGGCGGTCCATGCGCTCAGCAGCCCCCGCCGCCGTCGCCACCACCACCGCCGCCGGCGCTCCCCCCGCCGCCGCTGGCACCGGGCAGTATCCAGAACGTCAGGTGAATGGCGAGGACCAGCGTTTGCTTCGAGACGGCTGGCGACCTCGAGCCTCGCCTCCTCGCCGTCGAGCCAGCCCTGGGGGCGCTGCCAGGACTCGGCGTCCCGTCCCATGTCGATTCGCTTTCCGCCCGCCGAATGCCAGCGCATGCGCGCTCGGCGGCCGCTGAAATGGCCCAGGAAGTCGCCGAGAAACTCGCCCAACGTGACGTCGCCCGCGCGGCGCAATTCATAACGACGGAACCCGGCCCAGGCGATGGCGCGTCCGCGGCGCGTGCCCATGCGGCCGATTTCCTCGCCGTCGCGAAGGACCACGCGATCGGCATGACGGAACGGATTGATCGAGTCGGTAAATCCCGGTTCGAGGACGGTGATTTCGCTACCGGCGGGGATGGTCGCGTCGTCGTGCCTTGCCTGCATGGCTCTCCCTGCGTGATGACGTGATGTGGGTTTCCCGGTCGGGGTGGTGCTTTCGTCCGCGTGCCACCCACCACGGTTACGACCTTATCGCTTTTTTCCTTTCGCTTTCAGGTCGCGTTTGACCGCCTCGGCGGCGATCCGCATCACCTCGATGCGAGCGTAGCGCTTGTCGTTCGCAGGGACGATGTGCCAGGGCGCGAACTCGGTGCTGGTACGGATGACCATCTCGTTGACCGCCGCCTTGTAGTCGTCCCACTTGTCGCGGTTGCGCCAGTCGTCGGGCGTGATCTTGTGCTGCTTGTAGGGGGTTTCCTGGCGGGCCTCGAAGCGCTGGAGCTGTTCTTGTGGGGTGATGTTGAGCCAGAACTTGAGCAGGGTGACGCCGTGGGCGGCGAGTTGCTCCTCGAAGGTGTTGATCTCGTGATAGGCGCGCGCCCATTCGGGCTGCGAGGCGAATCCCTCGACACGCTCGACCAGCACGCGGCCGTACCAGGAGCGGTCGAAGATGGTCCAGTAGCCGTCGCGGGGCAGGTGGCGCCAGAAACGCCACAGGTAGTGGTGTGCGGCCTCCTCGTCGGTGGGTTCGGCGATCGGGATGACGTTGTAGAGCCGCGCGTCGAGTGACTCGGTCAGTCGACGGATCGCGCCGCCCTTGCCGGCGGCATCCCAGCCCTCGAAGACCGCGACCACCGGATGGCGTCCCTTGAACCCTTTCCAGCCCAGCCGGTTGATGGTGGCGGCCAGGGCGCGTTTCTCCTGCTTGTATTCCCGCTTGGGCAGGACCAGGTCGCTGTCGACGTGGTCGACGATGGTGCGCCGGGCGGTCTCGGTCGCCGGCAGGGCCGGGGCGTGCGAGACCTTGACCGGCGACTCGTCGCGCGCACTCTCTAGGCGCGTGTCGATGGCGCGACGCAGTGTCCGGCCGGCGGTCAGGTCGCGGAAACGGTGATCGGTGGCCTCGATCAGGAACCAGGGCGCCTCGCCGGTGTCGGTTTCGCGCACCACCCGGGTGGCCAGGTCGATGAACTCGCTGTAGTGGTTGGCCTCGCGGGCGGTCTCCGGGGCCATCCGCCAGTGGCTCTTGGGGTCCTTGCGCCGCGCCTCGACGCGGCGGGCCTGCTCGCTCTCCGGCAGGTGCAGCCAGAACTTCACCAGCAACGCCCCGTCGTTGATCAGCATGTGCTCGACCTCGCGGATGCGGTCGAGCTCGCTTTCGATGTCGTCGTCGCCGGCACGGCCCTGGCGGGCGTCGTCGATCAGCCGCGCATACCAGCCGCCGAAGAGGATGCCGATTTCGCCGGCGGCGGGCATGGCCCGCCAATAGCGCCACCAGCGGGGGCGCTGCTTCTCCTCGTCGGTCTCGTCCCAGAACACGTGGGTGCGGACGTTGCGAGAGTCGAGCCACTCGTGCAGTCGGTTGACCAACTCGCCCTTGCCGGCGCCGGCGACCCCGGTGATCACCAGCAGCACCGGCAGGCCGGCGGCCCGGGCGCGGCGCTGGGCCTCGAGCAGGCGGGCGCGCAGTTCCGGTTCGGCCTGCTTGAAGTCGGCCTTGGAGAGTGTGCGACCGAGTTCGGCGGCTTCGAACATGAGAAAACTTCCTCGGGGTGGCAGCGGCATGGCATGAAGTGTTGAGCGAAAGACTAGCACGCGGGAGCAACGGCATCCGTGAGCTGGCTGTGCCATTATCGGACGATTGAACGCTCGGAGAGAGGCCCCTGTGATGATTGCTGGCAGCCGTATCCCCCCGCTGGTGTTTTCGCTGTGGCTCGTCGGGCTTCTGGTGGGCATGTCCACGGCCTTGGCCGACAACCGCCTGGCCGGTTCGACCTCCGATTACCTGCGCGACCATGTCGACAATCCGGTCGACTGGTATCCCTGGGGCGAGAAGGCACTGGCGCGTGCCCGCCGCGAGGACAAGCCGCTGTTCGTCTCGGTGGGTTACTCCACCTGCTACTGGTGCCATGTCGCCGAGCGCGAGCTCTACCAGGACCCGCAGATCGCGGCGAAAATGAACGCCGACTTCGTCAACATCAAGATCGACCGCGAGCAGCGCCCCGATATCGACCGGGCACTGATGCAGGCCACGGAGGTGCTTACCGGCGGGGGCGGCTGGCCCAACAATGTCTTTCTCACCCCCGAGCTCCAGCCGTTCTTCGCCGGCAGTTACTTCCCGCCGGAGGACATGCCCGGACGGGAGAGTTTCCCCGCCATCCTCGAGCGCATCGCCACCGAGTGGCGCGAGGATCGCGGCGAGATCCTGGCCACCGCGGAGGAGGCCACCGCCCAATTGCGCGAACGGGCGGGCGACGAGGGGATGGCTCCGGAGCGCATCGACCCCGAGCGCTGGCGCGCGCAGGCCATCGAGGCGTTACGTGGCGAGTACGATGCCCTGGTGGGCGGTTTTGCTCCGGCGGGGCAGTCCAGCCGCTTCCCGCAGTCACCCCGGCTGGCGTTGCTGCTTGCGGCCAGCGGGACGGGAAACGAGACGTCCGGGGCACCGGTCAGTGGCGAGATGCTCGAGCAGACCCTGGCGGCCATGAGCATCGGCGCGCTGTTCGATCACGTCGGCGGCGGGTTCCACCGCTACACGGTCGACCCCGAGTGGACCATTCCCCATTTCGAGAAGATGCTGGTCGACAACGCCCAGTTGCTGGGCATCTACGCCATGGCCGCGGAGCAGCGCGGGCAGCCGTGGTTTGCCCATGTTGCCCGGCGGACGGCCGAGTACATGCTGGGCCACCTGGCGGCGGACGAGGGCGGCCTGTACACCGCCGAGGACGCCGCTGTGGATGGCATCGAGGGCAAGAGCTACGTGTTCACCCGAGCGGAGGTCGAGTCGGTGCTGGACGAGCGGGCCGGGCCCTTCTTCGATCTCTACGAATTGATCGCGCTGCCGGAAAGCCGTGTGGACCATGAACTGCCCGACGGCGGGGTGCTCAACCTGCGCCCGGGGGTGGCGCTGGGGCATCAGGCAGAGGACGAGTTGGCCGATACGGTCGCCGATTTCCGGCCGGCGTTGGCCGCATTGCGGGACTATCGTGAGCAGCGCGAGCAGCCGCGTCGGGACCGCAAGCGGATCGCCGAGTTCAATGCCCTGGCGATCCTGGGGCTGTCGCAGGCGGCGCAACGCCAGGATCGTGGTGTCTGGAACGAGGCGGCCGTCGCGCTGGGCGAGTGGCTGTGGCGTGACTTGTGGCAGGCGGAGGAACAGCGCCTGGCGCGGCAGCGTTACAAGGGCGTGGCTTCGGGCGAGGGGTTCCTGTCCGATTACGCGGCGGCCGGCCGGGCCATGCTGGCGCTGTACGGCAGTCAGCACGACTACCGTTGGCTGTTCCGTGCCCAGCGGTTGGCCGAGGCCATCCGCTCGCGCTTTGTCGACCAGCAGGGGCGGATCCATGAGCGGCCGGCCTCGATGCGGGAACAGGCCGCATTGCCGGTTACCCCGCCGCTGGTGGGCGACGAGGTGGCCCCCGCAGGGGTGAGCCACGCCGTGGTGTTCCTGCTGGATCTGGGCGCGCTGCTCGATAACCGCCCCATGCAGGAACGGGCGGTGCGCGGTCTGGCCGTGGTGGCCGGCGAGGTGGATGCCGCGCCGGCAGACTGGGGCTTTCTGGTAGCCGAGTTGTCCCGGCCCGCGCGCGCCGAGGTGGTCCGAGAAGTGGCCGCGTCGCTGGCTGCCGAGGCCTCGACCAGCGGCGGCCCCGGTGCCTCGCGCGACCATGTCGCGGTCGAGGCCGAGCTGGTCGAGGGCGGGGCGGCCATCGCCGTCCGGCTGGCGATCGAGCCGGGCTTTCATGTCAACGCCAACCCGGCGAGCGAGGACTACCTAGTCCCCACGCGCATTACCGCCGCGGACGGCGCCCTCGAGGCGATCGAGTACCCCGAGGGCCATCCGTTCCGCGCCGGTTTCGCCGGTTCGGCGATCGATGTCTACACCGGTGAGTTGATCATCCGCGTCCCGGTGGTCCGGGGGCGGGCCCCCTCCCGGCTGAAGATCGACCTGCAGGCCTGCAACGACGCAGTCTGCCTGCCGCCCGACCAGGTTGAGGTGCCGGTAACGGGGCGCTGAACCCCCGCTGCGTGGGGATCTGCCCAGTCCGGTCTGCTGTGACGACGGGCGGGAACGAAAACGGGCCGCGACCGACCGGGTGGGTCAGTCGCGGCCCGTACTGGCCACCGTGTCCGCCGGATCAGGCAGAGACGGAGCGCGGCTCGCTGTCGGCCGGCTCGTCGAGACGGCAGCCCTCGGGCACCAGCGGGGTCAGGCCCAGCTTGGCGAACATGGCTTCGTCTTCGGCAGCATCGGCATTGTCCGCAGTCAGCAGTTTTTCGCCGTAGAAGATGCTGTTGGCCCCGGCGAAGAAGCACCAGGCCTGGATGGCCTCGCTCATGCCCTCGCGGCCGGCCGACAGGCGGACGTGCGAGTCGGGCATCATGATACGGGCCACGGCGACCGTGCGGATGAACTCGATCGGGTCGAGCGCCGGCACATCGGCCATCGGCGTGCCGGGGATGCGTACCAGCATGTTGAGCGGCACGGATTCCGGGGGCTGCTTGAGGTTGGCGAGGGTGTTGAGGAACGAGGCGCGATCCTCGCGGGATTCGCCCATGCCGAGGATGCCGCCGGAGCAGACATTGATGCCGGCATCACGCACGTGGTCGAGCGTCTCGATGCGGTCCTCGATGCTGCGGGTGGTGATCACCTGGTCGTAGAATTCGGCCGAGGTGTCGATATTGTGGTTGTAGTAGTCGAGGCCGGCTTCCTTGAGGCGCTGGGCCTGGGCGGGCTTGAGCATGCCTAGCGTCACGCAGGCCTCCATGCCCGTTTCCTTGACCACCCGCACCATGTCGATGACGTTCTCGAGCTGCCGGTCGGTGGGGTTGCGCCAGGCCGCGCCCATGCAGAAACGCGAGGCGCCTTTTTCGCGGGCCCGGTGGGCGGCGGTGCGCACCTCGTCGAGGGGCAGCAGCCGCTCGCGTTCCAGGCCGGTGTCGTAGCGGGCGCTCTGCGAGCAGTAGCTGCAGTCCTCCGGGCAGGCGCCGGTCTTGATCGAGAGCAACGTGCTGACCTGGACCGCGTTGGGATCGTGGTGCTCGCGATGTACCTGCTGCGCCTGGAACAACAGATCGTTGAAGGGCTTCTCGAACAGGTCGAGCGCTTCTTGCTTGCTCCAGGCGGGGCGTGACATGGGCGTTACTAATCCTCGAAGGTTTCCGGCGGTTCGGTGAAGCTGTCGTCCCAGCTATCTTGCTTTATTCGATACAGATCGTAAAGCGACCAGGGGACGATGATCAGGGCGGCCACGGCCCAGAGCGCGAGGTAGAAAGTCAGGCTCACCGGGGCGAAGGTGGCGATGACCACGGCGGTGCCGGCCACGCCGTAGAAGCGGTAGGCGGCCTGCTGGGTGTAATGGCCCACCTTGGGGTTGGGGTGGTGTTTGTTGAGCGCGTAGACCAGCATGGACAGGCCGGTCCAGAAGATCGCCAGGGGCAGCGGCACGATCATGGCGATGATGTTGCCCCAGTTGAACCAGGTGGCGGCGCGCTTGGCCGACTTGCCGGAGATGCGCGTGGGCGTATGCTCCTCGTTCGCCGCGGTCTGTGCGTCGTGGCTCATGATGGTTCGACCTCATTAAATATGCCTATAGGATACAGGCTAGCATGGAACGGATACCCTTGGGACGGCGCCGCTGGTTCGCCGCGCCCTGCCATTTGTGCAATCAGGACACCCTCGGATCGACCGGTTTGTGCCCGTCTTGCGAAAACGAATGGCAGGCCTTGCTGGGCTGGCCGCGTTGTCCCGGTTGCGCCACCGCGCATGCAGGGGCCGGCCTGGGCGGCGGCGAGCGTTGCGGTCAGTGCGCCGTTCGGGCCAGGCCGTTCGACCGGGCGGTGGCGGCCGTGGACCTCGATCCCAGCGCGCGCCACCTGCTGCATCGCCTCAAGTATCATCAGGATTTCAGCACGTTGCCGTTGCTGGTTGCCACCTTGTTGGCCCCCGTAAACGGCGAGGCGGCGCCCGACGCCGTGGTGCCGATGCCGCTGCATCCGTCCCGTCGTCGCCAGCGCGGCTTCAATCAGGCGGAGTTGCTGGCGCGTGGCGTGGCCCGCTCGCTGCGCCTGCCGGTGCACGATCGCGGCGTTCGGCGGGTGCGCGACACGGGCTCGTTGACCGACCTGGCGGCGGCATCGCGTCGCCGCGTACTCAAGGGGGCCTTCGTGGCGGATGGGGCGCTGCCGGCGCACGTGGCGATCGTGGATGACGTGATGACCACCGGCTCGAGCGCAGCAGCCCTGACCCGGGTCTTGAAGGAGGCCGGGGTCGAGCGGGTCGACGTGTGGACCCTGGCCCGAACGCCTTGAAACGGAAAGGGAGATTAGGATTTGGGCCGCGGGCAGTGCGACTTGTTTCCAAGGGTGACATTGGGTAGAATCTCGCGCCTTGGCTAACCCGGCCCGGCCGAAGACGGGGCCTGATGTCGGATGCAGCTTTGCCCGCCGCCCGGGCAAAAGCTGGCGCAAACGATCAATTGAGGCGCCGCAGGCCGCTGGCCTGCAGGCGCGACGAACCTATATTCAGGGGCAGAATCGAGATGAAAGAAGGCATTCACCCGAACTACCAGCCGGTGGTGTTTCAGGATGCGGCAGCAGACTTTGCCATCCTGACCCGCTCAACCATGCGGTCCAAAGAATCCATTAAGTGGGAAGACGGCAACGAGTACCCGCTGATCAAGATCGACGTGTCCTCCGCGAGCCACCCGTTCTTCACGGGTAAGCGCTCCGAGGGCAGCATGGCCAAGCAGGTGGACAAGTTCCGCAACCGCTACGGTCGCAAGAAGTAAGATCGTCATGGTCTTGTTTCCGGTGTCTGTCGACCGGGAAACAGAAAAGGGCACCGGGGGTTTCCCCGGTGCCCTTTTTCGTGCCCGGCGAGTCGGCATTTGGCTGATCGCGCTCGTCTGCCTGGTCGCGGGCCCGGTGGCGGCCGCCGATTGCCGTCCTGCCGGGAGCGAGGGGCGAGCGGCCACGGTGGCTTATGTCAACGACGGCGATACCGTGCGGCTGGACAGTGGCGAGCGTGTACGGCTGGTGGGCATCGATACCCCCGAGCTCGGGCGCGACGGTGATCCCGGCGAGCCGTTTGCCCGCGAAAGCCGCCAGGCGTTGCGCGCCCTGCTGGCCGAGTCGCGCAACCGCGTCGAGGTGGTGGCCGCCCGCGAAACGGAAGATCGTTACGGTCGCACGCTGGCCTATCTCTATCTGCCCGACGGCCGATCCATCCAGGCGGAACTGCTGGAGCAGGGGCTGGCGATGGCCGTGTTCGTCGCGCCGAATATCGCCCTGGCCGATTGCCTATTGTCGCGTGAGCGCGAGGCCCGCGAGGACGCGCGCGGCATCTGGTCATTGCCCGCCTACCAGCCGGGCCTGCCGAGCGTGGCCGGCATTCCCGACGAGGTGCAGGGGGCGGCCATCGTGCAGGGGCGCGTGGAGTCGGTGGGCGAAAGCCGGCGCAATATCTGGATCAATCTGGAGGGCCGGGTAGCCGTGCGCATCGACAAGGCGGATATGGCGCGTTTTCCCGGCTGGGATTTCGACGCGCTGGAAGGTGAGACGCTACGGGCGCGCGGCTGGATCGTGCACCACAGCAACCGCTATCAGGACTGGTTTATTCCGGTAGACACGACTCACGCGCTGGAGCGGCTCGACTGACGAGGGGGCCGAGGTAAGCGAAGGAAAAAGGGCGAACTGGCTCAGTTCGCCCTTTTTCGTCGGAGCGCTGTGATCGGGGTCAGCGCTCGGCCAGCCAGTCGCGCGGGCGCAGGAACTCGTCGTAGAGGCGTGCCTCCTCGCTGCCTGGCTCGGGGTGATAGGCGTAGCGCCAGTCGGCGCGCGGCGGCATGGACATGAGGATCGACTCGGTGCGCCCGCCGGACTGCAGCCCGAACAGGGTGCCGCGATCGTAGACCAGGTTGAACTCCACGTACCGCCCGCGTCGGTAGGCCTGGAAGTCACGCTCACGTTCGCCGTAGGGCGTGTCCTTGCGCTTTTCCACCAGCGGCAGGTAGGCGGGCAGGTAATGGTCGCCCACCGAGCGCATGAAGCCGAAGGCGGTGTCGAAGTCCACCTGCCCGTCGGCACCATAGTCGTCGAAGAACAGGCCGCCCACGCCACGCGGCTCGTTGCGGTGCTTGAGCCAGAAGTATTCGTCGCACCACTGCTTGAAGCGCGGATAGTGGTCGTCGCCAAAGGGGCGGCAGGCGGCTTCGGCCTGTTCGTGCCAGTGCACCGCATCTTCGGTGAAACCGTAATAGGGCGTCAGGTCGAAACCGCCGCCGACCCACCACACCGGGTCCACCCCTTCCTTCTGTGCCTGGAAGAAGCGCACGTTGGCGTGGGAGGTGGGCACGTAGGGGTTGCGCGGGTGGATGACCAGCGAGACGCCCAGTGCCTCGAACGAGCCGCCGGCCAGATCCGGCCGGTGGGCCGTGGCCGAAGGCGGCAGCTTGTTGCCGGTGACGTGGGAGAAATTGATGCCGGCCCGCTCGAAGGTGGTGCCGCCCTCGAGAACGCGACCGCGTCCCTCGCCGTTGAGGTGGTCGCCGGGCGGGCGCTTCCAGTCGTCGTGCAGAAAGCGCGTGCCGTCTTCCTGGCCCTCGAGGCCGGCGACGATGCGGTCCTGCAGGTCGATGAGGTAGTCACGAACGTCTTGGATCTGCGGCATGTCAGCTCCTGATGATCCGCCCTGAGGGCCAGTGAATGATCTGCGAGGGGTGGGCGCCCCGATCGACCCGGCCCGGAATGA
>JAABTF010000082.1 GCA_011389965.1 Halothiobacillus sp.
TGCTTGTCGGTCTCCTGTGGCCGGATGGCGGTGATGTCGGAAAAAAGTTGGTTGATGTCGTCATGAGCCAGACCATTCCAACCCGGCGCGATCTCCTTGGTCCAGGCCGGCCAGTGTGCCCAATCACCGCCCACGCTCTCGGCCTGCCCACCGCGGGTATATATCGTGGCGCCCGCATTGCCGATGATGAAATCCGGTTCCGGCAAGTACCACTCTTCGATGCAATCGAGCACTCGCCGCAGGTCCCGTCCGGAAACGAACGCCAATCGCGCGGCCGGGTGGGCACAGAAATGCGCTAGCCGTTTGCGGACACCGGGTGATTCCTCCGCATCCCCATTG
Organism: Halothiobacillus sp.; assembly: GCA_011389965.1. Lineage (GTDB taxonomy): Bacteria > Pseudomonadota > Gammaproteobacteria > Halothiobacillales > Halothiobacillaceae > Guyparkeria. Next base: position 340 of record JAABTF010000082.1, read on the forward strand.
GGAATAAGGGTGCGATCGAGATCGCAGCACAGCAACACCGGGGCGAGCCCGCTCACGTTTCTTCCTCCGAGCCGGCACCCTCGGGCGTCGGGCGCTCTTCCGGCAGGCAGCACTCACCGAAGAAGTCGTAATAGTCGATCGCCTCCAGCACGCCAGACGGACCGAAGTCCTGGGTAAAGACCACCCGATCAAGGTCGATCAGCCCAGGCAACTGGCGAGCGCCCTCCGGGAGCACGACCGCACCCAGCGGATTGCCGCGCAGCATGTCCTCGTCGGTTGTCACGCCACCCGCGACCAGGATGTGACCCAGGGAAATTCCCCATTGTGTGGCGAAATAACGTAACGCAAAACCCTTGGAGGCCCGCACCGGCATGACGAGCAGGTCGCCACGCCCCAAACGGACGACATTGGCATGGATGTCGAGTTCGTGCAGGTCATTTTCCAGGGCAGCCTCCCCGGGGAAGGCCTCCGGGTCCACGATAAACGCCTGCACGGAGTTCACTCCCTGGACCGCGCGGGAGCGCACCTCAAGCCCCGGGGTATTAGCGAGAAGGTTATAGACACGATCGGGCTGCCAGGCATAACCGATATGACGACTCCAACCCTCGTCTCGGGAAAGGCGCGGGCCGTAGTGAATCTGGGTCCCGCCCCGAGTGATCAGGACATCGGGGATCGGTACATCCAGCTCCTTGAGGGCGGCCAAGACCTCCCGCCGCGGCCGGTCCGAAATAATTCCGAAACCCACTTTCCGACGACGACTCCGTACCGCATCGACCAGCTGACTTAGATCCTTACTGTCTTCGGCCCCACCCAGACAGGCCAGCTCTACGACTAGCGCACGATCGACCTGCACCAAACCATGATCGGGCAGGCTAGGCGGCGGAGCGCCTTGGCGTTCGGCCTTGAACAAGTGAGAAACCTTCGCCAGATAGGCCTCGACATGTGCACTCCAGGAATAATGCTCCCGCGCGCCCCGGATGCCGTTTTCCGAATACCGCTGCCAGCGCTCGGGGTCGCCGAGCAGGGCGGCGATACGCTCACCGATCTGACGCGAGTCGAGCGGATCGATCAGCTGCCCGTTCTCACAGGCGCCAATGATGTCCCGCGGCCCACCGTCCTCGGTAGCCAGTATAGGAGCACCCGTGGCCGCCGCCTCGATCAACGTCAGACCGAAGGGTTCGGTAAGTGCCGGGTTGATGAAAACCCCGCCGCTATGGGCCACCAGCCGGTACAGGTCGGGCACGTCATCGCTCTGGTGGTGTCGCGGGTAGGCCGCCACGCCGTACAGGTCGTAGTAGTCGATCAGCAGCAGCAAGTCGGTCAACACCTTGCGCGGACCGGCATCCATGTCGCGAATGTCATCGCGGTTGCCGGCCACTATCACCAGGTTGGCCTGTTTTCGGAGGGTGGGGTGTTCGCCGAAGGCCTCCACCAGCGTGGCGATATTCTTCCGCTCGTCGGCCCGGGACAGCGCCAGAAGAATCGGACGATCCGGCTCGCGCAAAAAACGATGCAATTCCTCGCAAATCAGCGGGAAAAACTCCTCGGGCGGCGGAGAAAACCGATCCAGGTTCACCCCCGGTGGAATGACCGCCATCTGCTCAGGATCCGCCCAGTCGTAAAGACCGTATTGCTCGTCGATCTCCTGACGGGTACTCACCACCACCAGATCGGCGGCGTGCAGCACTTCTTCCTCCGCCCGGATCCGGGTGGACATGGCATAGGTTTTCTCGATGGTCTCCCTACTCTCGCCGCGCGCCAAAAGGCGCCGGCGCTTGACCCGACCCAATGAGTGGCCGGTATGCGCCAGCGGAACCCCCAAATGGTGCGCGAGCCTGACACCGACGAAGCCCGCGTCGGCATAATGGCTGTGCACCAGGGCCGGCTTCAGACCGATCTGGTAAATATGCGCCAGCGCCCCATCGACAAAACAATTGAGATAGCCCCACAAGCGCTCCTTGGGCAGATACTCATCCGGGCCGGCATCGATCCGAATGATGTGGGCATTGTTTCCCAGGTCCTCTTCAGGCTGCGCGTAATCGCCATGCACTCGCTCGTCGAGCACGCGCCGGGTGAACAGATCCACCCGATCGACCTCGGGGCGCTTGGCCAATGCCCGGGCCAGCTCAACCACATACAAGGTCTGTCCGCCAGTGTCCGCGTCGCGACCCAATTCGAGGTTCTCGCCACGCAACAGGCCGTGCACGCTGACCAGACAAATGTAGAGACCTTGCTGTTGCTTATCGCTGCCCATTACATCAATTCACTCCTCAGTCTTCACTGCCGGCCGCCGAGGCCTTGTGGTCGTCCTCGGAAAGTCCCAAGCGAGCCAGGCTGTCGGGCGACTCCAGCAGGTGCCGAGCCAACAACAGACCGGTCGCACTCCATACCTGGTCCAGATTGGCGCGACGGCCGATCAGTCGACCATGGCGCCCGTCATAGTATTCAGGCCAGTTGTCCTTCATCAGACGTCGCTCGGCGACCCGATAGGCCCGTTCGCCCAGATCCTGGCGCCCAGCGACCAGGGAGGCAGCCACCATGGGCCATATCAGGACCGGCCAATTGCCACCGTTGTGGTAGGACCAGGCGACATTCTTGGGATCCGACCCCGTCATCAGCCGCCATTCCACGCCCTGCACGGCCGGGTAGACCAACTTGGCCGGCATCTGCCCGATCAAGTCATCCCAGCGATCGGCCACCGTCTGCATTTGCATGGCGGCCTGTTCGGGCGTGGACATACCAGAGAGGGTAGTCAGGAAATTGCCTTGGGAGAAGAAACGAAAATCGATGCGCCCAGGGCCGAGATTGCCAACAAAGTAGCCGCCATCGTCGGGCAACCAGTCGGGCACCCAGTCGGGAATTGACTCCGGGTAGATATTGAAGACGTTATCCACATCGTGGCCGAACTTTTCCGTGGAATAGCGGTGCACCTCGTTGAGTACGTCCAGATCCAGCCAGTAATAGCGACGCACATAGTCACGCATGACTTCGCGTCGACGCGCGGCCAGGTCGATCAACCAGAGGCTGCCTTCGTCGCGGGTTAGCAGGTCGGCCGCACGCAGGGTCATGTCGAACAACGCCTGTATCTCCAGCGGATGACCGTTCACGCCCATGCGCCGATCGATCATGAAGGACCCGTCGGGCACCAGCAGCGTCGGGAACACCTCGAACCGGCTCTGCAGGCAGAGGCTCAAGATCATTCTCAACCCTCGCTGCACTTCGGGGGTGTGGGCAAAGGCCGTGTCGCCGGTGAAATGCACATAGGCCCGCAACAACACGGCCCACCACATCATGGAATCCACCGGGGCCACCCGGCCGATGGCCCGGTCGCCAAAGTCGGCCGACAACTGCTCACTGCCGTCATCCAGGGTAATGACGCGAAACGAGGCCGGCAGCACGCCGGGGGCGATCTGCTGGCCTTCGAGCTCTTCCTGCTGGCCACGCATACGCAGGATCATCGCGAGAAACTCGCGCACCACGTCCGAGCGCCCCTCCAGCAGCATCAGGAACGCCGAGGAGACGAAGTCCCGAACAAAGCAGTCGCGGTAATTGTCCGCCGGGGCCCGTGGATCGAGGCTGGCCATGGTGCCCACGGGGCGCCCTTCGTAACGAATAACCGCGTCATCGAGCAGGCGGTAGGCGTCAGCCAGCACCGCCGACTCGTCGGCAAAGCGGGGGGAGGCAAAACAGTGGCGCGAGGCGTGCAGCGGCTCAGTAGCGCGGCTGGTGTGCGGACGCTCGTTCATCCGGGGTCCTTGGCTGCAAATCGATGGATATGAGTAATCGGCGCGTTCGGCGAGCCTCTGCATGAACCGTGGATCACGCTTGTCCTCGTCTTCGATCCTCCGCAGGCGCTCGAGCCCTGCCGGCCGACGACGAGGGGCTCGACTCCCGAAAAGTTAGCACAAGCGGAAGATCGGCGCCCAACACAAGTGGCCCGAACGGCGCGCCAGCCGCCTCCTCTGGGCAACATGAGCCTTGGGGCAATGGCAGCGAGGCCCGACCAGCCTAGAGCCCCCCAGCCTGGTGGAGTGTTCGGCGCATGTCGGCGGGACGGTCCACATCCCGGATCACACCCGGGCCGGCGCAATCGATCCAAAGGCCGCCCTCGGCCTCGAAGCAGGCGCGAAGATCACGACCACCGCGCCCACATAGGGTTGCCACCAAGCGACCGGGAAAGGCGACGGGATGGCCGGGCTGGCCGGCAGATCGGAAGAGCACA
>JAABTF010000083.1 GCA_011389965.1 Halothiobacillus sp.
GCGTCGCAAGTCAATGACCGACCCCGGGCTGGTCTATGAGGACCTGCCGCTGGCCCTGCGTACGCTGCGCGACACCCTCGGACAATTCGTCGAGAAGATCCGCATCGACTCGCGCGAGACCTATCACCGGGCGGTGTCGTTCGCCGAGGAGATGGTTCCCGACATTCTCCCGATGGTCGAGCACTATCCTGGCGAGCGTCCCATCTTCGAGTTGCACAACATCGAGGAAGAGATCCAGCGGGCGCTGGAAAAACGCGTTGCGCTGAAGTCGGGGGGGTACATCGTCATCGACCAGACCGAGGCGATGACCACCATCGACGTCAACACCGGCGCCTTCGTTGGCCACAAGACGCTCGAAGAGACCATCTTCAAGACCAATCTCGAGGCGGCCGCGGCCATCGCTCGACAACTGCGGCTGCGCAATCTCGGCGGCATCATCATCATCGATTTCATCGATATGGTTGAGCCCGAACACCGCGTACAGGTGCACCAGGCGCTCAACCGGGCGCTCGAACGCGACCATTCCCGCACCAAGGTCTGTGATGTTTCCACCCTTGGCCTGGTAGAGATGACCCGCAAGCGCACCCGCGAGTCGCTGGAACACGTGCTCTGCAATACCTGCCCGGTCTGCGACGGGCGCGGATCGGTCAAGACGCCCGAGACAGTCTGCTACGAGATCTTCCGCGAAGTGACACGCGATGCCCGCCAATATCAGCCCAAGAGCATGCTGGTGATTGCCAGTGCTTCGGTCATCGACCGTTTGCGCGAGGAAGATTCGACCTCGCTGGCCGAATTGCAGGAATTTACCGGCGTACCGCTTAAACTGCAGATAGACCTGCATTACCTTCCCGAGCAGTACGACATCGTTCTGATGTAGTCCCTCGGAGCGCCAAGGGCGGGTCTGCGGGCTCAGGGGGCCCGAGTCGTCCAGTGTTTGGTACCCATCCGGGTTTGCAGTGCGGAGTGCCAGTGCAGGAAAGCGTGAGCAGCCACAATCGGGAACGTCGGCTTCGACAGGTATTTCGTCGCCTGTTGATGGTCGTGGCGGGTGCGCTCGTGCTGGTGGCGGCGGTGAGCGCGGTCTCGCGGGCCCTGCTTCCCTGGGCTGAACGCTACCAGCCGGATCTCGAGGCGGTGATCAGCGAGTACCTGGACGCGCCGGTGCGATTCGGCAGTGTCGACCTGCGCTGGCAGCGTTATCAACCCCAGTTGGTCCTGCAGGATGTGCGGATCGCCTCCGGCCCCCGCATGACGTCCCTCGCCCTGGGTCTTTCCGTGTGGCGCAGTCTCACCGAACGCCGGCTAGTGGCCGACAAGATGACCCTGGATTCGCCCCGTTTCACGCTGATCCGTGGCGCGGATGCCGGCTGGTCGATCGCTGACTTGGCCTTTGAGCCTCGGCTGGGGGCTCTGGGGCAATCGATCTCCTGGTCCGATCTCGAGGAGCAGCTCGCCCGCTTGGGGCACGTCAGCATCCGCGACGCGGTGGTCGATTTCCAAGCACCCGACGGCAGTCGCGACCGCCTGGAATTTAGCGTGGCCGCGAAGCTAGACCGTGATCGCTGGCGTGCGTCGGGCACCGCCCTGATGACTGGCGTCAGCGACGAACCCATGCGGTTTTCCGGTGAGGGTGCGTTTGGGGCAAAAGCCGGCAACACCTTGTTTCTGCGCGTGGATGACTGGAAACTCGCCGCCGTGCAGCGGCGTCTGGACCGTTATGGCGGCCCCAGCACGCGACGCACCCTCGGTGGGTGTCCCGGCGACAGCGACGCCGGAAGCTGCGAAGTGGGGATGCCGCGGATCGACAGCGGTGACCTCGACGGCCGCCTGTGGCTCGAGTGGCAGGCCGGCCGTCTGGCCGCCGTGACCATGGCCGCCGACGTGCGTCAGCTCTCGGTGACGCGGGAAAACCTGCTGGGCGGGTCTGCCCAGCAGGCCGCCGTGTCCCGCGTTTCGGCCAAGCTAGCCTGGCAGCGCAACGAAAAGGGATGGCGACTGGATGCTCAGGACATCGAGGTGCGTCCCGATGATGGCCCGCGCCTGCCGATTGAGTTCGTGCGACTCATTGCCGAGGGCAATCGGACTCTTTTCGCCACCAATCATGCTGACATCAACCAACTGGCAGTCTGGCTGGCCGCCGCCCCCTTGCCGCGCGATTTTCTTCGCCTGTTGGATCAGAACGTTCCCCGGGGCCAGGCGCGTAATGTCCGTCTGGCATTCGACGACGGCCGGCTGAATGAGGGTTTCCTGCAACTCCAGAATTTCGGTAACACCACCGGCGTGCCCTTGCGACCCGTGGTCGGTACGCGCTCGGGGCAGGGCGGTGCCGACCTGACGCTCTACCGCCAGCCAGCCGGCTGGCTGGCCCAGATCGACCAACATGACTTGATCCTGGCGGTGCCGGGCATGTTCCGCGAACCGGTTGCTATCGACCACATCCAGGGAAATCTCTACTGGTTCGACCGGGACGGCTTCGGCCTGTACAGCCCCAGCCTTGCCTTGCAGTCGGAGGGCCTGCGCCTGGGCGGACGGTTCTTGTACCGAGCAGGCGGGGCGACCCGGCCTGGTTATCTGGGTGTGGACGCCGGCTTTTCCCTGGCAGACAGCCGGACCGCGCCGGGCTACCTGCCTCGTCACCTGATCGGTGAGCGCACACTGCAATGGCTGGACGGGGCCCTGGAGGGGGTCGGCGCCGAGGGCGCGGTCAGCAACGGGCGTTTCGTCTTTCACGGCGACCCGGCCCGCGTCCCCTTCGATCAGGGTGGCGGGCATTTCTCCGTGATCTTCGATTTCAGTGACTTCACCTTGCCCTATCGGCCGGACTGGCCCGCCCTGACCGGGGCCAGCGGCCACATGGCCTTCGTCAACCAGCAGTACCACGTCGACATCGAGGCCGGCCGCGTCGATGGACTCTCCGTCGGCGGCGCGCGAGTCAGCATCTTCGACCTTGAGCAGTCCAAGTTGCAGCTCGCCCTCGACCGTCGGGTGCCCCTGGGCGATCTTCTCACCGGGCTGGGACGCACCCCGCTGATGGACGCCGATGCCCTGGCAGGCATTTCGGCAAGTGGCCAGGGGCGGTTTGAACTCGATGTCCTGCTGGGGTTGAGAAAGGGCGCTCCCAAGCCCCGAGTGACCGGGTCCTACACCTTCGATGGCAACCGGGTAGGCCTTGCCGGCGGCCGTATCGAGCTTGATCGTTTGCAAGGCCAGCTCGATTTCGACGGCCCCCGTTTTTCCGCCGACAGCCTTCGCGGACGCTTTCTCGATCAGCCGTTCACCGCCCGGGTGGCGCCGCGAGGGGGAACGACGGGCACGCGAGTCACCGCCGAGAGCCGCCTGACCCCCGCCGGTCTGGCAGAACTCGTGGCGAGCGAGGCGCCCTGGGTCGATGCCCTGCTGGATCGCCTGTCGGGGGAGACCGACATGGCGGTGCGGTTGGATGTGCCGCATGATGCCGGGTCCGTGGCGGTGCGCGTCGAGAGTGACCTGGCCGGCTGGGATAGCCAAATGCCTGCTCCCTTCGCCAAGCCCGCCGGCCTGGCTTGGCCGCTGCGAGTGGATTTGACGGCCACCGGCGATGGACTGGAGGGCCTTTCCGCCCATTTGGCGGCCCGGCAGGACTGGCAGGCGGGCCTGTCGTTCAACGCGGCCGGGGAAATCACGCGCAGCCGGGTGCACAATCGCGGTGCACTGGATGCGGCGGACCAGCCTCACCAAGTGGGTATCACCCTGGAGAAATTGCAGCTCGAACCCTGGATCGCACTGGTCGGTGAGTTGGCGGGCCACGGTGATGGGGGGATGGCAGACATCGGCCTGCGGGTCGATGCGCGGATCGGTCGCCTCTTCCTCGGTGACTGGTTCCTGCAGGAGGTGGGTCTCGATTGGTCCAGCCGGGACGATGGCTGGGGGCTGGATCTCCAGGGAGAGCAGAACCGCGGCCACATGAACTTTGTCGGCGAGGTCTCCGGCAGCGGTCGGCTGACTGCCGATATCGAACGCCTGCGACTGCATCGCAGCGACGCCGAGGACGCGTCGCGGGAGGAACCGGCTCCCCCGACAGCTTGGAATATCGAGTCCCTGCCGGCGCTGGAGGCCGATATCCGCGCCTTCGCCCTTGGTGAGGCCACCTTGGGACGATTGCGGATTGGTGCCCACCGGGACGAGGATGCCTATCTTATCGACCGGGTCGACTGGCTGCCCACACCGGATCTTTCGGTCACCGGCAGCGGGCGGGTGGAAAACGGCATCGGGACGGCTCCGGAGGGCCAGCAGACCCGCGTGTCCCTGAGCCTCCACGGTCGAGATGTGGGCGCGGCGATCGCGTCGATCAGCGGCGATTCGCCCCTCGGAAATGGTCAGGTCGAGGAGGGCGTGCTGACGCTGACCTGGCCCGGCAGCCCCGCCAGCTTCAGCGTGGCGAGAGCGGCGGGCAACGGCCGCTTCCTGCTTACGGACGGGCAATTGAGCCGGATCGATCCCGGTGCCGGCCGACTGGCCGGACTGATGAGCCTCGGGGCCTTGGCTGACCGA
>JAABTF010000013.1 GCA_011389965.1 Halothiobacillus sp.
CAGGGCGCCGTCGTTGAAGAACCGGACCCGTTCGATTTCCGCCTCGCTGATTTCAAGGCCATGCTCGGCCTTGAGGCGTTCGGCGGCTTCCCGATTGTTTTTTGGCGCCGGTTCCATCTCGCGCAGGAACTGCCCCGCGTCCTCCACCAGGGCCCAGGGATAGAGCATCCATCGCCATTGCTCGATATACCCGGACTTGAAGTCCGCCGTACGGGAGGTGTTGGCCTTCTCGTGGAGCACGGCGGTACGGATGACGGCAGGGCCGCGCTGAAGGAGATACGGCACCGCCGCTTCCAGCGTGTCGCCGCTGTCATTGACGTCATCGACCAACAAGACTTGCCGACCGACGATATCGCCGCATAGCCCTTCACTCACCTGGGCGGGAACGTCGGCCCGTGCGCCGGCACCGTAGTGACGCACCTGAAGACTCAACAGACGGGAGACATCCAGGAAATCGCAGAGGAACCGGGCCGGGCCGAAACCGCCCCGGGCCACAGCGACCACGGTATCGGGCTGAAAACCACTCTCCCGTATCTGACGGGCGACCTGATCACAGTGCGTCACCACCTCGTCCAGGGTCACACGCTGCACGGGTAACGTCTGGCGCTCGCCCTCATCACTCATCAGCTAGCACCTCCACGCCCTTTTCGCGCAAGCGCCGAATGGCAGCCTCGCCGTCGGCGGCACTCACCGGACGTGTCGCCGACTCGATCAACATCACCTCAAATCCATGCGAGCGTGCCTCTCGCGCCGTGGCCTGCACACAGACATCGAGGGCCAATCCGCCAACCCAGACCCGAGAAACATCCCGGGCGGCCAGTTCGTCGGCCAGGCCTGTCTGGTCGAAGGCCGAATACTGATCCTGGTCGAAACGCACCCCCTTGGTGACCTTGATCACGTCCTCGGGCAGTTGCAGCTCCGGGTGGAAGCGCGCCCCCTCGCTGTCCTGCAGGCAGTGCGGTGGCCAGGGCCCACCGCGACTCTCGAAACTGATGTGGCCGGCCGGATGCCAATCACGCGAGGCAAACACGGGAATATCCGCCTTCGCGGCAGCGGCCAGCCAGTGATTGAGCACGGGCACTACCTCGTCGCCCTCCTCGATCGCCAAGGCACCGCCGGGGCAGAAATCGTTCTGCACATCGACGACCAGCAGAGCATCGCCGGTTTTCAGGCCGTGTTCATTTCTCGTCGACATATTCTGTCTCCGTTGATTGTCTGGCGTTGGCTGCCACCGACTCTTTGACGGCCTCGTGATGCCGTTGCAGTGCCTGGCTGATGGCGACGGGATAGGCGCTAGAGGCGGGGCGAATGGAGCGAATGGCTTCGGGCAAATTTTCAATCTGCCGAGCGGCATAAGCGCGCATCGCGTCGAGATCCGTGACATGCCCGGGCAGTCGACGCCCGTCTTGCATCACCGGGACAAGCAGTGGCTCGCCGGCCAGATCTTCGCCCTCGCGAGCGATGACATCGCCCACGAATTGGCCGTCCTCCGTTTGACGGTAGACCTGTTTGCGCCCCGGCAAAATCGGCTTGCCACTGGACAGCTTCAATCGCCCCCGGCCCGCGTATTCGGCCAGCTTGTAGGCAATATCCAGATCCGGGGCATCCCCGGCCACGCCGAGGCTGGTGCCCACGCCAAAGCCGTCGATGGGCGCCGCATCGGCGACCAGTTCGGCAATGGCATCCTCGTCCAGCCCACCGCTGGCAATGACCTTCACCTGTGGCAACCCAGCCGCGTCGAGCATCCGCCGGGCCTCGAGCGCAAGCGCACCGAGATCGCCGGAGTCCAGACGCACCCCGCTGACGCGGAACGCATCCCCCCATCTTCGGGCCAGGTCGATGACCTCTTGAACGCCCTGGAGGGTGTCGTAGGTGTCGACCAGCAGGACCGTCTCGGGGTAGAGGCTCGCAAATGCCTTGAAGGCGGTACGTTCGTTTTCGTGTGCCTGGATGTAGCTATGCGCCATGGTGCCCTTGACCGGAACGCCGAATCGATAGCCGGCAAGCACGTTCGAGGTGCCGGCAATTCCGGCGATGTGGAAGGCCCGTGCGCCCTTGACGGCGGCGTCGATCCCGTGGGTCCGGCGCGCCCCGAAATCGAGTATCGGGGCGCCGGCGGCAGCCGTGGTCATGCGAGACGCCTTGGAGGCCAGCACTGTCTGCAGGTGGACCTGGTTCATCACCAGGGTCTCGATCAACTGCGCCTCGGCGATGGGCGCAACCACCTCCAGGATCGGCTCGTTGGGAAAGCAGACGGTCCCTTCGGGCAGGGCGTACACCGCGCCGGTAAACCGAAATGCGCGCAACCACTCGAGGAAGGACGGCTTGAACTGGCCCAGCGAGTCGAGATAGGCGATCTCGTCATCGTCGAACCGCAGGGATTCCAATTGCGACAGGAGCGTGTCGAGACCGCAGGCGACCAGGTAGTTGCGCCGTTCCGGCAAACGGCGAACGAACAGACTGAAAACCGCCGACTCGCTCCATCCCTCCTCGAAATAGGCCTGGAGCATGGTGAGTTCGTAGAGGTCGGTAAACAGGCCCAACCCCGGCTCGCCCGACGAACCACCGTGACGGTCAATGCCTTCCTGCATGCGAGTGGGTATCCCCGTTGGCTTGTTCCAAGACTCTGACGTGTCATTCGAGTCTTGGTTAGGGGAGTAGCCCCTGTCAAGCAAAGGGACCGATGTCTCGGCTTGATCCTGGCCTCGCCCAGTCGCAAGGCAGCAAAGCGGGCAGGATGCGGGAGCGGCCTCAGGCCTTCTTGACGAACTCGGACTTGAGTTTCATGGGCCCGAAGCCGGGCACCTTGCAGTCGATGTCGTGATCCCCGTCTACCAGGCGAATGTTCTTCACCTTCGTGCCCACCTTGACCACGTCGGAACCGCCCTTGAGCTTGAGATCCTTGATCACGGTCACGGTGTCGCCATCGGCGAGCGGATTGCCGTTGGCATCCCGCGCGGCGGGCTCATCCGCATCGCTCGACGTCTCGGCCTCGCCCGACCACTCATGGCCGCATTCCGGGCAGACGAAGAGCGTGCCATCGTGGTAGGTGAAGGCCGAATCGCACTGCGGACATTTGAGGAGATCACTCATGAAAAATCCTGCATCTGTCGTGAAAACACGGCATTTTACCGCAATCCGCCCGGCCTTAGCGTGACCGCCATTGCAGCGGCAGACAGGCGGCTCTTGCCGCCTAGCGCCGCGAGCGCGACTTGATTGCCAGGGCCGCCTGATTGCGCAGGGTGCGCAGGCTGTTGAGATTGCCCTCGGTGAACACTGACTTGTGCCCTTCGAGATAGATCAGGCCGAACGGGGCACGGTTGACGTGCAACGGATAGACCATGGCCGCATCGCCCTGCCCCTGAAACTGCCAGTCGAGGATGTCGTCGCTGGGCAAGCGCGGCCGGGCCACGCTGCGATCCTCGCCGGACTGGAATACCTGTGCGACCCGACTGTTCTGCGACAGCGAGATGGTCATGCCGGGCTTGAATTCCGCAAAGCGCGCGCCCTGCCCCATCCGGGGAGCGAGTTGCCATGATTTGCGTTCGAGCATGTACAGCACCGCCAGATCCAGCCCCAGTCCTTCCTGCATGGCAGCAAGCATCCGGGCAAAGACGCTGCCCAGTTCATAGTCCTCGGTCAGTGCCTGGGTGGTCTGCTCGATGCACTCGATCAACAGCTCCGAACGCGGCTCGACCGGCGATTCTGCCGCCTCGCCCATCGGATCATCCAGCGGCATGCGCTCGTCGGACTCGGTTTCCATGCGTTCGAGAAAGGCCGGGCGACCTACCGAGGATGCGAGCAACTCCTGATATTCGAGAATATGGTCTCGCGCGACGGCGCTGGCCGACTCGAATACCGCCGGTTCGACCTCGCAACGACGGGCAAGGTCCAGGGTGTCGCGTCGGATGACGTCGGTCGAATCGGCCCGCGCCACCACGTCGGCGCTGGCCCGCGCCAGTTGCCCCAGCCTCAGCGCACGCGCCTCGGGGGTCAGGCGGGTTATCTTGCCCGAGGCCCGGGCCGTGGTCAGAAAACGTCGGGCCGACTCGGGTAGTCCCCACTGGCGACACACGTCGCGTGCCAGCGCCACCGGCAGGACGCCGACCACCTTCTGTATGGCGGTGTCCTCGTCGAGGCCATCTTCCAGGCGGGCCCGCTCGATTTCCGCGAGGTGTTCGGGGGCATGCAGATAGACCAGTAGCGCCCCGAAGTCCTGGAACAGCGCACAGAGAAACATTTCCTCCGCGGACAGCCCACCCAACTCGCGGGCAAGATCCTGGGCGAGGAACGCCTGATAGAGGGCCTGCAGGAAGCGACTTTGCAGGATACGGCTGTGGGGCTTGCTCTCGATCTGCTCGAACAGTGACAGGGCCAGGGCGGCCAGACGCACCTCCTCGAAACCGAGCACCGTAACCGCCCGGGTGACGGTGTGGATCTGACCGCCCAGATGGCGGAAGTGCGCGGCATTCGCCAAGCGCAGGATGCGGTGGGTCAGCGCCGGGTCGCGCAGGATCAGCGCGGAAAGATCGTTGGCCGAAGCCAGTTCGTCATCCGTGAGGCGATAGGCCTCCTGCACGGTGCGTGCGAAGGCGGGGAAATCCGGATTGCGGGAAATCCGTTTCAGCAGGATCTTTCGAAAGTCGTCTTTCACCGGGGTGCCGCAAGGTTGGGTGGCTGATCACAGGGACCGCACTTTACCACGGCAACCCAGAGGGTTTCGGGCCGGCACGTCGTGTCTGCGCGGCTATCCTGCTATGTCATTCGCCGCCAACCCGTCCCTTTACGGGGGCTGACAAGAAGGTGCGCCAAACCAACCGGACGGTGAAGGGGGCATGCCTATTCCAGGGGAAGAGGGAGACAAGCCGCGCCATGGCGCAGTAGCCCACCAACACCTGCGCCCAGGTGCCCACGAGCGGTATCCAGAACAGCCATCGCATCGGCTCGGGCAGTGCGATTAACAGCAGCAAAAGATAGAAAAAGCGCACCTGGACCGGAAAGGCCGTCAGCGAAGGCTCGCGCACGGCAAAGTGCAACAGGTTGATGATCGTCAGTCCCACCGCAAGGAAAAGCCCCAGCGAATCGATCAATACCCCGTATGTCAGCAGCCCGGCCGTTACCAGCCAGTACCACCAGCCCAGATCCCTGGTCTCCAACATCAACATGGCGTTTCCCTCTACATGACAAGTTCAAGAATAACCAGCATATCATTAGCTGGCTATACAATAATCGTCACTTCAGGGAGTCGCTCGACAGAGCAGTGAGGCTATCGAGTTCCACGGCGCGAGCAGGACATGCTGAATCGCCGCCGGTTTTCCGGAGACGCGTGATTTGGTTTGAATCGCATTCCTCGAACTCGACCCGGGGCGGCCTTGGATGCAGCCACCGACATCGGGTGTGACAGGAGAGCTCGATGCAACCGAATTCGGCCCGACCGGCCTCCCCTTTCAACCGGATGGATACCGCCCCCTAGGGCACCATCACCAGGATTTGTAGGGCAGGAACTTGCCATTCATGGTGATCACGACCCGGTCGCCCGCCGGATTTTCTTCCCGGTCGATATCCAGGGAGAAGTCGATCGCGCTCATGATGCCGTCGCCGAATTCCTCGTGAATCAGCTCCTTGATCGTCCCGCCGTAGACACCGACGATTTCGTAGAGGCGATAGACCAGCGGGTCGGTGGGGACGACCTGGTCCCATATCTTGGTGGGGCAAGCCTGGATCGCGGCCTTCGCCTCGGTCGGCAGTTCGAGGATCGCGATCAGCTTGTCGGCGTACTCCGGCTTGAGGCTGTTCATGCCCAAACAGGCCGATGTAACGAAGGTCGGGGAGAGGCCGATACCGCTGGCGATATCGGCCCAGGACAGGGCCAGTTCGGTCTTCTTTTCCAGAATCAGGTCGGTCAGTGCTTGCCTGGTCATCATGACGGTTTCTCCGCGTGCGGTTTGAGTGTTCGACACCATGGCCTGGAATGGCCACTGCACTCTCGCATTACAAGAAACCTGCCAAGCGGCAATCATTACTACTTTACAACCACTTACCTGGTTTGCGCCTGCCAACATTCTGCGCAACCCGACATTGTCCGCCTTGTCACGAAGAAAATGCGGACATTGTCGGACACTGCACGCCCCACCATGAGGCACGCTAGCCATAAACGCCTACAAATGGCGTCCTGACGCCCTCTCCGATTATTGGCACACCCCCTGCAACGTAGGGGGCGACGCCGGGATTCGTGCAGCGATACCCCGACCCACGTCCAAACCAATCCAAAACCGGAGTGAATACTCATGAGTACAGCAACCGCCCAACCCGTCGCGCCGTCCTGCATTCGCCAGGCGATCAAGGAAATCGACGCCGACGGCCTCAAGGCGCTGAGCGAAAAGGGCAAGGCCAACCCGGATGCGGTGGTCACGCTCAAGGCCAAGACCGTCTGCGAAGGCCGTTTTCGCAACCTGACCTACATCCGCGAGCTCGATCCGGTGGTGGTCGACGAGCCGCCACACCTGCTGGGCGACGACACCGCTCCCAACCCCTCCGAGGCCACCCTGGCCGCGCTGGGCGCCTGTCTGGCCGTGGGCGTGCATGCCAATGCCACCGCCCGCCAGATCAAGATCAGCAAGCTCGAGCTGAACATGGAAGCGGACATCAACGTCACCGCCGTCTGGGGCACGGGTGACCTCGACGAGAGCAAGCCGCTGGGCTTCACCGCCATCCGCGTCTACTTCGATGTCGAGACGGTCGATCCGATCAGCGACGAAGACCTGCAGGACCTGCTGGACACCGCCGAGAAGTGGTCACCGGTGGCCAACACCATGACCCGTCCGGTCGACCTCTCCTGCCATCTCGCCTGATCGCCGAGACGTTATCCAGTCGGCCCGGTTCGCCGGGCCCTTCCCTTCCAGAGATCATGCCATGAACCTCGCTACCCACGACCCCGTGGCGACTCGGCCGAGTGTGGCCCCGCCCGACGTGCCGCGCTTTCTGAAAACCGAGACGGCGGCCGACCTCGACACGCTCATTCGCCGCACCCTCAAGCCGAAGGTGATCGCGATCGACCACGGCGAATACCCTGCCGACGTGCTGCACGAGATCGGTGCAGCCGGGGCCTATCGCCATCACCTCGCTTCACAGAACCCGGCCGGCATGGATATCGCCGCGGCCATCGACGACATGGATCGTATCTCCGCCGAGTGCATGTCCACCGGCTTCATGACCTGGTGTCAGGACGCGGTGGCCTGGTACGTCGAGAATTCCGACAACCAGCACCTGAAGGACACCGTCCTGCCGAAACTGGCCAGCGGCGAACTGCTCGGCGGCACCGCCTTGTCGAACCCGATGAAGTACTTCGCCGGCATCGAGGACATCCTGCTGCATGCCGAGGAGACCGCCGACGGTTTCATCGTCAACGGCAACCTGCCGTGGATCTCGAACCTCGGCGAATCGCACGTGTTCGGTTCGATCTTCCGCGTCGAGGGCAAGCATCCGCGCGACGTGATGGCACTGGTCCACACCGACACGCCGGGACTGACGCTCAAGCAGCTGGTCGAATTCTGCGGCATGGAAGGCACCGGTACCTACGCCCTGTTCTTCGAGGATGTCTTCATTCCCAAGAACGAGATCCTCGCCGACCCGGTCGGTCCGTTCCTCAATCGCATCAAGGCCGGCTTCGTCTTGCTGCAGGCGGGCATGGCCACCGGCGTGATCGAAGGCTGCATTCGCCTGTGTGAAGACGTCGAGCCACGCCTCGGCCACGTCAACGCCTACCTCGACGATCGCCCCGATGAACTGCGCGAGGCCCTCGAGGACACCCGCGCGCTGGTGCGCGAACTGGCCCACGACGCGCACAACCCCGACCCGGCCTATTTCCGCCAGGTACTGGAATTGCGGCTCGCCGGCTCGGAGCTCGCCCTGCGCGCGGCCAACAGCGCGATGCTGCACACCGGCGCCAATGGCTACCTCGTCGATGCCCCGGCCCAACGCAAGCTGCGCGAGGCCTACTTCGTCGCGATCGTGACCCCAGCGATCAAGCATCTGAGGAAGGAAATCGAGGCGTTGATCGATTGACCCCATGCACCACCATCCGACCACTACCCAGCCTGGTCCTCGGACTGGTTCCGCTCTGCCGCTGCTGTTCACAGGCAGCCTGCTGGCTTGGCTGTGTCTCGCCGCCATCGACGTGACCCGACCCAAGGCCGAGCCGCGTCCCCCGACGACCGTCTACGAAATGAACGAAACCAAGGTGACCCGCCATGAACACGCCTGAAGACGACATCCGCTGGATCTGCACCGTCTGCGGCTGGATCTACGACGAGGACGAGGGCGACCCGGACAGCGGGCTGGCGCCGGGCACCCGTTTCGAGGACATCCCCGACGACTGGTACTGCCCGCTGTGCGGGGTGACCAAGGCCGACTTCATGCCCCTGCACGAGTACGCCGCCCAGCGCGCCGCGCAGAACGATGCCCCGCGCCCTCGGGCGGTACGTGGCGGCGTAGGCGGTCCGGGTTCGGTGGTCATCGTCGGCGCCGGTGTGGCTGGCTGGACGGTCGCCGAACAACTGCGTTCCCGCGCCCCCGACCGCCCGATCACCTTGATCAGTAACGACGAGGCGGCCGCCTACACCAAACCGGGGCTGTCCATGGCCATCAGCCAGGGACGCGTCCCCGAGGATCTCATCGAGCAGAGCGGGCCGGCCAAGGCCGCCGAACTGGACATCACCTTGCAACCGAATACCGCCGTGGTGGCGTTGAACACGGATGGCAAGCGGCTGCTGACCACTCGCGGCCCGGTCCACTACGGTGATCTCGTGCTCGCACTCGGGGCCCGGCAGCGATTCCGCGCTTTCGCGGGCGATGCCGCGACTCGCATTACCCGCCTCAACCACTTGGCCGCCTACCAGCGCCTGCGTGCGCGACTCGATGGCGAGTCACGCCACGTGACCATCATCGGCGCCGGGCTGATCGGCGTGGAACTGGCCGAGGATCTTACCGCCGGCGGGCACCGCGTGACCCTGCTCGATCTCGGCGAGCGGATGCTCGACCGGCTCGCCCCCGCACCGCTGGGCAAGGAGTTGGGGCGGCATCTGGCGACCAAGGGCGTCGACTTTCGTCCCGGCACCAGCCTCGACCGTGTCGATCACGCCGACGGCCGCTTGAAGGTGACGCTGACCAATGGCGGCGAGCTCCGCAGCGACGAGGTGATCTCGGCAATGGGCCTGATGCCCAACACCGACCTGGCCCGCCGCGCCGGGCTGGTTACCAACCGCGGCATCCTCGCCTCGGCGCAAACCATGCAGACCAGCGACAGCCACGTCTATGCCATCGGCGACTGCGCCGAGATCGGCGGCAACAGCTACTTCTTCATCGAGCCGATCCGCCGCATGGCCCAGACCGCCGCCGCGGCCCTGAGCGGTGACCGCATGCCGTTCGAGCACCGCCCGGCGGCCATTCGCGTCAAGACACCCAGCTTACCGATCATGCTTTGTCCGCCCGACCGCAAGCTCATCGACCTGGGCCGTTGGACCCCACACACCGTCTCCGACGGCCAACGCAACGACTTCGTCAGCCGCGGCCAGCTGGCCGGCTATGCGCTGGCCGGCAAGGCGGTCAGCGAACACGAGTCCCTTTACCGACGCGTCACCGGATTCGCGTAGGCCTTCCCTAGGTGGTCACACCCCTCGACCACTGCCTTCCCAACCACCGGGCCAGAAGCCCCAGGAGCAACACATGAGCAACCCCCTCATCGAACCGCAGGACTTGCAGGAATTACTCGGCACCACAGCCATCGTGCCGATCGACACACGCACCCCGGAGGCCTATGCCGCCGGGCACTTGCCGGGTGCGGTCAACATGCCGGAAATCTTCACCTTCCTCGCCACCTCCACCCCGGAAGGCCTGGCGGAGCTCGAACAGCAGTTCAGCGAGAAATTCGGTGCCATCGGCCTGGATGGCAAAAAGACCGCGGTGCTTTATGAGGACGCCATGGATACCGGTTTTGGCCAATCCTGTCGGGGCCTGTTCCTGCTCGAGCACCTCGGCTACCCGAAGGACAAGATCCGCATCCTGCACGGCGGCTTCCAGGGTTGGCTGACGGCCGGCATGCCGGTCAGTACCAAGACGCCCACCCCGGTCGCCGCACCCTTCCCGCTCGACAGCGGGTCCAGCGACGTGATGCTGGACAAGCACGACGTGCTGGCCGCGTTGAACCGCGATGACGTGATGCTGCTCGATGTCCGCGACGTGGACGAGTGGATCGCCGAGAGCTCCTCCCCCTACGGCAAGGATTTCTGTCCGCGCAAGGGACGCCTGCCCGATGCGGTTTGGATCGAGTGGTACCGCTTCATGAAGCCCGGCGAGGTGGCACGCTTCAAGTCGCCTGCCGAGATTCGCGCCGAGTGCGACAGCGTTGGCATCTCGCCGGACTCGCAGGTGTTCCTGTACTGTTTCAAGGGTGCCCGGGCATCCAATACGCTGGTCGCCCTGCGCGCGGCGGGCATCGAGAACGTGCGGTTGTACTTCGGCTCCTGGAACGAATGGTCGCGCGACCCGAGTCTGCCGATTGAGGAAGGCCTGCCCTTCGTGGCCTGACGCGCCCTTGTTACGCGTGCATCGCGCCCAGGGCCCGGCATGCCGGGTCCTTTTTATCTGCGGGCCGAACCAACTCCCGCCCCACCCCACTCCCGGAGACGACGCCGTGAGTTCGATCACGCTCTACGACTTTCCCCTGTCCGGCAACTGCCACAAGGTACGGTTGCTGCTCTCGATGCTCGACCTGGAGTACGAACGCGTCCCCATCGACGTGGTCGCCAAACAGCCGGCCTCACCGGAGTACAAGCGGATCAACCCGCGCGGCCAAGTGCCGTTCCTGGTCGACGGCGATGTGCGGATCTGGGATTCCATGGCGATCCTGGTCTATCTGGCCCGCCGGCACGGCACCAGCCGGTGGCTCCCCGACGACCCGGCGGTCGAGGCGGTCGTGATGCAGTGGCTGGCCGTCGCCGGCAACGAGTTGCTCTACGGTCTGGCCCGTGCCCGCGCCGTTTGGCGGCTCGGTTCGCCTTTCAACCGCGAGCAGTGCCAGCAGGAGGGACGCGCCGGGTTGGCGTTGATGGAGCAACGCCTCGAACAGGCCGACTGGCTGGCCGCCGACCACCCCACCATCGCCGATCTCGCCTGTTACCCCTACGTGGCACTGGCCGACGAGGCCGGCGTCTCGCTGACACCCTATTCGTCCATCCGCGAATGGCTCGCACGGGTCGAAGCCCTGCCCGGCTGGGTGCCACTGATCGAGGGCGAAGACAAATCAGGCTGAAGGGATCCGATTGACCTGCCCCCCCTCGGCTCAACGCTCATCGAGATGATTTTTCGCCCGTTGCTGAAGCGGGCCGGGGATGCCCGCGGCCCGACGCAAGGCATCACTCGCTTCGCCTATCTGGCCGAGCGAGCGCAGCACCAGTCCGAGATTGAGCCAGGCCGCCGCGAAATCCGGCTTCTCCTCGACGGCCCGGCGGAAGGCTCTCGCCGCCTCTCGGCGCTCGCCGGTGGCGGCCAACGCGTTGCCCAGGCCGAACTGCGCCAGGGGAAGTGTCGGGGCACGACCGGCTAGCGCCTGCCATGCGGGCAACGCCACCTCGGCGCCCTGCACCGACTCGAATGTAGAAATGGCCTTCGCGGTCTCACGTCCGATAGGCGAGACCGGCAGAGCCCCGGGAGGGAGTGCGACGAAAGCCCAGCGATCCGAACGCGCCCAGGTGGCATCGAAACGCCCCATCCCGATAACCGTGCGCGGCGACCTGCCGCTATGCAGCACCAGGAGTTCATCGCCGACGTCGTAACCGATCACCACCGCGTAGTGCCACATCGGCCACCACGGCAGGGACAGGTTCTGCAGCACGGCTACCGGCCGGTCGGCCGCCACCTCCTGCAAGACGGCATCCATCCGACCCGGAATCACGAAGGGAATCAGCCCGTGGCGACGCACGGTCGCCAGCATCTCCGGCTGCACGCTGCCCTCGCGGCCGGGCAGGAATACCTGCGGGATCAGCTCGTCGACGCTGGCGGGACGGCCTTCGTGGGCCAGCACCATGGCCAACGTGGCCGGACCGCACTGGTAATCCCGCTGGCCGTGAAAGGGGACGTCGTCCACGACATGCCGCTCAGGCAACGTCGATCGGGTCGTCTCGGACAGCGGGGGCGTGGTGGCGCAGCCATTGAGAAGCGCCACTATCACCAGAAACAGAAAAGCGCCCGGCAAGCGGGCGCTCTCGATTCTCCGATTGCGCATGATCGCGATACGCCGCTATCAGCGAGTAAACGGATAAACGTTGGTCAGGCCCAGCAGGTCGGTGACCAGCAGGATGACGAACACGGCGAACAACGCGCCGACCACGCTGTTCGCACCAGCCGGCATCTGACCGAGGCGCTCGCTCATCTGCTGCACTTCCTGGTCTGACAATGCCGCGACCCGTTGCTCAACATCGGACGGATCGACTCCCTGAGCGACCAACTGGTCACGCACGTCGTCACGCGCCAGCAGTTGCTCGATACGTTCACGATCGGCGCTGGCCTGATCAGCGTTAACCGCCTCCTGGGTCGTCACCAATCCATCCACCACGGCGGACGGTGTCGCCATGGCCGGCATGCTGCCCATGGCAAACGAGGCAATCAGGAATGGACTGACAATTCGGGCAATTCGTTTCATCTCGTTGTCCCTCCAGTTGAATCCACATCGGGCCCGACACATCGGACACCCCCTAGTGTAGGCAATACCCGGCGAGTTCAGTCCACACTGCGTACATCGGCCGTAAAAATGGAGCAAGCGCCCTACGCGAAACGCAGCCCGAGCTTGTCGAGCCGATAGCGAAACTGCCGGGTCGTCATACCCAGCCGCGCAGCCGCCTGAGTCTTGTTGCCCCCGGTCTCTTCCAGGGCCTGGATCAGCGCATCGGCCTCCTCCTCCCGTACCCAGCGATAGCCACGCCCGGCGACAACAGGGGGCGCAGGGGCGGCAATTCCATTCGGCGGGGCCAGCCGCTCGGCCTCTTGCGGCAAGGCGACAGCCGAGGCCGGCTGGGCCGCCCTCGGCATGCCCCCTGCCTCGAGATGGTCGGTGACATGCGATTCATGGGTAAGAATCAGCTCGATGTCGGCCACAGTAATCCAGCCGTTCTGCGCGACCAGCACCGCACGCTTGATCACGTTCTCCAGTTGGCGAATGTTGCCGGGCCAGTTATAGGCCGTCAGCCGATCGAGCACCCCGGCCTCGAACACGGCATTGCGGTCGAATTCCTGGCTGGCAACCTGCAGGAAATGGCGGGCAAGCAGCTTCACGTCGCCGTCGCGCTCGCGCAAGGCCGGCAGATGGACGGGAAAGACATTCAGTCGGTAGAAGAGATCGATGCGAAAACGCCCCTGATTAACCGCCTCCTGCAGGTTCTTGTGCGTGGCGGCAATGATGCGCACGTCGACCGGCACATCCTTGGTCCCGCCAACGCGGTGAATGGTCTGTTTTTCCAGCACATGCAACAGCTTGGACTGCAGGTCGAAGGCCAAATCTCCGATCTCATCGAGAAACAGCGTGCCGCCCGAGGCAAGCTCGACGCTGCCCTTCTTGGCTGAAACCGCCCCGGTGAATGCGCCCTTCTCGTGACCGAACAGTTCGGATTCCAGCAGCGCATCGGGGATGGCCGCGCAGTTGATCGCAATGAACGGTCCATCGCAGCGCGGGCTGGTCAGGTGCACCATCCGGGCGAAACGCTCCTTGCCCGTGCCGGATTCGCCATTGAGCAGGACGGTGGCCTGGGTGGGCGAGACGTGCAGGGTCTGGCGAATGGCCTGACGCAAGGCCGGGCTTTCACCCAAAATGCCGTGGCGCCCTTCCTGGTTACTCGACAGGGCCTCGCGGAGGGACTCGTTCTCCTGCGTAAGTGCCGCGGTCTGCTCGCGGACCAATTCGTCGAACTTGAGCACGCGCGCGATCAACGCGGCCATGATGCGCAGCAACGTGATGTCCCGATGCAGGGGACGATCGCGTTCGCGGATACGGTGGGCGCCGAGCACGCCCATGGGCTGGTCCTCGCTGAGGATCGGCACGGCCAGGAAGGCGACCGTCTCGTCGGGCAACGTGTCGCGTTCGACCGCCCGCGTCAGGTAGACCGGCTCTTCGTCAATGTTCTGGACCACCGCCACCTGACCGGTCCGCATCACCCGGCCGGTGACGCCCTCGCCCACGCGATAGTGGCCACGCGCACGCTCGGCGGATGCCAGTCCGTAGGCATAGCGGATCTCCATGAACTCGCCGCTGGCATCGGGCAACACCACCCGGCCGCGATTGAGACCGGTGATCTGCGAGAGCAGTCGCAACATCCGACCGATCACGGTATCCGGGTCATTCATGTGCGAGAGCCATTGCGTGGCCTCGTGAACGACCAACAACTCCGCATCGGCACTATCGGCACGGGTGGGCAGGCGGGTGGATGGCGTGTGGGACATTGGGTAACTCCGGGGACGTTGATGGCATTACCCGGACTGCAAGAAGCAGGCCCATGACTTTGTCCGCCAATGGCGGGCATTGCGTGGTAGCCAGCGGCCGCCCGGCGCACCACTAGCGGGACGCGGTCGACTCATACGCTCTTTCATGGTGCGAAAATACGGCAATTCCGGGCAAAAGGTCGCCTTCTGTCACAAAATCTCGGAGTGGCACGGCATCTGCAACCTTGGGAACGTCACTCACCGACTGAGAGCGAAACCATGTCCACATTTGATAACCCGTTCGATCCCAACAAGTCCCTGCATCGCGGCTGTACCTGCGGCAAACACGCCAGCCAGGCCGATCACAACGCCGCCGTGGCCGCTACCCCGAACCCCACGGATGAAGAGGCGGCACTCAATCGTGCCGTCGAGTCGTCGGTAATGCGCTCGCTGTTCCCGGAAGATCGGACCCGTCGTAACTTCCTAAAGGCCGTGGGCGTGAGTACGGCCATGGCCGCCGTTTCCACCTTATTCCCCATGGCGGCGGCCAAGGCCGTTGCCGCCGACCCGGTCGGCCCGCTGGAGAAGAAAAAGCTCAAGGTCGGTTTCATCCCGATCACCTGTGCCACTCCGATCATCATGGCCCATCCCATGGGCTTCTACGAGCGAGAGGGTCTGGATGTCGAGGTCGTCAAGACCGCCGGCTGGGCGCTGATCCGAGACAACGTCAACAACGGTCAACTCGACGCCTCGCACATGCTCTCGCCGATGCCGATCTCGGCCTCGATGGGCATCGGTGCCCGCCAGCAGGACACCTACGTCGCCACCATTCAGAACATCAATGGCCAGGCGATCACGATGCACAACAAGCACAAGGACAACCGTGACCCGAGCAACTGGAAGGGCATGACCTTCGGCATTCCCTACGACCACTCGATGCACAACCTGCTGCTGCGCTATTACCTGGCCGAACACGGCGTGGACCCGGATCAGGACGTCAAGCTCAAGGTCATCGCCCCGCCGGAGATGGTCGCCAACCTCAAGGCCGGCAACATCGACGGCTTTCTCGGACCCGAGCCATTCAACCAGCGCGCAGTCTACGAGGGCGCGGGCTTCATCCACGTGCTCTCGAAAGACCTCTGGGACGGCCACCCCTGCTGTGCCTTCGGTGCGACAAAGACCTTCGTCGAAGAGAACCCCAACACCTTCTCGGCGCTGTTCCGCGCCATCGCCAGTGCCACGGTCTATGCGCACAAGAAGGAGAATCGCCCGGAGATCATCGACGCGATCGCCCCGGCCAACTATCTCAACCAGCCCAAGATCGTACTCGACCAGGTGATGACCGGTCGCTACGCCGACGGGCTGGGCAACATCATCACCGAGCCCGAGCGCGCCGACTTCGACCCCTTCCCGTGGGAGTCGATGGGCGTATGGATCCTCACGCAAATGAAGCGGTGGGGGTATATCGAGAACGAGATCGACTACGCCGACATCGCCGAGGAGATCTTCCGCGCGACCGACGCGCGCCAGCGCCTCGCCGAGATGGGCCTGCCGGCCCCGGAGATCAACAGCAAGAAGCACATGATCATGGGCAAGGAATTCGACCCGGCACGTCCGCAGGAATACCTCGAATCATTCGAGATCGGGAGGGCCTAAGCCATGAGCCAGTCACTGAGCTTACGGGCCGGTATCGTCTCGATTCTCCTGCTGCTCGCCTTCATCGGCGCGTGGTGGGGGGCGACCCTGCCGACCCAGGTCGATCTCGGCGACATGGACCCCGAGTACGCGGCGATGATGGGACTGGACTCGGTCCAGGAGTCGGACATCCCCACCCCGGGGGATATCGGTTCGGCGATCTGGACTCATCTCTCCGATCCCTTCTACGTCAAGGGCTCCAACGACATGGGAATCGGCATCCAGTTGGCCCATTCACTTTGGCGAGTGCTCGCCGGCTTTGCGCTCGCCGCGCTGGTCGCCGTGCCGCTGGGCTTCCTCATCGGGATGTCGCCGTTGATGCACAAGGCGCTGGACCCGTACATCCAGATCCTGAAACCCATCTCGCCGCTGGCCTGGATGCCGCTGGCGCTCTACATCATCCAGGACGCCTCGATCTCGTCGATCTTCGTGATCTTCATCTGTTCCATCTGGCCGATGATGGTGAATACCGCCTACGGGGTCGCCTCGGTCCGCGACGACTGGCTCGCCGTGGCCAAGACGCTGGAGGTCGGCCCGATCAAGAAGGCGTTCAAGGTGATCCTGCCGGCGGCGGCACCGACGATATTGACCGGCATGCGCATCTCCATGGGCATCGCCTGGCTGGTGATCGTCGCCGCGGAAATGCTCGTCGGCGGCACCGGCATCGGCTACTTCATCTGGAACGAGTGGAACAACCTGGATCTCGCCAACGTGATCTTCGCCATCCTGCTGATCGGCGTGGTCGGCATGATCCTCGACATGATCTTCGGCCTGCTTGGCAAGGTCGTCAGTTATAAGGAGGTCTGAATATGACTACCCCCGCCTTCATCCAGGTCGATGGCCTGGAAAAGACCTTCCCAGCCCCGATGGGCCAGGCCCCGGTCACCGTGTTTCAGAACCTCGACTTCGAAATCGAAAAGGGCGAGTTCGTCTGCCTGATCGGCCACTCGGGCTGCGGCAAGTCGACCATCCTCAACATCCTCGCCGGATTGGATGCGGCCAGCGACGGCTACGTGTTCATGGAGAACAAGGAGCTCACCGGTCCGGGCCTCGACCGCGGCGTGGTCTTCCAGGGCCACGCCCTGATGCCGTGGCTGACGGTGCGCGAGAACGTGGCCTTCGCGGTCAAGTCACGCTTCAAGCGTCACTCGAAGGATGAAGTGAACGCACAGGTGGAGAAGTACGTCGACATGGTGGGCCTGACCCCGGCGATCGACAAGAAGCCGCACCAGCTTTCCGGCGGCATGCGCCAGCGGGTCGGTATCGCCCGGGCCTTCGCCATCGAGCCGAAAATGCTGCTGATGGACGAACCGTTCGGCGCGCTGGATGCCCTGACCCGCGGGGTGATCCAGGACGAGCTGTTGGCAATCTGCCAGGCCACCGAGCAGACGGTCTTCATGATCACCCACGACGTCGACGAGGCAATCCTGCTGGCCGACAAGATCCTGTTGATGACCAACGGGCCGTTCGCCGAAGTCGCCGAGTGCGCCTACAACCCGTTGAAAAAGCCGCGCTCCCGCCAGGAGATGCATCACGACGGCCACTACTACCCGTTCCGCAACCACTTGATGGACTTCCTGGTCAACGGCCCCGGGACGCCATACGGGGAGAAAACCCAGCCGCAGGAAACGGTGCACACCGAACCGGAGCCGGCGCCCGGACCCCGCCAGGTTGTCAATGGCTGACCGTTGCGCTTCCTCTAGCGCCCGGTCACCTTGTGATCACATCGGGATCAATGCGGGCAGCAGATCCAGCTGCCCCATTGGCGTCCCGCCCCCCTACCAGCACAATCCGGCCATGGTGCCGGATTTTTTCTTGTTGCCCCTCCGTCACGGCCTGCACCAGGCTAACGGCCGCCCCGCGGTATCCGAGCCATGCGGGGCGATCGTTTCCTCCTGGGGGCGGAGGAGTCGAAAGCCCGCATTTCGAGCCCCGGAGGAACCATTACCCGCCACCCTTGCCTCATCGGGGACACGCCCTGTTCGCTCTTGGAGTTCTCCTACATGTTCCGCAGCAAACTCGCCTTTCTGCTTTTACCCGCTCTGGCGTTGTTCGCCGGCCCCGCCACGGCGGCCACGGAAAGCATCGTGTTCGGCATGGGTTGCTTCTGGGGTGCGGAAAAGCGCATGAGCCAGGTTGAAGGGGTCCGTAACGTGGAGGCGGGTTACGCCGGGGGAGATGCCGAGAAGGTCGACTATCGCGATGTACTGACGACCGAGCAGGCCATCCGGCGAGGCGACACCGATCAGCGCAACCATGCCGAGGTCGTGAAGGTAACCTACGACCCCAGCGAAACTTCGCTGGAACGTGTCCTCGCTGCCTTCTGGCAGAACCATGATCCCACCCAGGCAAACCGCCAGGGCAATGACGTCGGCAGCAACTACCGCAGCGCCATCTACACCACCGACAGCAGCCAACGCCGGGTCGCAGAGCGCACACGCGACGTCTATCAGCGCGCGCTTACTGCCGCCGGCTTCGGACGAATCACTACCGAAATCGCCCCATTGCGTCACTACAACCGGGCCGAGGAGTATCACCAGAATTACCTGGAGAAGAACCCCAACGGCTATTGCGGCCTTGGCGGCACCGGAGTTGACTACCCGGGCAGTGACGAGTCCTCTGCGGCCAACCATCCGCGGCTCGATGCCGCCGACCTGAACAAGAACCGCCAACTGGTCGTGTTCGAGTCCGAGCACTGTCCGTTCTGCGAGCAATTCAAGAGAGACGTGCTGTCTGAGTGGCGCGCGGATGTCCCGGTCGCCAGGACCGATCACCCCCGACCACCGGAAGGCTGGACGCTGGCCAAAGCCCTGTTCGCCACCCCGACCATCGTCTTGTTTGAGGACGGGCGCGAAGTGGCCCGTTACACCGGCTATCAAGGTGATGAAAAACGATTCTGGCAATGGCTGGGACAGCAGACGCTCACCGAAGAGCAACGCCGCATCGCCTTCGAGCAAGGGACCGAGCGCGCCTTCTCCGGCTCGCATCTCGACGAGACCCGTCCCGGAACGTTCGTCGATCCAATCACCGGCGCGGCCCTGTTCCGCAGCGACAGCAAGTTCAAGAGTCAGTCCGGCTGGCCAAGCTTCTTCCAACCCGTCGAGGGCGCGATCACGCTCCACGAGGACGATAGCCACGGGATGACGCGCACCGAGGTGCGCAGCAGCAGTTCAGGCATCCACCTAGGGCATGTCTTCCACGACGGCCCGCCACCGACCGGCAAGCGTTTCTGCATCAATGGCGACGTGTTGCGCTTCGTGCCCGACGAGGCGGAAACCGGCAGCGGAGACTGATTGGCAGCCAAGTCCCGACGCCGTAGGGGGAAATACAGCCGATCGAGCCGGACTCGCCGGATGGGCACCCACCGCGCGGACTTTCAAGGTGACAACGGTTGATCATGCCGCCTCGAGTGACTCGCCCAATACCGACTGACCGGCCAGATTGCCGGTTTTGCGCGGCCATTTCTCCTGACGCAGCCTGGAATGCCCTCGCCGCGTTACGCCTCGCGCACCTGGCGGGCAACCGTCTCGACCGTCTGCTGATCTTCGGGGCGATAGACGATGAACCGCACCTCGGCCAGCGACCGCGGCTGGTAACGGGCGATTTCCTCAAGGATCAGCCGAGCGCCGGTGGCGAGATCGAAACCGGCGACCCCGCATCCCAGCGGCGGGATGACCATCGACCGGCAGCCCAGTTCGTCGGCCGTCTCCAGGGCATTTCGCGTCGCCTCGCGAATGCTCTCCTCGGTCGCCCGGCCATCGGCGAAGTGGGGCATGGCTGCGGCATGAATTACCCAGTTCGCCGGCAATTCGAAGGCTGGCGTCACCGCCACACCCCCCAGCGGGACGGGGCCCTGCTCCATGGCCTCCTCATTGATTGGACCGTTGGCGGCCTCACGCAGGGCGCCCGCCACCCCACTGCCCATGGCCAGCGACGTCCCAGCGGCATTCACCAAGCAATCGGCCGTCTGCTCGGCGATATTGCCCTGTATGATCTTAAAATCCATAACCACCTCCGCATTGATTCCCTGCCCCGAGTCTGGCCGGTTCGCATCGTGATGTGAAACCTACGCGGGCCGGGGCAGTCGAAACGCTTGCGCACGTCGTTTGCGGCGGATGACACCGAACGGACCTCACGCTTAACAGGAAAGGGTAGTCGATACGCATGCTCCCAATACGCCGACTTTTCTCCAATGCAGCGCCCTCCGTGGTGGCTCTGACCGCGGCCCTGATCTTCCCGGTCGTAATGGCACAGGCCGCGGAGGTACACGAACGCAACCTGGACAACGGCCTGAAGGTCCTCGTCCTGCCGGACGAGCGGGCCCCCGTGGTGACCCATCAAGTCTGGTACAAGGTCGGTTCGGCCGACGAGCCCGGCGGGATCACCGGCATCGCCCACATGTTCGAGCACATGATGTTCAAGGGCACCGACAACCTGGGGCCGGGCGAGTTCTCCGACATCATCGCCCGGCTGGGTGGCGATGAGAACGCCTTCACCGGACGCGATTTCACCGGCTACTTCCAGACACTGGCCGCCGACGAACTGCCCACCATGATGCGCTGGGAAGCCGATCGCATGGCCAACCTCAAGCTCGATGCCGAGGAGTTCGCCCGGGAGAAGGAGGTGGTCAAGGAGGAATGGCGCTCGCGCGTGCGGGACACCCCCAACGCCCGCCTCAACCAATTGCTGTACGCAACCGCGTTCGCCAGCAGCGGCTACCATCATCCAATCATCGGCTGGAAGACCGACATCGATGCCTACACCATCGAGGATCTCCAGGCCTGGTATCACAACCATTACGCCCCCAACAACGCCACCTTGGTCGTGGTGGGCGCGGTGGACCCCGACAAGGTGTTCTCGCTGGCCGAACAACACTATGGCCCGGTAGAGAAACGCGACCTCGCCCCAACCAAGCCCCGCGAGGAAATGCCGCAACACGGCCTGAAACGAGCACAACTTTCCATCCCGGCGCAATTGCCCCACCTGTCGATGGGCTACAAGGTGCCCTCGCTGGTCACGGCCGAGGACTCTCGCCAGGCCTACGCGCTGGCAGTCGCCTCGGGCATTCTCGCCGGGGATTCGGGCGCCCGCCTGAACAACGACCTGGTACGGCAGGGCAAGCTGAGCAACGCCTCGACCGGCTATAACCTCAATGCCCGTCAGACCACGCTGTTCACGCTGGATGCCACGCCCAAGGAGGGCCAGCCACTCGACGAGGTCGAGGCCCTGCTGCGCGAGCAGATAGAGCGACTCAAGCAAGAGCCCGTAGGCAAGGACGAGTTGGATCGCATCAAGGCCCAGGTCGCCGCCTCGGATGTCTACGAGCGCGACTCCCTGTTCTACCAGGGCATGAAGCTCGGGATGTACGAGACCGTCGGGCTGGATTACCGGTTGGCCGATCGTTTCGTCGAGGGCATCCGTGCCGTAACCGCCGAGGATGTGCAGGCTGTCGCGCAGACGTTTTTCCGCGACCAGGCCCTGACCATCGCCACACTGGAACCCGCACCCGCGGACGCTACTCCCAACCAGCAGACTCCGACCGGAGGTGTCGACCGTGTTCACTGATGCCCGGAGCCCGATGGCCCGCTTCCCCGGCCTTTTCCTTGCCACATTCACCCTGCTGCTGGCAGCGAGCGTGCGGGCCGAGCCGGTGCTGCCCCTGGAGACCTGGCAAACCGACAACGGAGCCAAAGTGCTCTTCTATGCCAGTGACAGTCTGCCGATGGTCGATGCCCGCATCACCCTCGATGCCGGCAGCGCGCGTGACCCCGCCGGAAAGGGCGGCACCGCGAGCCTGACCGCCGACCTGCTGGAAGAAGGCACCACCGAGCGCGGGGCCAAGGCGATTGCCGACGGCTTCGCCCGGGTCGGGGCGCAATTCTCGGTCAACGCCAGTCTCGAATCGGCCACGGTCCAACTGCGCAGCCTCAACCAGTCGGACTGGCTGTGGCCGGCCGTCGAACTGGCCGGGGAAGTCGTCGCGCAACCGGCATTCGACTCCGGGGACTTCGAGCGCGAGCGCGACCGGCAACTGCGCGGTATCGAATCGCGCCAGCAGTCGGCCTCGGCGGTCGCACAGGACACCCTGCGCAAGGCGGCCTTCGGCGACCACCCCTATGCCCACCCCACCGACGGCAGCATCGATTCGGTCGAGCGTATCGAGCACGCGGATGTGCGCGACTTTCACGCTCGCCACTATGTGGCCCGCAATGCCACGGTGGTGATCGTCGGCGACCTCGACCGGGCCGAGGCCCGACGTCTGGCCGAGACACTGACCGCCGGTCTCCCCGCGGGCACGCCGGCCGCTCCGCTGCCCGAGGTGCCGGAAATCGGCACATCTCGCACGTTGCATGTCGACTTCCCCTCCGAGCAGTCCACCGTACTAGTCGCCCACGAGGGCGTCCGGCGCAAGCACGAGGACTACCTGCCGTTGTACGTGGGCAACCACATCCTCGGCGGCAGCGGATTTGCCTCGCGGTTGATGTCGGAACTGCGCGAAAAACGCGGTTTGGCCTACAGCACCTACAGCTACCTGGTGCCGCTGCGTGCAGGTGGGCGCTTTGTCATGGGCATACAGACGCGCAACGATCAGGTCGAGAAGGCACTGGACCTGATGACCGGGGAATTGCGGCGCTTCATTGAGGAGGGCCCCACCGACGAGGAACTGGAAGACAGTCAGGCCAACCTGATCGGCGGCTTTCCCATGCGCCTGAACAGCAACGCCAAGATCAGCGAGCAGATCGGGGCACTCGCCTTTTTCGGGTTGCCACTGGACTACTTCGACACCTACACCCAGCGGGTGGATGCAGTTAAAGCGGAGGGCGTCCGGAAAGCATTCGAACGGCACGTCGCCCCGGGGCACCGCATCGTGGTCATCGTCGGGCCGAAAGCCGGGCAGAACGGATGAAGCCGGTTACCGGGAACTTGCCGACAGTCGGGCTCTCCAAGGCCTGTCCGTCGGAACGGCGATTCCCGGAAACCCCCACATCAGGAGTCCAAACATGAACCTACGTCTACCCATCCTGCTGGCCACCCTGGTTCTGCCCGTCTCGGCAACACTCGCCGGCGACTTGCACCGGGACGCGGCCATCGGCGGTGCCATTGGCGGGGCCCTGGGCGGTGTCGCTGGCGCAGAACTCGGCGGACGACAAGGTGCGATCCTCGGTGCCGGCGTGGGTGCGGCCCTCGGCTCGGGCATCGGCACCCGCGATGTGCTCGACTACCGCGACGATGGCGTCCAGGAACGCCACCGTTACCGGGAAAGGAACTACCATCCGGCCAAGCACGGCCGTTCGCACGGGCGCTTCTGCCCGCCGGGTCAGGCGAAGAAGGGCCGTTGCTAAACGAGACTGACGAGATCACTGACCCCGATCAATAACGACCAAGAACGCCACCCCAAGGGTGGCGTTCTTATTCACCGTGAGGACTTTTCGCCCGCCGTGAGGCCCGCAATCGATCGAAGGTCGCTCCCGACCTAAGCATCTTCGTCTTTGTCGCCCGAATCAGGTGATCGGTCGCGCCGTTCATCACCCTGACCATTGAGCGCCTCTTTCGCCGTTGACATCCTCCCCACGGCTAAAGCCGGGGGCTTCTCGCGCAACTTCGGTGAGAAAAGTGCTCACTGATGACTTCGGCCTGTCCCATAACGGATCATCCTCTATCGCCAATCAAATGTTCGGGCGGACGGGGAACCCATTCACCCATGCATGCGTGCCACACAAGCATTTGATTTTCTGAGTGGATCTTAATTCAGGAAGCGATGGGTTTCCGGCCCGGCAGCCGATGGCTGGCTCAGTCGCGCTTGAAACGCACCACCAGTTCGTGAAGATCGGCGGCAATCTGTGCGAGATCATGGATCGTCTCCGTGGTCTCGCCCGACTGTTCGAGGCTGGAATTGGCGAGGTCGGAGATGTTGTGCACCTGCCGGTCGATCTCGCCGGAGACGGTGGCCTGCTCCTCGACGGCGGCCGCCATGGCCGTGGCCATCTCGCTGATGCGTTCGACGGCCTCGGCAATCCCCTCGAGCATTTCCTCGGATTCACGCACCTGGTCGACCCCGGCCGTGGCGGCCTCCCGACCTCGATGGGCGACGGCCACCGAGGCCTCGGCCCGTTCTGTCAGCCCGCCGATAATCCGGTGGATATCGCGGGTGGACTCCTGGGTGCGGCTCGCCAGATGCCGGACCTCCTCGGCCACCACGGAAAAGCCCCGGCCATGCTCGCCGGCGCGGGCCGCCTCGATAGCCGCATTCAGAGCCAGCAGGTTGGTCTGCTGGGCAATCTGATCGATCAGCCCGGCAGCCGAGGCGATCTCGCCCGTTTGGGCGGACACGCCCTCGACCGAATCGCCGATGGCATTGACCGTCTCCTGCAGGTCAACAATCGACTGGCGCGTGCGCGCCGACAGCCGCGTACCTTCGTTGACGAGATCGGCGGACCGGGAGGCTTCGTCGGCGGTGCGCTCGACGTGCTCGGAAACATCGTTGATGGTCGTCGACATCTCGTGCATGGCCGCGGCAACCTGTTCCGTCTCCTGCTGCTGACGACCGATCTCCTCCTTGGCCCGTCGGGACAAGTCCATGCCGAGTGACGATTGGCGGCTGACACCATCCGAAGCGTCCTCGATACGAGTGAGCACCGTGACCATGCGGGCCTGTTCGCTCTGGATGGCCACCTCAAGGCGGCCGCGCAGTCCTGCCTCGTCCGTGTAGGTCTGCACGGCGAGCGGATGACTGAAGGCATTGGGCAGTTTTTCATTGAGGGCCGCGACCATTTGCCGCTGGTGCAGGCGCCCCATCAACCCGATCACCACGCCGGTCGCGGCCAGCACAAGCGCACCAGGCAGGACATACCCGCCGACCATCAGGCCAATCCCGGCAAGCAAGCCGACCAGCCCGAAGCCGTCCTGGGCATGCAACTGATAGCGACGCTCGCGAAAGCCGCGTTTATTGATCTGCCGGTAAAGTTTTTCGGCTCGCGCCACGTCCCGACGTGCGGGCTTGGAACGCACCGACTCGTAGCCGATGACCTTGCCATGGTCGGAGATGGGCGTGACGTAGGCGTCCACCCAGTAGTGATCACCATTCTTCGAGCGGTTCTTGACCAGCCCCATCCAGGGTCGCCCCTGCTTGAGATGCGCCCACATCACCTCGAAGGCCAGCGGCGGCATGTCGGGATGACGCACGATGTTGTGGTTCGCGCCGAGCAGCTCGTCACGGGTAAACCCGCTGACCTCGACGAAGGCCTCGTTGCAATGCGTGATCCGCCCGCCGAGATCGGTGGTCGAAACCAGTCGCTGCGACGGGTCGAACATCCGTTCGTTCTGGGTGACGGGAAGGTTGTTACGCATACTGCAATTTCCTGTGAGACCGGAACGGTCTCGATATGACTGGAGTTGGGATGTAGTGGCACCGCTGCATTGCCCATCGGGGCTGATGTCGTCCACGGCCCCGGTAACTTGAAAAGTTTCATTGGTCTTTCGCCCTAGCGCCACGAAACCGAGGCCGGGCACCAGCGACCGGCGTTGGGCGAGCGCGGGATTCTGCCAGTCCTCGACCTCCTTTGCACGCACCACCGTGAGGCACACTCGCGTCATCACCGCACGACGATGATGCGACCGCCCCGACAGTCCGGGCAACTCCCACTCGTTGTCGGCAGACAGCCGCAGTTGATAGACAAACCCCGGTAGTTTGGCGGCTACGGTCTCCAGTTTTGCTGGGCGAAATCCCGGCTCCAAGAAATGTCGCGCGCCGCGCCGAGCAACTGCACCTCCCTGCCTGTCGCGTCGCGTAGAGGGCTCAGGCGCACCTGCCAGCTCCGACCGCCGGTCGGCACGTTCAATATCTGCTCCAACTGCACCGGCTCGCCGGTCAGCAGGCAGCGGCGATATTCCACACTCACCTGCTCGGCCTGGTCGGCCGGCAATAGCTCTTCCGGCGACTTGCCCACAATCTCCTCGCGGGACAAGCCCGTCGCTTGCAACAAGGCCTCATTGACATCGACGTAATGAAAGCGCCCCGGTTCTCCAGGATCACTTGGATCAGCCGGCTCACCGCTCGACGAACCATGGTCCGATTCGAAAACGAACAACACATCCGCAGCCTGCTCGAAGTACGCCCGATCGGCATTTTCCCACATCGCGCCATCTGCTTGTCCGTCCGCATTCGTCCAGCATCAAGCATGCCGCGAGACCCGTCTCGGTCGAAGCCACATCCATGCATCGACCCTGTTTCCAGTATCCTTCGAGCGTCGGCACCCCGGAAATGGCCAGCAGCCGCTTGCGGCAATGTTCGCCCGCGAGGTGGCAGTTTGCTTGCGACTGCCCGGGTATAACCCCAAGGATGCACTCATTCGCGAAGGAGGTGGATTCCGCCCGATGAAACAACGTTGCCAAAGGAATTGGGTTGCAGCCCTGGCCGCGGTGGCCATACTGGCCGCAGTGGGCGGCATGGCCACCGGCTGCGCGCTGCCGCCCTTGGAAGGACGCAGCGTCTCGAGTGCGCTGGACATGAATGCAGCCCGTTCCACCCGCCTGGGCGAGGCGATAGCGCTTCTGACCGAGGCCCGGCCCCGGGGGAGCGGCGCCCGGCTGATCGCCGACCCGGAGGAAGCGTTCGCCACCTGGGTGCAACTGACCCGCGCTGCCGAACGCACGCTCGATCTTCAGTATTACATCTGGTACGGCGACACCGCCGGCACCCTGATGCTCGGGGAGTTGCAAAAGGCGGCCGCCCAGGGGGTGCGGGTACGGCTGCTTCTGGACGATCAGGGCACGTCCGGACTGGACACCACTTTGGCGACACTGGACGCGCACCCCAACATCGAGGTGCGGCTGTTCAACCCGTTCGTCCTGCGCGAGTTCAAATGGCTGGGCTTTCTTACCGATTTTTCGCGCGCCAACCGGCGCATGCACGACAAGGCATTGATTGCCGACAACCAGGTCGCCCTGATCGGTGGCCGGAATATCGGTGACCGCTATTTCAGTTCCACCGACGGCTTTCTCTTCTTCGATCTCGACGTGCTTGCGGTCGGGGCGGTCGTCCGGGAAACCTCGGCACGTTTCGATGCCTTCTGGACCAGCCGGTCGTCCTATCCGGCCGATCGGATCCTGCCGGATGTAATGCAGGACGAAGGCCAACAAGCCCAGCGGCGTGTCGGCGAACCCACAAACACTGCGAAAGCCGCGGAATATGCAGAGGTCATCCGGGACGCCGGGCTCGTCCCGCAACTACTCGCCGGCGAGGCCGAGCTGGCATGGGCGCCCATCTGGCTGGTTGGCGACAGCCCTGCCAAGGGACTGGGCCGGCACGAGCGCAATGCCGAAGGCCTGCTGACCTATCAACTTCGCGAGATCTTCGGCACGCCCACCACCAGCCTCGATATCATCTCCTCGTTCTTTGTCCCACCCTCGGCCGTCACCGAATCGCTAATCGAGCTATCTAGACGCGGGGTGCGTATTCGGGTTCTCACCAACTCGCTGGATGCCACCGACATGCCGCCCGCGCACGCCGGATATGCCCGGTACCGCAAGCCCTTGCTCAAGGCCGGGGTGGAGCTCTACGAAATGCGCCGGCTGTCGCTCGATGACGAGCCTCAAATCGAGATCGGCCCGTTCGGCAAGTCCGCGACCAGCCTGCACGCCAAGGCGATTGTCGTCGACGGCATGCGACTGTTCGTCGGCTCCTACAACGTCGATCCCCGCTCGGTGAACCTGAATACCGAGCTCGGCCTGGTGATCGACAGCCGGAAACTGGCTGCACAAGTGTCGAGCAACTTCCATCAACACGTCCCCCAAAGTGCCTACCGGCTCGGTCTCGACGATGGCAAGGTCTTCTGGATCGAGCAGACGCCCGCCGGCCAAGTGCGCCATGACCGCGAACCCAAGGCCGGATGGATCAAGCGCGGGGCCGTGTGGCTATTCTCTCTGCTGCCGTTCGAGTGGATGCTGTGATCCGATCGACCACAAGCGATACCCTTGCCTCGGTCGACTAATCGCTCATGATCCAGACCAAGCGGGTACCATGTCCCGACAAGGCCTGGTCGGGATCGTTTCCAGCGGCGCCGACCTGCCCGCCCCGACCGATCGTGACGACAAGCTCGCGCGGGCACGCCCGACAAATCCGGCTTTTGACCAAGGAGTGAGCAAGCATGGGAACCGAACTGTGGATCTTGATC
This sequence comes from Halothiobacillus sp., assembly GCA_011389965.1. Classification (GTDB taxonomy): domain Bacteria; phylum Pseudomonadota; class Gammaproteobacteria; order Halothiobacillales; family Halothiobacillaceae; genus Guyparkeria. The sequence goes on from JAABTF010000013.1 coordinate 28,335, forward strand.
GGCGTAGTGGCCGTTCTCGCCGTCTATGTGGTCTATGTATACAACAAGCTGGTGTCCTACCAGACGCAGTACGAGAACGGCTTTGCCCAGATCGAGACGCAACTCAAGCGTCGCCATGACCTGATTCCCAACCTGGTGAACACGGCCAAGGGTTACATGGAGCACGAGAAGTCCGTGCTCGAGGAAGTCACCCGTGCCCGTGCCGACGCCCAGAAGGCCACCGACGCCGCCCATGACCAGCCGGGCAACCCCGATGCCATGGACATGCTCTCGCGCGCCGAAAGCGCGCTGAACAGCGGTCTGGGCAAGCTCAATGTTGCCGTCGAGGCCTATCCCGACCTCAAGGCGGATGCCAACATGCGCCAACTCTCCGAGGAACTGGCGACCACGGAAAACCGCGTGGCTTACGCGCGCCAGGCATTCAACGACCTGGTTCAGAAGTACAACGAGTACCGCCGCAGCTTCCCGCCCGTGGCCATCGGCAAGTTCATCGGTCACGACGAGGATGCCCAGCTGCTCGAGTTCGAGGATTCCGAGGCAATCCAGAAAGCCCCTGAAGTCAGTTTCTAAGCGGGACATCCATGGATTTTCGCGAACAACAGGACCGCGCCCGCCGACAGACGATCTTTCTGATGGCGCTCAACGCGCTGCTGATCGTCGTGGCTGCCGCGGCGGTAGGCACGCTGGCCTGGTTCGCCCTGGGCTACGGCCAGCAGGCCATGGCCGCGGCCAATTCGGGCCAGGCAATGAGCGCCCAGGGCAGCCCCGGTGATGATTGGATCGGCTTTCTCTGGGGGGCCGGCCTGACCGCCGGCGGCATCCTGCTGGTCACGCTGTTTCGCTGGTTCACGCGCTCGGATGGGGCCAAGGTGGCCCAGTCGCTGGGCGGCCGCGAATTGACCGATCAGCCCAGCGGGGATTTCACTGCCGCCGAACGCCAGTACCTCAACGTGGTCGACGAAATGGCGATCGCCTCCTCCCTGCCGCGTCCGCGGGTGTTCGTCCTCGACCGCGAACCCGGCATCAATGCCTTCGCCGCTGGCACCAAGCCGGAAAACGCCGCCGTGGCGGTCACCCAGGGGGCCTTGGACAATCTCTCGCGCGACGAGCTCGCCGGCATCGTCGCCCACGAGTTCGGCCACATCGCCAACCGGGACATCAAGCTGTCCGTGCGCGTGGCGGCCATGGTGTTCGGCTTTACCTTCCTGTTCTTCGTCGCCCGCTGGTGGTTCCACGTCGGCATCGGCCCGGGGCGCCGGGATGCCCGCATGCGCATGGCGATGCTGGCCGGCGCGGCCGCCATTGCCCTGGTCGGCCTGCTGACCGTGCTATTCGGCCGCATTCTGCAGGCGGCCGTCAGCCGCCAGCGCGAATACCTGGCCGATGCCTCGGCCGTCCAGTTCACCCGTTACCCCGACGGGCTGAAAAGCGCCTTCGAGAAACTCCAGGGCGGCGCCTCCTCGCAAGTGAAAGCCGAGGGCGCCGCCGAAATGAATCACGCCTTTCTCTTCCGCGGCGGCGGTGCCCGCCTGTTCGATACCCACCCGCCCTTGGAAGAGCGAATCCGTCGGCTGGAACGGGCGGACTGACCGGCAGGCCATGCTCTGTTCAGTGCAGGGAACCACACTAAGGGCGGATCACCCGCTGTGCCTTTCATGACAGTCTGGCTGGCATCCGTCGCGGCCATAGCCCTCATGTCTGCAGTGATGTATCTGTTCCATCGGCGGCTGCGAAAAAGCCTTGCCGCACCGCGTGAGCCGATCCGTCAGACCCTTGCCTCGCACGGGCTGATCGGAGAGAGCATCTCGATCCCCACACAGCGAGGTCGGCGGTTGGCTGGCTGGTGGCTGCCGGGACAGCAAAGAACTGGCGTGGTGATCATTACACATGGCTGGGGCGCGAACCGGGAAATCATGCTGCCACTGGCCCGCCCTCTGCAGGCGGCTGGCTGGGATGTATTGCTGTTCGATGCCCGCAATCACGGCCAGAGCGATACCGATGACTTCTCCTCAATGCCGC
>JAABTF010000084.1 GCA_011389965.1 Halothiobacillus sp.
CGCTCTTCCGATCTCAGACCCGTTATCCGCGGGTGGCACGGCATCGATACGGCGATGCCGAGGGCACTGCAAATCTCGCCGCCGGCAAGCGGGAAACTTTGCACCCAGGCAAAAGTCTACTGATGCAATCAACAATTTTTCTGATAGATTCCCGAGTCACGTCCTAATTCAATATTCAGGGGAGCATCCATGCTGTTCGAAGCGTTCGAAGAGAAAGGCCTGTCGCAGTTGAGCTACGCGGTCGGCTGCCAGCAGAGCAACGAGCTGGCCATCGTCGACCCGCGCCGCGACATCGACTTCTATCTCGATTTCGCCGAAAGCGAGGGCTACGTCATTCGTCATGTGCTGGATACCCACATCCACGCCGACTATGCCTCCGGCGCGGGCGAACTGGCCGAGGTCACCGGGGCGAAGCTGCACCTGTCGGGCTACGACGACAATGAGGTCTTCGAGGTGGGCTTCGACCACCTGCCCGTGCGGGACGGCGACGAGATACGGATGGGCAACGTCCGTCTCGAGGCGCTGCACACGCCGGGCCACACCCCCGAGCACATCTCCTTTCTCGTCTACGATGGGGCGCGTTCGACCGACGTGCCCGCCGTGGCACTGACGGGTGACTTCCTGTTTGTCGGCAGCCTGGGCCGCCCGGACCTGCTGGGCGAGGAAGCCACCCGCGGGTTGGCCAAGCAGGCCTTCCGCAGCGTGCGCGAAAAACTCAAAGACCTGCCCGACGGCCTCGAGATCCGCCCCGGTCACGGCGCGGGCTCCGCCTGCGGCGCCGGCATGTCCGGCCGTACCGTCTCCACGCTGGGCTACGAGCGGGTCGCCAACCCGCTGCTGGACCCCACCCTGTCGGAAGACGAGTTCATCGAGCTGCTGATCGGCAACCTGCCGCCGGCGCCGGATTTCTACCCGCGCAACAAGGTCACCAACTCCGAGGGCCCCAAGCCCGTGCAGGGCATGGTCGACCTGCTGCCCGACGAGATCGAGGCCTTCGACATCGACGAGCTCAAGGCGCGGATGGACCAGGGCGCGGCGGTCATCGACATCCGCGACCGGCTGGCCTTCAACGCCGCGCACATCAAGGGCTCGCTGGGGATCGAATTCGGCGACAACCTCTCCACCTGGGCCGGCTGGGTGGCCCCGCCGGATCGGCCGCTGATCCTAGTCGACCACGACGGTGACGACGAGCTGATCAGCGACGCGATCCGCGCGCTGGTGCGCGTCGGTCAGGACAAGGTGATCGGCTTTCTCGACGGCGGCTTCGATGCCTGGCTCAAGGCCGGCGAGCCGTTCGCCAACATCCCGCTGGTCGATGCCGAGACGGCCAAGACCGATCTCGACCACGATCGCCGCGCCCTGTGGGACACCCGCGAGACCAGCGAATGGGACGAGGGCCATGCCCTGGGTGCTCGCCACCAGACCGCCCACGACGTCCGCGGCGGTATCGACGGCGTGGCCAAGGACGAGCCGATCACGCTGGTCTGCGGCTCGGGCATGCGCTCGACCGTGGCCGCCAGCCTGCTGATGCGCGAGGGTTATACCAACGTCGCTAACCTGATGGGCGGCATGGACGCCTGGGAAGAGGCCGGCCTGCCAGTGGTCGCCAAGGACTGATCACCCGCCAGCCCGCAACGACAAAACCCCGCTCCGAAAGAGCGGGGTTTTTTGTTTGCGCGCCACCGAGAGGTGGTGCGCTTACCCCCTTGCGCCTTGCCTTCCGGCGGGTGCATCGCTTTCGGGCACGGTTCGACGCGACGTCGTGTCGCGGCGAACCTCGGGCCGGCGATGCGCCCGCCGGAAGGGAAGTCCGCAGTTCAAAGGCGCCGGGGTGTCCTTCTTTTCGTCCCTTTTCTTGGACAAGCAAGAAAAGGGACTCGCGCGCACCTCGACCGCGTGACTAAGCCAAGGGGCTCGACTACCGCGCGAAAAGCGGGCAACAAGCCCCAAAAGGGTACGCACCAAAAACAAAAAGCCCGTTTTATCACGGGCTTAAGTTACCTTTGCAACACTTATGCTATAGGTGTCATCTAGAAAGGAATGTCGTCCTCGCCAAAGCCATCGTCGATCGACTTGGCCGGGCGCTGGTCCTGTGCCGGCGGCGGGGGCGGTGCGCCGTAGTCGGACTGGCCGCCCGCATAGCCGCCGCCACCCGCGGCGGCGCCACCGCCGTAACCGCCACCCTGGCCACCTTGGCTGGCCTGGCCGCCGCCGTAGCCACCGCTCTGGCCGCCACCGGCGCCCGGTCGGCCGCCGAGCATCTGCATCTCGTTGGCGACAATCTCGGTGGTGTAGCGGTCCTGGCCGTCCTGACCCTGCCACTTGCGGGTCTGCAGGCGGCCTTCGATGTAGACCTGGCTACCCTTCTTCAGATACTCGCCGGCGATCTCGGCGAGCTTGCCGAAGAAGACGATGCGGTGCCACTCGGTGTTCTCGCGGTTCTCACCCGTGTTCTTGTCGCGCCATTGCTCGGAGGTGGCCACGCGGATGTTGGTGACCTGGCCGCCGGAGGGCAGGTAGCGCACGTCCGGGTCGACCCCGAGGTTGCCGATGATGATTGCCTTGTTCACACCGCGGCTTGCCATATTCAAACTCCTTCGTGATTCCTGCCGGCCGGTGACACCAGCGGTCACCTGCGCAAAGGCACACTATAAAGCATTCATCCCCGGCCAACGAGATCAGGGCACATTCGACTACACTACCCTGTTCCGCGTCCCGCGGAGAAGCGACATTCCCTGCCCGGCACGCGGGCACACTCAAACGAGCGAAGCACCCCAACACCATGGCCGATCCGTATATCCGCATTCGCGGCGCACGCACGCACAATCTCAAGAACATCGATGTCGACCTGCCGCGCGAGAAGCTGATCGTCTTCACCGGCCTGTCGGGCTCGGGCAAGTCCTCGCTGGCGTTCGACACGATCTTCGCCGAGGGCCAGCGACGCTACGTCGAGTCGCTGTCGGCCTACGCCCGCCAGTTCCTGTCGATGATGGACAAGCCGGACGTCGACACCATCGAGGGTCTGTCGCCGGCGATCTCGATCGAGCAGAAGACCACCTCGCACAATCCCCGCTCGACGGTGGGCACGGTCACCGAGATCTACGACTACCTGCGCCTGCTGTTCGCCCGTGCCGGCCTGCCGCGCTGCCCGGAGCACGACATCGACCTGACCGCGCAGACGGTCTCGCAGATGGTCGACCACGTGATGGACCTGCCCGAGGGCTCCAAGTGGCTGCTGCTCGCGCCGGTGATCGAGAACCGCAAGGGCGAGCACCACAAGCTGTTCCAGGAATGGCAGGCGCAGGGCTTTCTGCGGGTGCGCCTCAACGGCACGGTCTACGAGATCGACGAGATCCCCACTCTTGATCCCAAGACCAAGAACACCATCGAGGTGGTGGTCGACCGCTTTAAGATCCGCGAGGACCTGCAGTTGCGGCTGGCCGAGTCCTTCGAGACCGCCCTGCGGCTGGCCGACGGCCAGGCCATGGTGGTATCGATGGACTCCGACGAGGAGCACACCTTCTCGGCACGTCACGCCTGCCCCAAGTGCGGCTACTCCATCGGCGAGCTCGAGCCGCGCTTGTTCTCGTTCAATAATCCAGTCGGCGCCTGTCCGAGCTGTGACGGGCTGGGGGTCAAGCAGTTCTTCGACCCGCAGAAGGTAATCATCAACCCCCAGCTGTCGCTGGCCGCCGGCGCGGTGCGCGGCTGGGATCGGCGCAACGCCTACTACCACGCGTTGCTATCCTCCCTAGCGCGACATTACGATTTCGATCTGGAAACCCCCTGGGAAGACCTGCCGGAAGGGATCCGGGAGATCGTCCTCTATGGGTCGGGCAAGGAGAAGGTCGCCTTCACCTACGTCGGCCCGCGCGGGCGACCTTCCGAGCGCACCCATCCCTGGGAGGGCGTGCTGCCCAACATGTCGCGTCGCTACCGGGAGACCGAATCCCAGGCGGTGCGCGAGGAACTCGCCCGATACATCTCCGAGCAGGCCTGCCCCAGCTGCCACGGCACCCGCCTGACGCGCGCGGCACGCCATGTGTTCATCGACGACTACAACCTGCCCACGATCACCGGTTGGTCGATCGGCGAGTCGGGGCGATTCTTCGAGACATTGCAGCTCGAGGGGGCGCGCGGCGAGATCGCCAGCCCGGTGGTCCGCGAGATCCGATCGCGGCTGAAATTCCTCAATGACGTCGGCCTGACCTATCTTTCCCTCGACCGCAGCGCGGAGACGCTCTCCGGCGGCGAGGCCCAGCGCATCCGGCTGGCCAGCCAGATCGGCTCGGGGCTGGTGGGCGTGTCCTACATCCTCGACGAGCCCTCGATCGGCCTGCACCAACGCGACAACGATCGTCTGCTGGGCACGCTCACCCATCTGCGGG
>JAABTF010000014.1 GCA_011389965.1 Halothiobacillus sp.
TGCCGAGGATACCGATGCGGCCATCGACTGGGTACGACGGCAAGCGGGGCAGGAACTCGCCCCGATCGTGCTCATGGGGCACTCCGTGGGTGCGGCCGCGGTGCTGCTGTCCGCCTCTCGACGCCGCGACGTCGCCGCAGTGGTTAGTCTGTCCACCTTTGCCCATCCCGATGGGATGATGCGCCGCTGGCTGACCAGCAAGGGCATACCGTTCTTCCCCTTGGGTTGGTATGTCCTGCGCTACGTCGAGCACGTGATTGGCCACCGGTTCAAGGACATCGCTCCGATTCACACCCTCCCCCAGGTGCAATTCAAGGACATCGCTCCGATTCACACCCTCCCCCAGGTGCAATGTCCGGTGTTGCTGGTGCATGGCCGGGAGGACCCGGTCATCCCCGCCTCTGATGCGCAACGCCTGCTTGCCAGCCGAGGCAACACGCCCGCCGTTCTCCACCTGCTGGACGGTGAACACGACCTCAGCCGTCACCTCGACAGCGAATGGCCCCGCCTTCAAGCCTTTCTCGGGCAAGCGATACACCATCGAAACTCTGCGGGAAGCTATTGATCCTCAGAAGGTTTTCAACCGTTTGGGCAGGTGAGAAATCACGACTCCCCGCCCGACCGGTGTACTCCTCCGCCCACCAGCGGTGTTGCCAGGAAGCCACTCAGACCCTCGTACACTTATTGTACAACTTGTCTATACTTCACGACGGGAAGCATTGGTCGCTAAGAAACGAACGAACAGACACGTTTCTAGGCCCCAATGTTCGGGAATCATCTCTCCGCCAAACAGAGAAAGGGAGCAAGGCTAGGTATAAAACAGGCTCTTCCCTTCATGTTTCTCGTGCTCCGCCGATAAACAAATCAGCGAGCACTAATGGTTTCTAGAAAAAGCCCCAAAACGACGGAATGTACCGATGAAAGTCAATCTCCCGGTCACCCAGAAAAATTTCGACTATCCATCCGACTGGCAACTGATTTCCACCACGGATCTCAAGGGCAAGATCACCTACGTCAACAAGGACTTCCTCAAGGTCAGTGGCTTTGAATGGGACGAGTTGATCGGCCAGAATCACAACGTCATCCGGCACCCCGACATGCCGCCGGCCGCCTTCAAGGACCTCTGGCAGACCGTCAAGGCAGGCGAAGTCTGGCGGAACATGGTCAAGAACCGCTGCAAGAACGGCGATCATTACTGGGTCATGGCCTACGTGACTCCGGTTTACAAAGGGGACGAGATTGTTGGCTACCAGTCGATCCGCACCAAGCCGACGCGTGAGCAAATTGAGAAAGCGGAAAAGCTCTACCGTGAAATCAACGAAAACAAGGCATCGGAGTTGCCGAAGGAGCGGAGTCTGGCCAACGTCAGCTTCGTGACTTGGCTGACGCTGGCCATCGGCCTGCTCATTCTGCTTACCGCGCTGAAATTCGGCGACGCTTTCCTCAACCACCAGCAGATGATTGCGATCCTTGGCGATCCAGCAGGCGGCGTCGAGTTGGCCGAGGAAGGTCAGGGTCTGACGGCGGCACAGACTGAACAGGTTCGCGAGATCTCCAACCAGAACTACTGGACGGGCATCATGTTGGCCGGATTCAATATCGCCGCCCTGATCCTGATCTTCGTGCTGCTGCGCCGATTCATCTTCACCCCGCTACGCCACGCCCAGACCGTGCTCAAGCGCATGGCTGGGGGGCAACTCCGGCAGACGATCCCCGTCTCCGGTCGCAACGAGATCGGCGAACTGAACCAGTCGGCGAAAGTCCTCCAGGCCCGGTTGAATACGGTATTCGGGCGTTTCACCGAATCGGCGGAATCGTTGACGGTCGCCTCCGACCAGTTGTCCAAAACGGGAGAAAAGACCTCTCAGGGCATGGAGTCTCAGCGGGCCCAGGTCGAGCAGGTGGCCACGGCCATGAACGAGATGGCCAGTACCGTGGACGAGGTCGCCCGCAATGCCTCCGAGGCAGCGGCTTCGGTGGAAAGCGCCGAGCGCGAGGCGACTAACGGCAAGCAACAGGTGGCCCGCACTCACGATGCCGTGGCCACCCTGTCGCACCAGTTTGACGAGACCGCGAGCAGCATCGAGACGTTGCAACGCCATGGCGACAAGATCGACACCATCATCCAGGTGATCGGCGGCATCGCCGACCAGACCAACCTGCTGGCCCTCAACGCGGCCATCGAGGCGGCGCGTGCCGGCGAACACGGCCGCGGTTTCGCGGTAGTGGCCGAGGAAGTGCGCTCGCTGGCGAGCAAAACTCAGGACTCCACCCAGGAAATCCGCTCGATGATCGAGGCCCTGCGCGGCGGCATTCGCCAATCGGTCGAGAGTGTCGAAGCGGGTCGTAACCAGATGACGCAGGTGGAACAGCAGGCCGACGAAACGGACAAGGCGCTCGGCTCCATCTCGGAAGCCATCGAGTTGATCAACAGCATGAGCACCCAGATCGCGACTGCCACCGAGGAACAGAGCGCCGTGGCCGAGGAGATGGACCGCAATGTCACCTCGATCTCCAGCCAGACGGAAGAGACCACCGAAAGCAGTCAACAATTGGCCGGACTGGGCAAACAGCTTTCGGGCATGTCCGAGGAACTCCAGGAACTGCTGTCACAGTTCAGTACCAGTTGACCTCGCACGGGGACGCGGGCAATCGTAGTGCCCGATTCCTTCCGAAACTGCAGCGATTGGCCGGTGCCATCAGGCCCGATCTGGCTTCAACCAGTCGGGCCTTTCTTGTTGAACCAATCGCCATCCTTCGCATGTAGACCACGGTCGCGGTACCCAGCAGCAGGACGGGCAAAACCCGCTATAGTCAAGAGAAAGAAAAGCCACCGTTAACGGGAAGACTGCACCATGCCCGACGATCGCTTGAAGTCGTACCGCGCCAAGCGCGATTTCAGCAAGACCGACGAGCCCAGCGGTGAGCATGCGGACCCGAACGGTGGACGGCGGTTCGTCATCCAGAAGCATGATGCCAGCAGCCTGCATTACGACTTCCGGCTCGAGATCGACAATGCGCTGGTCTCCTGGGCGGTACCCAAGGGCCCTTCCACCGATCCCAGCGAACGACGCCTGGCCATCCAGACCGAGGACCACCCGCTGGATTACGCCGATTTCGAGGGCGTCATCCCGGAAGGCGAGTACGGGGCGGGCACGGTGATCGCCTGGGACACCGGCCATTACTGCAATCTGCGCGCCCGCAAGGGGCCAAACAGCATGTCCATGCCGCGCTCCTTGGAAGATGGTCTGGTCGAGGTCTGGCTGGAAGGCGAGAAGCTAAAGGGCGGTTATGCCCTCAAGCGCACTGAAGGCGGCAAGAAACCACGCTGGATGCTGATCAAGATGGACGACGAGGCGGCCGACGCCCGTCGCAATCCCGTGAGCACGGAACCCGATTCGGTGCTTTCCGGACGCAGCATTGGCGATGTCGCCGAGGAGGCCCAGAAGCCCAAGAAGGCCGCGGAGGCGGAGGAGTCGGATCGGACATGACGGACTGGCGCGATCGACTCGACGACGAGCAAGTGGACAAGCTCGAAACTTCCGCCATGCCCGACTGGACCAGCCCGATGCTTGCCACCCTCACCGACGAGCGCTTCTCTTCCCCCGACTGGATCTACGAGCGCAAGCTCGATGGCGAACGCTGCCTGGCCTTCCGCGACGGCCACGGCGTGCGATTGATGTCCCGCAATCGCAAGCGGCTCGATGCGACCTACCCCGAACTGGTCGACGCACTCGAGCAGGCGACCGATCAGTCATTCATCGCCGACGGCGAGATCGTGGCGTTCACCGGCAACCGCACCAGCTTCTCTCGCCTGCAACAACGCATTGGCATCACCGATGCAGACGAGGCCCGGCAAAGCGACGTCAAGGTCTACCTCTACCTGTTCGACCTGATCTACTTCGATGACTCCCGGCTGGACGCATTGGCGCTGCGCGATCGCAAGCGGATCCTGCGCAGCGAATTGCACTCCCAGAATGGCCTGCGCTTCACCCCGCATCGCAACGAAGAAGGCGAATCCGCCTACCGAAAGGCCTGCGACAAGGGTTGGGAAGGGTTGATCGCCAAGCGGGCGGACAGCCCCTATCAGCACAGCCGCTCCCGAGACTGGCTCAAGTTCAAATGCGTCAACCAGCAGGAGTTCGTCATCGCCGGCTATACCGACCCACAGGGTGAACGGCAGGGCTTCGGCGCACTGCTGCTGGGTTACTACGAAAACGGCCGCTTAAAGTATGCCGGCAAGGTCGGCACCGGCTTCGACGACTCCACCCTCGAGACGTTGCACAGCCGACTGGCATCGCGTTCACGCAAGCAGACCGCCTTCGATGCCGCACCGGACGAGGCCGACCAACACACCCACTGGGTCAAGCCCGAACTGGTGGCCGAAGTCGGTTTTACCGAGTGGACTGGCGATGGCCGACTGCGCCATCCGCGCTTTCTCGGCCTGAGAGACGACAAATCGCCTCGTGACGTCCACCGCGAAGAGCCCGCGACGTGACCCGCGTCCAAGGCCATGACATCGAGCTGTCCAACCTGGACAAGATCCTCTATCCCGAGGAGGGGATCACCAAGGGAGACGTCATCGACTACTACCGTCGCATTGCGACCCGCATCCTGCCGCAGATCGAACAGCGCCCGTTGACGCTACAACGCTTTCCGGACGGGCTTGACGCCGAGGGCTTCTATCAGCAACAGGCCAGTGAGCACTTTCCAGGCTGGATGCCCACCTATCGGCTCCCACGCGCCGAATCGAGCGAACGGAAGGACAAGGTCAACCACATCCTGTGCAACGACGAGGCCGCGCTGGTCTACCTGGCCAATCAGGGCACCCTCACCCTGCACCGCTGGCTGGCCCGAACGCCCCGTTATACCCGTCCCGATTGCCTGATCTTCGATCTCGACCCCATCGGCGACGATTTCCAGCCGGTACGCAGCGCCGCTCTGCATGTGGTCGACCTGATGCAGGAACTCGGCATGAGTCCGCATGCCATGACGACCGGCTCACGGGGGCTGCACGTGCTCGCCCCGCTCGAGCCCGAACTGGACTTCGACCGCGTCCGGGCCATTGCCATGTCGATGGCGGAACACTTGGCAGACCAGCACCCGGATGCCCTCACCACCATCCAGCGCAAGGACAAGCGGCAGGGACGCCTGTACCTCGACGTGATGCGAAACGCCTACGGCCAAACCGCGGTCGTCCCCTACTCCCTGCGAGCCAGGCCGGGGGCGCCGGTGGCGACCCCGCTGAGACTCGAGGAACTCGATCGCAGCGATCTCGGCCCACAGGACTATCACCTCGGCAATATAGCGCAACGGCTGGGACAGATCAGCGATCCCTGGCAGGACATGGAACGTCATGCTGCGGACCCCCGCAATATCGAAAAGGCCCTGCAATCCCTCTGAAGTGCGCCCCCGGCTTGCACCCCGCCGCGGGAAGCAAACGGTGCAGACGCCTTCTACCATTTTCAGAAGAGGACACGTTACTCGCGTGACGCATCCTAGTGCTTGCCTTGCAACCGGATGCCCGCCCCCATTGGGCGACGCCGCCCGATCCGCGGGCAACAGGCAATGACCCTTTCGGCAAATTCAGGCGCATCCCACATCATGCCAATGCATTGCGAGGAGGCTTTATGACCACGTACATACTTCTGAGTGAATTGCAGCCCGGCACTTATGCCGATCCTGGCTAATCCAAGGGGTTAGCCGCCGACGTTTCCCAACGCATCAAGCAAGAGTGCCCCGAGGTCCACTGGAAGGAGAGCTTTGCCACCATGGGCGGCCAATGCGACGTTGTCGACGTCATCGAGACCGACGACCCCCGGCAAGCGGAAAAGGCTGCCATGCTCATTCACAGTCACGGTCACATTGAACACCGAGATGATGGTGGCGACGGACTGGAAAGACTTCATGAGTGCGCTCTAAAGACTGCCGACCCGCCAGCACTGCCTCACGCACCCCCAAGGAGATCGAAATCATGGCCGAAACCATCCTGCCGCCCGTCGACCCGTCCGAGATCGATTCCATCCTCGATCAGATATCTGCCGCCCTCGAGCGCGACGAACGCATCAACCTGCACAAGTACCCCGTCGAGCTCCGCGTCGATGAGGGGATATTGTTTCTGGAAGGCACGGTGGAAAACATCGCCGCCAAGCGTCGCGCCCGGGCGCTCTGCCGGCAGATCGTCAAGGACCGCATGCCGATCGAGGATTACCTGCGCCGACAGCCCACCGGCTCGATGGGCGACCGGGAACTGCGGGACGAGGCGGTCGAACGACTGACGACCGAACCCGTCTTCAGCGACTACACCATCCGCACGCTCACGGATCACAAGGACATGCTCGTGCATGACGGCGGACCGGATGCGCACGAGATCATGATCGAGGTCGCGGACGGCGCCATCACCCTCAAGGGCTCGGTCGGCAGCCTGTCGCATCGGCGACTGGCCGAGACTCTCATGTGGTGGATATACGCCTGCGAACGGGTCGACAACCGGCTCGATGTCACGCCACCGGAAGAGGACACGGACGACGAAATCAATGACGCCGTGCAAATCGTGATCGAGAAGGACCCGTTGGTGCATGCCGACCAGGTGCGTGTGGGCACCGCCGCGGCCGTCGTGCACCTGGATGGCCTGGTTGGCACCGCGGAGGAACGGGCGTTCGCCGAACTGGATGCCTGGACCGTCGCCGGAGTGTGGGACGTGTTCAATCGACTCGAAGTCCGGGGGCAATAGGGAACAAGCCCCACCGGAGGACCGAGGAACCCTCGCTTCCTCTTGCTTGAGCATCGGCCCGGTTAGCCACCCTCGGGCTGGCACCGTGGGCAGAACCAGGCCGTCCGGCCACAGGCCTTGATGCGGGTCAGCGAGCCATCGCATCGAGGACACGAGGCCGGCTCGCCGCGTAACGGCAGCAAATAGCCCTTGGGCAAGTCTTCCGGCCGCGCCTGGGCGGCAATGGCCTGCTTGAGCACCTCCCGCATCTGCTCGTACAAGCCCTCTGCCTCCGCAGGCGAGAGTGCGCGCCCCTGCCTTTTGGGATGAATGCCCGCTTGGAACAGCATCTCGTCGCTGTAGATATTGCCGATGCCGGCGATGGCCGACTGGTCCATCAGCCAACATTTGGTGCCACCGCGATGCGCGCGCACCGCCGAAACGAAGGCCGGCCGGTCGATGGCCAGGGCATCGGGACCCAGCTCGTGGTCGGCGGCAAACGCCTCGGGCGACCGCGTCCAGCCGATGCGACCCAGCTTGCGTGGGGCCACGTAGGCCAAGGTGCCGCCGTCTTCGAATTCCAGGGCCACGCCGGCATGGGACGGCAACTCCTCGCCCTCCTCCAGCGCCCGCAGAAAACCGCTCATGCCGAAATGCAGGACCAGCCAGTCCTCTTCCAACTCCCGTTGGGCGAACAGGTATTTCCCATGGCGTCGGGATTCGGTGAACGAGTGGTCCTTGAGCCGCCGACCCAAACCCTGGGGCGTCATCTCCTCGAGCAGATCTTCCGCCTCCACCCGGGTATGGGCGATGCGACGATTTAGGCCGTGGGCATCGAAATAGCGGCGGAAGGTTTCCACGTCGGGTAGTTCTGGCATGGTCAATTACCTATTGGATCAGCCGGCGAAGGCCGGCCAGGTCCCGGGTATTGATGACGTCATCGGCACTCAGCCAGCCGCGACGCGCCTGGTTGATGCCGAAGCGCATGAACGCCAATTGGCTTTCGGCATGGGCATCGGTGGAAATGGCGATCTTCACGCCGTGCTCGCGCGCGAGCATGCAGGCGGTATCCAACAGGTCTAGGCGCGCGGGTTGCGCATTGACCTCCACAATCCGGTGGCGCTCGGCGGCGGCCTTGAGCACTCGGCCCAGGTCCAGGGCAATGCCGCGACGAACATTGATCATGCGGCCGGTGGGATGGCCCAGAATGGTGAAATGCGGATTGTCCATGGCCCGAAGCACCCGCTCGGTCTGCTTTTCCTCCGAGAGATCAAACCCCGAGTGAATCGAGCAGACCGTCAGGTCGAGCCGCGCCAATACCTCGTCGGGAAGATCCAGGCGACCATCGGCGAGAATGTCCACCTCCACCCCCTTGAGCAGGGTGATACCCTCGATTTCCTCGTTGAGCCGCTCGATCCGGTCGACTTGCTGCAACAATCGGTCGGCATCCAGGCCATTGGCGACGCGCACCGCTTGCGAATGGTCCGTGATGGCCAGGTAGTCGTAGCCGCGCTCGCGGGCCGCCCGGGCCATGGTCTCGAGGTCCTGCTGGCCGTCCGTGGCATCGGTATGGCAATGCAGATCGCCGCGTATGTCCTCAAGCTCCACCAGGGTCAGCAGACTGTCTGACTCGGCCGCCTCGATCTCCCCGCGGTTCTCGCGCAGTTCCGGCGGGATCCATGGCAGCCCCACGGTCTCGAACACCTCTTGCTCGGTCTTGCCGGCCACACGCTTCTTGCCCCGGTAGACGCCGTATTCGTTGATCTTGTAGTCGCGCTGGACGGCGCGCTTTCGCACCTCGATGTTGTGGGCCTTCGAACCGGTGAAATAATGCAGGGCCGCGCCGTAACTCACGGCGGGCAGCACCCGCAGATCCACCTGCAGCCCGGAGCGCAGATGCACGGTCGACCGAGTCGTGCCGTGAGAGACCACCTTGCCCACTTCCTCGTACTCGACAAAGCGGTCCATGACCGGCGAATCCTTCCGACAGGTCACCAGGATATCGAGGTCGCCCACGGTCTCCTTGCAGCGTCGATAGCTGCCGGCAATCGTGACTCCCTTGACCCCTCCGACCCCGCGCAGGAACTCGACCAGGGGCTCGGCAAAGCCCTCGGCATCGGCCAGGCGCATGCGTTTTTCTTCGCCCTCGAGCGCCCCGATGCCCGCCTGGATGAGCTGCTCGGTCTTGGCACCGAAACCCTCCAACTCATGCACCTTGCCTGACTCCACCGCGTGACGGAGGTCATCCAGGCTGCGGATGTCGAGTGCCTGGTAAAGCTGCTGAACCCGCTTTGGCCCCAGACCCTCGATGCGCGTCAATTCGGCCAGTTGCCGTGGCACCCGTTGCTCGACCTCGTCGAGCAACGGCAAGGCGCCGGTCTCGACGAGGGTGGCGATCTTTTCGGCTAGGTCCTCGCCGATGCCGGGCAATTCGCTGAGATCGCGTCCATCCGAGAGCATGGCCGACATTTCCTCGGAGTGCCCTTCGATCAGGCGAGCGGCATTCCGATAGGCCCGGACCCGAAACGCATTGGCCCCCTCGATCTCCAGTAGAGTTGCCAGCCGATCAAAATATCCGGCTATTTCGATGTTGTGAATGGCCATCCGTCGCGCCTCCGCATAGTCTCGAGCAGGCATCCGCCTTGTCCCCGGATCCTCGAAGCAAAGACCCGGGGTGACACCCCGAAAACGAGATATCCGGCTCCCCTATCAGCCTAGTCGACAAACGCTTGGACTCATGGTCGGGGAGACTTGCCTCCCACCGTGATGCCCAAAGCCCTGGCCACCAGCAAATGGATAAGTGGAGCTGCGAAAATCAGCAAACCGAAGGCGG
The DNA here is from genome assembly GCA_011389965.1 of Halothiobacillus sp. Classification (GTDB taxonomy): domain Bacteria; phylum Pseudomonadota; class Gammaproteobacteria; order Halothiobacillales; family Halothiobacillaceae; genus Guyparkeria. The sequence continues at coordinate 9,546 of JAABTF010000014.1, forward strand.
CGATGAAGGGGCCGACGCCCAGCAAGACCAGGGATACATAGCTGCCCAGAAAGAGCAGAAGATCGAGGACGATTGCAGCCAGTAGTCGCATGGGAGCGCCTCCTAATATCGCTAGTTGCCGCCAATACGAAATACCTGGTCACAGCATAGGAAAGGCGAGCCTCTCCCTCCTACACTTTGGCAAACAGGCAAACAAGGTCCGCTCCATGACTCGCATTACCCGCCGCCCGATTCGAGCGCTGGCCGTTGGGCTCACCGCATTCCTGGCAGTCCTGCTATTGCTAGCGATGGCCTTGGCATTCTTCTGGCCGGTCGATGATCTGCGCGACCGCGCCACCCGACAGGCAAGCGACCTGCTGGGCATGCCGGTCCAGGTGGAAGGCGACGTCTCGCTGTGATTCTGGCCCACCCCCACTCTCCGTGCGACTGACGTGAAGATCGGACCGGCGGCGACGGAATCCGGTGACGATCCCTTCGCGAGACTCGACGCGATCAGTCTCTCCACGGGCTGGTGGTCCTTGATCAGCGGTCGCCTGGCACCGGAGACATTGCGACTGGATGGCCATGCCCTGAGCCTGACGCCGGGCGCCATCGAAGCCCTGCTAACACAGGGCTCGGACGAATAGCCCTCTCCTGCGGGGAGTGATGGTCAATTCGCAGCGCTGGATCTGCATATTCGCGAGGGCGAAATCCATTGGCAGCCGCGGCAAGGCGGGCGAGAGATGTCGATCACGGGGTTGGAACCGGATCTCACCGAGATGGACTGGCGGCGGGCGGCTGAAGGGGAGCACCTGCTGGCGCGGACATCCCTCAACCTGTCGGCATCCGCCGACGCCCTGCGCATCGATGGCCTTCAACTGTCGAATATCAGGCTGACAATGCCCGCAAGGGAGGGCATGTTCACAACGAACGAATGGCAGATGACGTCCTTGATAGCCGCGGAGACGCAATGCCGGCAAGCGGGTCGTGACGGTATTTGCCATACTACATGGAGTCGGCCGGCACACCGGCTGCTGGCTCGAACAAAATCACGGATGAGTCCATGACCCGCAGTGACCCGCCACATCACAACCCCGGCGACGAGGAGCACGTCCCCGACAGCCCACCCTTCTGGAGTTTTGTTCCCATCGGTGAGTACCAGGTGCCGGGGCTGCCCACAACCGGCGCGATTGCCGATGCATGGGCCTCGTTCAAACGTTTGTTGCGCAAGGTGGATCAGTCGGCCCTGCAACCGGCCCGCGACGAGGCCAAGCTGCGCGCCCTGCCCGAGGTGCAGCTCGAACACCTCGCCCCGCCCATCGACCCTACTAAACCGACCGATGCGCTCGACGCCGCCCTTTACGACTGGCTGCACGGCGAGACGCCCGACTGGCCGGTCCGGTTCGTGATCAACCAACCGCACGCGCATCCCGATCTGCTGGACCTCTGGGCCGCTCGGCACGGAGCGACGGTGATCGAACCACCCACCATTGAGCAGATCCTCGCCGGCGATCTCGACTGGTTCGACCAGTGGCCGGTCAACAACGGTGCCGGGCCCTTCTGGGTGCTGCCGCAATTGGCGCACTGCTACCTGCGCCACACCGACGGGCTCAAGCTGGTACGCGCCCTGCTCGCCCGAGCCGACGCCGGCGAACTCGGGCGCGGCGTGATCGGTTGCGACAGTTGGGCCTGGGCCTACCTGATGCACATCTGGCCGGTACCGCACGCCGGGGCGCTGACCGCCCAGGCATTCGACGGCCAGCGCCTGACGCGCCTGCTGACGCACCAGATCAAGCGCCGCGCGGGCTTTCGCAACGCGAAGACGGGCCGCGAGATTCTCACCGTCCCGTCGGATGACATCGAGGTGCACCCCGAGATCGTGCGGCTGGCCGCCCACACCCGCGGCAACCCCGGCACCGCGCTGACCTACTGGCGACGCTCGCTGCGCACCGAGCCGCACGAGGATCTGATCGAGACGACCGACGAACCAGCATCCGGCGATGTCTTCGACCAGGAGGATGTGTGGGTTTCGGCACACCTGAACGAGCCCGTGATGACCAACGAGGTCGACGAGGACGTCGCGCTGGTGCTCCACGCCATGCTCCTGCACGACGGCCTGCCGGCGGCCCTGCTGCCCACTCTGCTGCCCCTGACGCACGACGGCTGCCTGGCGATCCTGCTGCGGCTGCAGCGCGCGCGGCTGGTCGAGTGTCGGGACGAGCGCTGGATCGTCACCGCAACCGGCTATTCGAGCGTGCGCTCGCTGCTTGCCGGACGCGATTACTTCACCGACGGATTCTGAGGCGGGCCATGAACGAGGACCTTCCCGGCACGCAGATCTTCCGCGAGATCGACCTGATCACGGCGCTGGAAATCGCCGCGATCCCGATCGTCGCGACCATACTGATCCTGGTCATACAACGGGCGCTGAACTGGCTCGGTCAGCGCCTCTACGGCCAGCGCCGACTGACCCTGCTTGCACTGGTGCCGCTGCTGCGCTTGTTGATCGGCATAAGCGCGATCATCCTGATCGTGCCGTTGGTGATCGAGACGTCGCTACAGAACATGGTCGCCGTGCTCGGCACCGTTGGCATCGCCCTGGGATTTGCGCTGAAGGACTACGCTAGCAGCCTGATCGCCGGCGTGGTAGCCATCGGCGAGAAGACCTACCGGAACGGTGACTGGGTGCGCATCGGCGACCACTACGGCGAGGTAATCCACGTCGGCATGCGCACGGTCGAGCTGGTCACGGCCGACGACGATCGCATCGTCATCCCGCACAACCGGCTTTGGAACGACTCGATCGTTAATTCCAACGACGGCAAGCCGCGCCTACAGTGCGTGGCGGATTTCTACCTGCATCCCGATCACGACGCCGATCTCGTCCGCTCGATGCTCAAGGATGTGGCGCTCACCAGCCCCTACCTGCACCTGGATTTACCGGTGATGGTCGTCATCAAGGAACGCCCCTGGGGCACCCACTACCGACTCAAGGCCTACCCGGTCGACAGCGCCCAGCAGTTCCGCTTTGTTACCGATCTGACCGTCCGCGGCAAGGCGGTGCTCAGCCACCAGGGCGTGCGCTTCGCCGCCACCACGGCCATCCCGAATGTCGACGCCACGGCATGACTGACGATGTCCGAGCCCCGCTTTCTCTGCGATGAAATGCTGCAACGACTGGGGCGGTGGCTGCGCGCTGCCGGCTACGACACCGTCATCGCCAAATCGGGCAGCGAGGATTATGCCCTGGTCACCCAAGCCAATGCCGAAAACCGCTGGCTGATCACCCGCGATCGACACATGGCCCGCTTTCGAAACGGCAAAGGACGCATCGTGCTACTCAAGGCCAACGAAACCACCAATCTTGCCGCCGAACTGTCCGCCCGGTTCCGAATCGACTGGTTGCACCAGCCGTTCACCCGTTGCCTGGACTGCAACACCCCTCTGCTCCCGGCCACGCCCGCGCAACTGTATCGCGTGCCGCAAAGCGCCCTCGCCATCGCGAGAGAAGGCTGGTACTGCCCCACCTGCGACAAGGTCCTCTGGCGAGGCAGCCATGTGCGCCGGATGCGACATACGCTGGAGAATTTCGCTCGCGGCGAATGGCGCATCGCGGCCGACTGATGCCATCAGAATGGTAGCGCCCCCTTTGCCGGTGGCGCCGCCCGCCTTTCACCCCTCGCCGCGGCCTGAAAAAACACGCCAATCATCCATTCAGCCTGAATTCAGACGCGCCTGATTCAATGCGACGCATACCTCACCCGGAGATGGTCATGCGACGCCTTCAATCTGCCCTGCAATCCGGCGTGGTGCTGCTCGCCCTCACCGGGCTCACTGCAACCGCCCATGCCACGGAAACCCTGGCCATGGACGCCGAGCTGAGCCTGGCCGAGGTAACGGCCGCCACCCTGGCTCATAGCCCCGAGAAAGAACGGCTCGAGGCTCGACGTGCGCATGCCAAAGCCCTCGGCGAGCGCGCGGGGAACCCACTCGACGGGGCGCCCTCGGTGGGTTTCTCCCACCAGACCGACGCGCTCTGTAGGGACACAGACATGCGCGAATGGGAAGGGTCGGTCGAGCTCCCGCTGCGCCGCCCCGGCCTGCAGGCAGCCGCCGAGCGCCAGGCCGAGGGACGGCTTTCGGCCACCGAACAGCAATCCACCGCCTGGCGACTGACGATCGCACGGCTGGCAAGCGAACGACTTGCCCCTTCTGCCACCAGCAACCCGCGACTAATCGGCTTTGACCCCGTCCGCGTCTGCCACAATGGAACCAAACAGCGAAGCGATTCGGGATGGCATCACGATGAAGTACACAGCGTTACGAAAGGGCGAGGTCGCGCTGCTTGACGGTGCGACCGGTACGGAGCTGGAAAAACGCGGCGTGCCCATGAGCACGAATGCGTGGAGTGGCTCGGCATCCCTCGAACACGCCGAGACACTCGAACAGATCCACCGGGACTACATTGACGCTGGCGCCGACATCATCACGGCGAACACCTACTCCACCTCGCGCGCGCTACTTGAGCTCGATGGACTGGGCGACCAATTCGAGACCATCAACCGGGCGGCGATCAAAGCAGCGCTTCGGGCCAGAGACAGTAGCAGCCGGCCCGACGTGCTGGTCGCCGGCTCCCTGTCCCACCGGGGACCGATCGCCACAGGCTCGGCCCGGCCAGACAGCAGCGCCATCGGGCTCGACAAGATGGCCGAGGCGCTGCGCGAGCAGGCCCTGCTTTTGCGCGACGAGGGCTGCGACCTGATCCTCCTGGAAATGATGTACGACCCCAGCCGCATGCCACTCGTCTTTGCGGCGGCCGCAGAAACCGGCCTGCCCGTCTGGGCCGGCTTCTCGGCACGACGCGGCAAGAACAGCCAGCTCCTCGGATTCGGCCCCGGGGAGGATGTGCCCTTCGCGCAAATCGTCTCGATCCTGCACGACTGGGAAGTCGGTGCAGCGGGCATCATGCACACGCCGGCAAATCTGGTGTCCGATGCTCTGGAAATTCTGCGCGCGAACTTCGACGGCCCCCTCATGGCATACCCGGACTCGGGGTATTTCAAATCCCCGCATTGGCAGTTCGAAGACGTGATCACACCCCCTGAGCTCCGCCGTTATGCCGAAGCATGGGTCGATCAGGGTGCGAAGATGCTCGGCGGCTGTTGCGGCCTGTCGCCCGAGCACATAGCCGCACTCGCCCCGCTCAAGCGCACCCCCGCCACGACGGCTGACTAATCGACGCCCGGGAAGGCTCGAGCGGCTAAAGAGCAATCAGGCTGATCAGTATCAAACCACCAGCGGTCCATCCGCCAAAGCAGATTTTTTATTTCGATTTCAGGGTCGTAAATAAAAAGGCTTTAAATTCGTCCACCGCCAGCTTCGACAACAAGGAAACCTTTCGTGCTGATATTATTCCGCTCTATAAAAACGGCCCTGTCGATTACCAATCCCGAAAAAGACGCTATACTTTTTCAATGGCGCCGACCGGAGCACAATAACCGAATTATAACCTCAAACTGGTAATGCTTCGTTTACAGTATTTCTCCAGAATGAACAACAACCAATGCGATGGTTTCAGGTGGATACAGCGGGATTCACTTTCTGAATAAAAAAACCAGCATCCATTATCTTAACAAACACCTTAAATTGCAAAAACTATGATTTATGCTAGACTGTATCCCAATTATGGAAAATTTTTAATGATTTTCGGCGCAAACCGGGAATCAGGAGTTCGCACCAAAACATGAAGACATTTACCAATCCGGTTGGCGCCGGCACGCTTTGGTTTCACAATCAGACAACGGCAGACGGCACGCCAGTCGCCTACGACCCTCAGGCGCGGGCCTTTTTGCCGATGCCGCCATTTTGCATAAACCGAGACATTATTGGCTGTAACTGGATTGCGCCCGAGGAAGGGGCTTTCTGTCGGTCCTGCGCGATGACTGCGCTGGCGCCAGACCCGGAAATCCCCAACGCCATTCACAACTGGGCAGAAACGGAAGCGGCAAAACGCTGGGTGCTTGATAATCTGGGCCGCTGGCACTGGTTCAGACCGGAAGATCCCGGAACAAGGCCCGCTTTCCACATGCTCGCTGATGGCCATCAGATAGCTGCCATGGGTCATGGTGGCGGTATCGTCACCATCAGCGTCTCCGAGGCCGACCCAGTGGTTCGGGTGACCCGAAGAGAGGCTCTGAGCGAACCTTACCGGACGATGATCGGGCACATGCGCCACGAGATTTCTCATATGCTTTGGTGGCGGCTGAGCTTGCGTGAGGATTTTTTGATGGCCTTTCGTGAAATGTTCGGAGACGAGCGAGCCGACTACACGGCTGCGCTGACGAGGCATTACGAGCAGGGTCCACCCCAGGATTGGGAATTGTTTTATCTGACGTCATACGCCTCGGCACACCCCCATGAAGATTGGGCAGAAACCGCGGCACACCTACTGCATCTGGTGGACATTACCGACAGCTTCGTGGCGACTGGCATGACCTCCCCAGAAATGCCGCAAGGGCATAACTGGGACCCCTACTCGGAGCCAGACACGGATGCACTAATTCATGTGGCCGCCACACTTGTCACGCGCATCAATCACGTAAACCGCTCGATGGGCCTGTCAGACGTCTATCCTTTCGTTCTTTCGGAGGCCGCCCATCGTAAGCTTGCCTTCGTGCACGGCTGGTTACGCCGCGGCGCGCAAGGTCTCTGATTTAAATATTTCAACAAATTCGCGTTAGTTATTGAGCGCGCGAAAAAACTTAGGAGAGTTTTAAATGTCTATTACTCCAGAATCTAAAATGTCTCAGGATGTATTGGCTTGGCGCGATCCGGAAATGGACTCGGTCAAGGGAACCGAAACACCCAAGGACCCGAATAAGGGTTACATCGCTTTGCTGGGTTGGAGCGTCAACGCGATCAAGGCCGCTCAAAATTTCGATCGACGTTATGTCGTCGTTGCTCCGGAGTGGGCTGAAGACTTTTGTACCGCAAACAACATTCCCTTCATCCCGTGGGATTTTGTTCGATTGAATGACCGATCCATGGAGATTGCCGAAAAGCTGAAAGCGGAAGGCGTCGATGTTGCCATACCCCTCTTCGAGGAAACCGTTGAATGGTCTGGCGCCATCAACTCGGTCCTAATGGACAATCCCCGGATGTTCGGGCAGTCGATTCTGTTCCGCGACAAGGCGCTGATGAAGCGCCGCGCCCAACTGGGCGGCATCCGTGTCGGTATTTTCGAGGAGGCGCACGAGAAGGATGACATCGTCCGCTTCATGAAGCGTGTTAATCAGACATTGCTCAAGCTGGATGGCGACCCGGACGACCCGATCCACGTCAAGGCCTTCGACAAGGCCGGTTGCCTGGGCCATCGGATGATCCGGACGTTGGAAGAAATCGACCTGATTCCGGATGAAGAATATCCCCTGCTGATGGAGAGTCATCTGGATGGATGGGAGTTTGCGGTAGAGGCCTGGATCCACGACGGCAAAATCCAGTTTCTAAACATCTCCGAGTACGTGACTCTTGGTTACTCAGTATTCGTACCGGCCACAAAGGAACTCGAGAGCTGGCGCAACGCGATCACCAAGCAGATCGAGAAGCTAATCAAAACCTTCGACATCCAGTTTGGCTTGATTCATCCCGAGTACTTCGTTACTGCGGACGGCGAAATGTACTTCGGCGAAATCGCTTACCGCCCACCCGGCTTCAAGGCCTTTGAGCTGATCGAAATGGCTTACGGATTCAATGCCTATCAAGCATCGATGCTCGTATTTGATCCCAAGAGCACCAACGAGGAAGTGGAAGCCTTCTTCCCCCGCGAGGTGGAGGATGCGAAAGGTTATGCCGGTTGCTTCGGCGTGTATCCACGTCGCCGCGTAGTCAGCAAGCTGGAAATGCCCAAGGAATGCGTGGAACACCCCTATTTCGTGTCCCACGAGCTTGTCGCGCCGGCGGAAGAGACGGTTCCGGATCGTTCTGCCTTCGGGACTCATTGGGGGTTGATCTTCTTCTTTGGCGACGATCCCATCGAAATGCGGGAGCTGCTGAGAGCCCAGGAAGATCTGGACTTCTACGTCTAACGATAAGGTCAGAGCGGATATCATCCGCCTATGTCTGAAGTAAAAAACGGGCTTTGAAGGCCCGTTTTTTTTGCTTGATACATTCAGAGTTGACAGACCAACCGGACCCGGTAGAATGCGCTCCCACTGAACGACAGGCGCGTAGCTCAGTTGGTTAGAGCACCACCTTGACATGATTGTGCGACACATGGCGGACCCACCTGACGGAATCTCGGCCCCTTTCAGAACAGCCGTTTACGTCACTCGAAATCTCAAGAAGCCTGTAACTACGGGCTATCCCGACAAAATCCTGGGCTCAATTTGGGCTCAGGATTTTTTCGTTTAAGCGAATACCACCCCGACACCTGTCGCCATTGGCAATGCCATGACAATGCCGTCATGTGTCGCCGTCATCTGGCGCGTTCGCCATCAAAATCCAACAGACCCAAACCCGGCTGCGGATCCCTGATTGGGGATACACTTGCCATTATCCTTTTTTGGGGATATTGTCTTAATATCCTCACAAAGGGATCCAGAGGCGAACTGCTGTCATGCGCATCACTTCCACAAATTTGCTTTCGCAAGCACTCCGTCAGGCTCGCCTCGACCGGGGCCTGACCCAGACCGACGTTGCTCAACTGGTCGGGATGAAACAGTCGACGGTTTCGGCCATCGAGAATCATCCCGATCAAGCTCGCCTAAAGACTCTGTTCCGGATTCTTTCGGCGCTCGAGCTGGAGCTGGATTTGAACGAGAGAAGCAACGCTCCTCGTGACTCCGCTGAATGGAGCGAGGAGTGGTGAACATGGACCGTTTGATACTCGCCATGAACGGCCTGGAGATAGGTGTGCTGGAGCGCGGGGGTTCCGGCGCGATGCGCTTCGCTTACTACGATCAATGGCTAAGCCGCCCGGGCGCTCGCCCGATCTCTCTCTCGTTGCCTTTGAGCAGCCGCCCCTTTCGTGGCGAGAGGGTCTACAACTTCTTCGACAACCTATTGCCGGATAGCGATGCGATCCGAGCTCGCATACAGGCGCGTTATCGCACGCCGACTCGGCAGCCCTTCGATCTTCTCACGGAGATCGGTCGAGACTGCATCGGGGCGATCCAACTTTATCCGGAAGGATCGAGGGTGGGGTCGGTGCGCGAGATTACCGCGGAGCCGCTCGACGATGACGACGTGGCCAGGCTACTCGATGGGTATACCCAGGCCTCGCCCGTGGGACAGGAACAAGCCGAGTTCCGGATTTCTCTCGCCGGCGCCCAGGAAAAAACCGCCCTTCTGTTCTATCAAGGCCGGTGGCATCGCCCCCTAGGCAGCACACCGACAAGTCATATCTTGAAGTTGCCCATCGGTCGGATAGAGCACAGCGGCATCGATCTGACCGACAGCATCGAGAACGAGTGGCTCTGTTCCCAGATCCTTCGCGCCTTTGGCCTCCCGATCGCCAATTCGCAGATTGCGAACTTCGAAGGTCGAAAGGTCTTGGTGGTCGAGCGCTTCGATCGCCGATGGTCGAGTGACGGAAGCTGGCTGATGCGACTTCCACAGGAAGACTTTTGCCAGGCCCTCGGCGTTGCGCCAGCACGAAAGTACGAGTCGGGCGGCGGGCCTGGCATCCGCGATGGAATGGAGTTGCTGCTTGGATCACAGCAGCCAATTGAAGACAGGGAGACATTCTTCCGAAGCCAAATCATCTTCTGGCTGCTAGCGGCGATCGACGGTCACGCAAAAAACTTCAGCCTGTCCCTTGAGCCTGCTGGCGCGTACCGCATGACACCACTGTACGACGTGCTGTCCGTGCACCCATTGATGGCGAACGGAACGATGGCAAAGCAGAAAGCTTCCATGGCAATGGCCTGGGAAGGAAAAAACCGACACTACCGTTGGGAGAAGATTCAGCAGCGCCACATCCTGAACACCGCTTCTCGTGCAGGCCTATCCCACAAGCACGCGACCTCCATGATGGAGGACATTCGAGAACGTGTTCCGGCCGTGATTGATCACGTCGACAAAATACTACCCTCTGGTTTCCCACCTCACATGGCCGAGCCGATCATCGTTGGGCTGAAACAACAGGCTCGATGTTTGTGAGTGACTGATCTCTCTGAATGGGGAATTCAGCGCAGAGTTCGCTCTCCTCAGCGCCACAAAGATAGGCAATGCCGAAGCCGTCCCCAACGACATCCCGCACCTGCTGTCGGAAGGTGCTTACCTATTGGGAGTTTCGGCGATGGGCGGGAACGAAAACACGAACTTGAGAACCTCTACGATCTGCAGCCATACCATCAGCGGGAGTTCGCTGGCCGCAACTTCTGGAACACCAGAAAGGAGTATAAGCCACGCCCTGCTTTGACAAGGGATTCAGGCTTATCGTAGCGGCATGAGCTTCAGTGGGAAGCCTCGCGAGATGAATGACTCACTCATGACGGCCCATCGATGATGCAGCCACTTCCTCGCCTCGGCGGGAGCCTTGCCCTGGTCTATCAGGGCGGATAGCTCCAAGCGCTGAGATGCTTGTTGGGCAAAGGCGTCATCCCGGGACGCTACCGGCTAGCAAACGAGCAGTTCACCGAGATGTTCCGTCCGCTATAAGGACCGTCAAGCCTCCCTCGGTTCAATGAAGGACGCAACCAAGCCCTGATGGGTGAGCGCCAGCCGGTGCATGGCGCGCGTGCAGGCCACATACAGCAGATTGCGGTCCATTGGCGTGGCGTAGTTCTTTGCCGTGGCCTGCGGGACGATCACCCAGTCGAACTCCAGCCCCTTCGCCAGGTGTGCAGTGCAGACCAGCACGCCGTTGCCCAAATGCGTGGTCTCGCCGTCCAGTAGGCGCACGTTGGGGTGCTTTTCTGCGAGCGCCTCCGCCAGGCGGCGGGCCTGACGCTGCGTGCGGGTGATCACCGCGAGGCTGTTGTGATCCGAGTCGTGGAAGGAGTCGATCATCTCGGCGAGCTGCTCGATCTCCTCGCGGGCACTCTTGACCGGGATCACTCGGGGCTCCTCGCCATGGCGCTCGATCACCTCCAACTCCGGGTTGGGCGAGATGCGTTGGGCGAAGCGGGCGATCTCCCAGCTCGAGCGGTAGCTCTTGTTCAACGTAACCGCCGAGGCGGCGGGCAGGGCCGCCTCGATCTGCTCGGCGGTCGAGGCGTTGTAGGGGTTCACCGACTGCCAGGCATCGCCCAGGATGGTCTTGCGGCAGTCGAACAGCCGGCCCAGCACCGCGTATTGCACCGGGGTGTAGTCCTGCATCTCGTCGATCACCAGGTGCTTGATGTCGCGGTACGGCGAACGGATGCCGTGCAGGCGCATCTTGAGATAGATCAGCGGGAAGACGTCGGCATACTCCAGCCGCCCCCGGCTGGCGGGGCGGAACAGCTCCGGCTCGCCCAGCCACTCGAAGAACCGCTTGTAGGTCTCGCGCAGGGTCGACTCGTGGTGCATGCCGCGCACCGCGTCCTTGAGCTTGCGACGGTCTTCTACGGTCAGCTCGTAATGGTATTGCACCCCCACCTTCTTCTCCGCCATCTCCGCGACCCGCTTGAGGCGTTCGTCGATGGGCAGGGCACGCCCCTGCTTCTCGAACAGCTCCTCGAACAGGAAGCCCGGAACCAGCCGCCCGGAAAGCCAGACGTCCTCGCCGACGAAACGGTTGCGCTCGACATGCAGGCTGTATTCCTTTAGCTGTTTCAGGAACGCCGGGCCGGCCTTGACCGTCAGGCGGCGGCGTTTCTCCGGGTCGTCGCGTTCGAGCAGCGCGTTGGTCTGCTCAAAGAAGCTCTCGAAGCGGTAGCGGCCCTCGAGCAAGGTCTCGGCGACATCCTCCATGCTTACCTCGCGGACGGTCTCCTCGCCCAGTTCGGGCAGGACGTTGGCGATGTAGTCGGAAAACACCCGGTTGGGCGAGATGATCAGGATGTCATCGGAGGAAAGCGTGTCCTTGAAGCGATACAGCAGATAGGCGATGCGGTGCAGGGCGATCGAGGTCTTGCCCGAGCCGGCCACCCCCTGAATGATCAGCTCGCGGGTCTCGTCGTCGCGGATGATGGCGTTCTGGTCGCGCTGGATGGTGGCGACGATCTGCTTCATGCCCTCGTCGCTGGCCCGGCCGAGCTCTTCTTGCAACACGTCGTCGACCACGTGCACCGAGCTGTCGATCATCAGCTCGATGCGATCGCCGGCAATCCGGAACTGGCGCTTGACGTGAATCTCGCCTTCGACTGGGCCTTCCGGGGAATCGTGCCGCCCCGGGCCGGTTTCGTAGTCGTAGAACAGACTGGCCACCGGGGCGCGCCAGTCGTGTACCACGGCCTCACCACGCTCGTCGTCGTGGAAGTGATGTACCCCGATATAGAAGGAGCGCGGTCCGTCGTCGTCATGACGCTGGAAGTCGAAGCGGCCAAAATAGGGCGAGCGCCGAATCTTCGCCAGTCGAGTGCGCTTGTCGACCAGCATCTCCCCCGCCTTCATCGCCTGGTCGATGGACTCGCGCGTGGCGATCTTCTCGACGTGGTCCATCTCGTCGCGCGCCTCCCACAGGTAGCTCTTCTGCTCCTGGATGTCGCGCTGGTAGTCCTGCAGGCGATGTTCCGTGTCGCGCAGGTTGCGTTCGAGCCGTTCGATCACCTGCGCGAGCCGTCGTTCCTCGTCGATGCGTACGTCGTTCATTCGTCGTCGTCAACTGATGGTCATGAGCGCACCTTATCCTGTCACGAATCCCCGTCCGGCTGTAGTCGCCGTGCGGCGGGAGTGAAATCAAGCGGTTGATTTGATAGAGTCCACGGCCTTCTGTCAGGCCAAATCGCGTCGTAAAGCACGCGCGGCGGCCTGTACGGTCCTTCCGGAGCCGATCGATCAAGGGAATGTCGAGTCGCGCGGCCACGTCGGTCGACGTAGCCGGCCGGGCATGCCTGCCCATAACCAGCGCGGCGGGGACACCGACCAGGGACGATCACCCAACAACAACCCAGAGACTCAGATGAACTGGTACCGCATCAAGCAGGAATGGTTTTCCAACCTTCGAGGGGATGCCCTGGCGGGGCTGGTGGTGGCCCTGGCGCTGATTCCGGAGGCGATCGCGTTCTCCATTATTGCCGGCGTCGACCCGAAGGTCGGACTTTATGCCTCCTTCGCCATCGCGGTGGTGATCGCCTTCACCGGCGGTCGGCCGGGTATGATTTCGGCCGCCACAGCGGCCACGGCCCTGCTGATGATCACCCTGGTCGCCGATCACGGCCTGGAATACTTGCTGGCCGCCTCGATACTGGCCGGGGTGCTGCAGATCGGGGCGGGCTACATCCGCCTGGACCGGTTGATGCGGTTCATCTCCAACTCGGTAATGACAGGCTTCGTCAACGCCCTGGCCATCCTGATCTTCATGGCCCAACTGCCCGAGCTGACGA
>JAABTF010000085.1 GCA_011389965.1 Halothiobacillus sp.
CGTTCCGCTACCTGACCGAACAACTCGCCAGCGAGGCCCGGCGGCGCGACCGGGCCGAAAAGAAGGCCCTCCAGCAGGCGAAGCTGGCCTCCATCGGCGAGATGGCGGCCGGGATCGGCCACGAGATCAACAACCCGCTCAACAACATCCTGACCCTCACGCGCCTGATCGAAAGGCAGGTTCCCGCGGAAGACCGGGCCACGCACGAGGACATGCGGGATCTGCGGGCCGAGGCGCTGCGGGCCAGTCGCATCGTCCGTGGCGTCATGAACTTCGCCCGCCAGCTGCCCCCCGAGCATGCAACGGTCGAGCTGGCCGAATGGCTCGAAGAAGTCGTCGACCGCATGGAACCCGAAGCCATGGAGGCCGACGTGCACCTGGCCCTGCTCAGCGCCACGGCCCGGTGCCAGGCCGAATTCGACCCCGCGCAGATGGAACAGGTCGTCACCAACCTGGTCCGCAACGCGATCCACGCCAGCCCCGTGGGCGGGCATATACTGATACAGGCCGAGTGCCTCACGGACACCATCCGTATCGAGATCCGAGACGAGGGCAGCGGTCTGCCGTCAGATCTGATCGATCAGATATTCGACCCGTTCTTCACCACGAAGGACGTCGATCGCGGCACGGGTCTGGGACTGTCGATCAGCCTCGGCATCGTGCAATACCATGGAGGCGAACTGAGCCTCGAAAACCGCCGTGATGCCGGCGAGCCCGACGCTAGCGGCGTGATGGCGCGCGTGACCTTGCCCAAGAGCAAGGCCCGGCCGCGCGTGATTCACCAGAGCGACACATCCAACTCTCCGACGGCCAATCCATGAGCAACGCGCCCACCGACAAACAGCCCGTAATCGCCTTCGTCGATGATGACGAACGCGCCTCCGACCTGTTCACCCGCTACGCCCGCACCGAAGGGTTGACGGTGCACGGCTTCCAGTCGGTGGAAAGCGCGCAGGCGTGGCTGACCGACAACCGAGTCGACCTGGTGATCTCGGATCTCAAGATGCCGGGCATGAACGGTCTGGAGTTCCTGGAATGGCTGCGTGGCCAATGGCCATCCCTGCCGGTGATCCTGATCACCGGCTACTCGACCATCGACAACGCCATCCAGGCGCTGCGCCTGGGGGCGAGCGACTTCATCAAGAAGCCCTACGACCCGGAGTCGCTGATCGACCTGGTCCACCGCCTGCTGGGGGACGAACAGGCTCCGCCGCCGACCGCCACCGACTCGAGCGAGCGCGCCATGCTTGGCACGTCCACGGCCATCGAGGCGATCTATCGGATTCTCGACAAGATCCGCGATGTGCGCATCAACGTGATGATCGAAGGTGAATCCGGATCGGGCAAGGAACTGGCCGCGCGCGCCACTCACGAGCGCTCGGACTTCGCCCACACGCCCTACATCGTGATCGATTGCGGCGCACTGACCGACACCCTGCTGGAGAACGAACTATTCGGCCACGAGAAAGGCGCCTTTACCGGGGCGAACACCGCCAAGCCCGGATTGCTGGAGGTCGCCAGTGGCGGCACCGTCTTTCTCGACGAGATCGGCAACATCTCGGACGCCATGCAGATCAAACTCCTGCGGGTAGTCCAGGAGCAGGAAATCACCCGGGTCGGCGGCGTGCAGACCATCCCCATCGACGTGCGCTTCATCGTCGCCAGCAACCGCAATCTCGCCGAAATGGTCCGGGTGGGCGAATTCCGCCACGACCTCTACCACCGTCTCAATGTCGTGCGCCTGCAGATGCCGCCGCTGCGTGACCGTCGCGCCGACATCCCCGTGCTCGCGCAGCATTTCATCGACGAATTTGCCCGCCGTTTCCATCGTCCGGCCAAGGGACTGACCGAACGGGCACAAAAGGCCATCCTCGACTACTCGTGGCCGGGCAACGTGCGAGAACTGAAGAACGCGATAGAGCGCGCCGTCGCCCTGTCCGACAGCGAGGAGATCGACTTGGAACTGGGCGGCGAGGCCACCAGCGCCGCGGGCGGTTCCACTGAGACCACATCCGCCATCGATGCCGATCATCCCACCCTCGAGGAGCTCGAGCGACGCTATATCGAGAAGACGCTCGAATACGCCGAGGGCAACCGCGAAAAGACCGCCGGTATCCTAGGCATCAACAAGTCCACGCTGTGGCGCAAACTGCAGAGCTATGAAAAGGGCTAGCGGGGATAGCTTCGGCATTGGCTGCTGCAATCCCAGCCAAGTCCGCATTGCACATTGCAACCTGCAACCCACGTCACCCACCGAGAAAAACCCCTTACCTTCAGACACTTACTGAGTTGGCACGGCCCGTGCTTCATGGAGTGCGTGGACAACCACACATTAACGAGGAGTTAAGATATGCAAACCAAGCGTCGCGTATTTCTGAAGGGCAGCCTCGCTGCCAGTGCTGCTGGCCTGGCCGTTGGTGCCGGCCTGCTTTCGCCGCGTACCGTTCTGGCCGCCGATTGGCCGCAGAGCGCCTTCGATTCCGAAGGCATGGACAACGCACTGAACGAGCTGTTCGGCACTGCTGACGTTGCCGAGTCCGGCGACATCAGCGTCAAGGCCCCGGACATCGCCGAGAACGGTGCCGTGGTTCCGGTCACCATCGAGTCGTCCATCGCTGGTAGCGACAAGGTTGCGATCATGGTCGCTTCCAACCCGACCCCGCTGGTCGCTTCTTTCGACCTGATGGGTGCCAACCCGTTCGTCTCCACTCGTATCCGCATGGGTTCGACTGACGACGTGACTGGCGTAGTTCACGCTGGTGGCAAGCTGTACAAGGCCGGTAAGGAAGTGAAGGTAACCATCGGTGGCTGCGGCGGCTAATCAGCCTCTACGACCGAAGTCATTGAATACAGACAGATAATCCAAGAGGTATAGATTATGTCTACTATCCGCATGCGTATTTCCCCGGCTGGCGACGTTCTTGACGTGAAGGCCCTGGTCCGTCACCCGATGGAATCCGGCAACCGCGAAGACAAGTCCACCGGCGAGAAGATCCCGGCGAACTACATCCAGGTACTCAACGTTGAAGTTAACGGTGAGCAGGTGATGCAGGGCAACCTGTCAGAAGCTGTCTCCAAGAACCCGTACATCAACATCAAGGTACCGGGCAAGAAAGGTGACGAGGTCAAGATCTCTTGGACCTCCAACACCGGTGAGTCCGACGAGGCCAGCCAGGCTGCCTAAGGCAAACTGACAACGCACTCGATCGACAAGCCCGCCATCCGGCGGGCTTTTTTTGCGCCCGATTTTCTCGTCTCAGGAAGAAGGCGCCTCCAGCCAGAAGGTCACCGGTCCGTCGTTGACCAGTTCCACCTGCATATCCGCCCCGAAGCGCCCGGTGGCCACGGCCCCGGAATGGGCTTCTCGCAATGTGGCGACAAAGACGTCGAACAGCCAGGTGGCCTCGGCCGGATCAGCCGCCGGGGTGAAACTGGGGCGATTGCCGCGCCGGGTGTCCGCGGCCAGCGTGAACTGGGGCACCGCCAGCACTCCATGACCCTGATCACGTGCCGAACAATTCATGCGACCGGCATTGTCGGGAAAGATCCGATAGTTCATCACCCGCTCGGCCAAGCGGCGCGCCTGCTCCGGGCCGTCGCCCTGCGCCACGCCCACCAGGCAGACCAGGCCCGGGCCGATCTGCCCGACCGGCTCGCCGCCTACCCGCACGCATCCGCGTGTAGCCCGCTGGATCAAGGCGATCACGCCGAGCCACCTCCGGAGGCGGACCAGCGGTCGGCAAAACGATCGGTCGCCCGCACCAATGCATCGATGATTCCCGGCTCGCTGGCCGCGTGCCCCGCATCGTCGATTACCTCGAACTCCGCCGAGGGCCAGGCCTCATGCAGGGCATGGGCCTGATCGACCGGACAGACCATGTCGTAGCGACCATGGACGATATGCCCCGGGATATCCGCCAAGGCATCCATGCCGTCGAGTAGCGGCCGATCGAGAAACGCGTCGTGACTGAAGTAATGGTTCTCGATCCGGGCGATCGACAAGGCGTTGTGTGGATTGGCAAAGTAATCGACCACCTCGGCCTCGGGGCGCAACGTGGCGCAACGCCCTTCCCACACCGACCAGGCCTGCGCGGCGTGGTACTGGGCAATCTGATCCGCCCCATTGAGCTGCCGATGGTAGGCGGCCACCAGGTCGTCACGCTCCTCGACCGGTATCGGTGCGAGATAGTCCCGCCAGAAATCCGGGAACACGCGACTGGCACCATGCTGGTAGAACCAATGGATATCGTCGGGGCGACAAAGGAACACGCCGCGCAGGATCAGCCCCATCACACGCTCCGGATGGGCCTGGGCATAGGCCAGGGCCAGCGTCGACCCCCAAGACCCGCCGAACACTAGCCAACGATCCA
>JAABTF010000086.1 GCA_011389965.1 Halothiobacillus sp.
TACTTGACGGCGGCGCGCTTGAGCTTGATGGCCGAGTATAAGCAATACAAAGCAGCTTCTCGCGCTCGCCCCTGCCAGCCGCCCCGGGTCCCCGCCCCGGCTATGCAGAGGTCAAGGGATTGAAATCCCCTGGTCTCCCGCCATAAACCCCCTAAGCCCATGACTTTATTGGTGGGCCCGCCAGGACTCGAACCTGGAACCAAGGGATTATGAGCATCAGGCACAAGTGATTGATTTCGTTGGGTAATTAGAAGAAACCTAAGGGCTTTTTCACCGCCCGCATCAGCCGGATTGGCCCGTCCGAACTGGCTTCCGAACCGCCGTCCGAACCTGCCGCCAGAAACCAAGGTACGGCGGATCCCTTGGTGTAACCCGGTCAACGGCTTAGCGACGCCGCGCGGCTGACCCGCCCGAACTTGTGCCGGGTTCGGTCCGAGATTGGCCGAAAGCGGTCCGAACGGGCCGAACCGCTGCTCACCTAGTTCGCTGACGACAAATGTGAGTCAGCGCTCATAGCACGCGGGCACTGTTTGCCGCACTCAGAAATATGTGAAATCCCGCACAGTCAGCGTGACAGATGTTTCCGTACGTTCAAAAAACCCCATGTTGATGTCTCATTGGGTGTTGCACTGTCCATCAATGGATTGAAAGGAGTAGGACATGGCGTTAATCAGTTGTGCTGAATGCGGTCGAGAATTTAGTGACAAGGCAGCAGCATGTCCTCAGTGCGCAGCACCAATTGACGTTGCCCGTGCGGATAGCAAAGGCGCGAGTATGCCGCGCTTCGCGCACGGCGGTCGGCTAGAACGTCGATCGCACAATGAGATTCTAATTCGTGCGCCCGGCGAACAGGCCTTTGAGCACGTTCGCGACGCTCTGGCGTTGATGGTGGACTCACTTCGGGTCTCGACTACGCCGCTAAGTATTTCTGTAGATGTGCAGGTAGAAAAACCGCCGGCGTCAGCGAAAATTCGCGCGCTCTTCGAGATTCCCGACTCGACTACAACCTTGATCAAGATTGAAGAAATGCCAGGCTCCAGTGGTTCATCCATGGTCGCGCACAATGCGATCGAGCTGGTTGCCAAAAGAATTATGGAGCACGCAGGAGAGAGCTTTCACGGAACGCCTTATGTCAGTCGCAACATAGGGGCAAAACTGAACGATTTAGATACGGACACGGAGAGGGAAAGTGAACCCGGGCAAAGCCATTACGGACTCTCTCTTGGGGACTTGTCTCCACATCTTGGTGGGATTCTGATGTCAGCCCTGGCGGGGCTCGGGGCCCTCATTCTCTTTTCGGCGCCGTCTGGTCTAATGGCGGGTAGTTCTGTCGATATTTATAATTGTGAAGACCACGTGATCAAACAGTGCACGCGTGCAACCAGGGCGCGTTACGACTGCATGTTCACTAACACTAGCCGAGTGGCCGCGAATACTGGTCGCATGACGGTGTGGTACTACGATAACAACGATATATACGTCGAAAGGGATACTCCATACCACGTGGCCGTCGCACCTGGGCAAACGGTCTACTTGCAGTTCCTAACGCCAAGCTCAAAAAAGGTTACCAAGGCTGTTATTTGCAGCATTGACCCTAAGAGCTCAATAGGTCGAACGCTGCCACTGTCAAAGGCAAACAAATAGCGGCGGATGCTTTTAAACCGCACCCCCCTATAATCCAAGCCACGGGGACAATTGGTTTCTTAGTCCTGTGGTTGTTAGGGATCGCTTAGTTCACATCCTGTATCGTCCCCCGCTTTTCGACGTCACTTTAGAACTGGACTAGCCTCGCTTCCTGAGTCCTCCAACGGGAGACGAGAAAATTGAGAAGTCGAGATTTGCCGATGAGCAGATCACCTGCGCCTTGCGCTAGGCCGAGAGCGGTACACCAGTCGCAGATGTCTGCCGGCAACCAAGGCTAGGTCCGCCATGCCGCATTTCAGCCGGGCGTTCTCGTCGCGCAGCTGCCGTAACTCCCGAAACTCAGCGAATTCAAGCTTGCCATACTTCTTCTTCCAGACGTAGAAGTTGGCTTCGCTGACACCCAGTCTCACCTTCGGCATATAAGGTGGAGATGTGGTGGAAAGCGCTCGAACGACAGCAGCCCGCCTACATTTCGCCGACCGACGCGACAGTGTATTAACCATGAACTAAGGACAACAAGACCGCAGCATATGAGTCCACAGGGCCAGACCACGCATTCGTCGCGGGCGACGTAATGTCAATCGGCGTTCAACATTGACCCCGTATCGGCGTCCAATATTGACCCCCCTCTGAGCTGGTTGCGGTGGTCACTGCCGGTGCTTGAAGCGCCAGCTGTCGTTGCCGGTTTCGATGATGTCGCAGTGGTGAGTCAGACGATCCAGGAGCGCCGTCGTCATCTTGGCGTCGCCAAAGACCTGCGGCCATTCTGCGAAGTCCAGGTTGGTGGTGACGATGATCGAGGTGCGTTCGTAAAGCCGGCTGATGAGGTGGAACAGCAGCTGGCCGCCTGACTGGGCGAACGGGAGGTAGCCAAGCTCGTCGAGGACCACCACATCGACCCGGGCGAGCGCGTCGGCGAGGCGCCCGGGGCGGCCAGCGCGGGCCTCGGCCTCGAGCCGGTTGACCAGATCGACGACGTTGTAGAAGCGGCCCTTGGATCCGTTGCGGATGCAGGTGCGTGCGATGGCAAGGGCCAGATGGCTTTTGCCGGTGCCGGTCCCACCGATCAGCACGACGTTGCGCTGCTGGGCCAGGAACGCGCCGGTAACCAGATCCCGGACCAGCGCCTCGTTGATCGGCGTGTCGACGAACTCGAAGTCGCCCAGCTCCTTGGCCAGCGGCAGCTTCGCGACACCAAGCTGGTAGCGGATCGAGCGGGCCTGCTTCTCGGCGATCTCGGCCTTGAACAGCTCGCCCAGGACCTGTTCGGTGCTGTAGCGGCGCTTGCGACCACGGGCGAGGATGTCATCCAGGTGCGTGCGCATGCCTGCCAGTTGCAGCGTCGCCAGCATGTCGATCAGCTCAGCGCGTTCCATGGCAGCGCCTCAGGTTATCGTAGCGGGCACAGTCAGCCAGCGGCGCCTGCGACAGGGTCAGGGCTTGGGGCGTCAGCACGTTGGCCACTGGGGCCGGCATATTGCGCCGGGCCAGCAGGTTGAGGACGACATCACTGCTGCTCACCCCGCCGGCCAGTGCTTCGGCGCAAGCCGCTTCCACGGCAGGCAGGCCGTCGATGAGGACGGCGTTCAGGATATCGACCATCTGCCGATCACCATCGGCTGCCCGCTTCAGCCGGCGCTGGATCTGCGCCAGTGCGCCCGGTAACGCCCAGTCCTTGAACGGCGCCCCATTGCGCAAGGCGCCAGGCTTGCGGCTTAACACCGGCACGTAATGCCACGGATCGTAGGCGGTCTGGCCGCGGCCGAAGCGGCGAGCGTGCTGGGCGACGATCTGGCCGTCCTGGCGGATGACCACCTGCTCGGCGTAAGCGCAGACCTCCACCGGACGCCCCACTACTCGGGCCGGGACGCTGTAGCGGTTATGGTCGAAGCGCACCAGACAGGTCTTGGAGACCGCCGCCACCGTCGCACGATAACCGTCGAACGGCCCGGCGTACGGCACCAACACCGCCCGCTCGGCCTCGAAGGCCTCGAACACGGTCTGTTCCGGGTCATCCGGATGCGGCCGGCGGCGAGCCTCCTGGATACAGCGCTCCAGCAGCCAGACGTTCATCTCGGCGTAGCTCGCGAACCGCAACCGCGGCGTGAACAGCCGCTGGCGCAGCACACCGACCTGGTTCTCCACCTGGCCCTTCTCCCAGCCCGCCGCCGGCGTGCACGCCACCGGATCGACCAGGTAATGGCTGCACATCTGCAGGAAGCGCCGGTTGAAGCGCCGGTCCTTGCCGATGAATACCGCATCCACCGCGGTCTTCATGTTGTCGTAAATCCCCCGCGTGCAGGTGCCGCGGTAGAACGCGAACGCCCGCTCGTGCGCGTCAAAGACCATCTCCTGACTCTCGCGAGGATATGCGCGCACGAACGGCATCCGGCTATGGCACAACCGGACATGGGCGACCTTCACCTTGGTGGTCACCCCACCCAGTACGACGATCTCGTGCGACCAGTCGAACTGGTAGGCCTCGCCCGGCGCGAACACCAGCGGCACGAACGCCGGCGCATGACCCGAACCGCGCTCCCGACGCCAGCGCCCGGCGAAGCGCCGCACCGCGTCGTAGCTGCCGGTAAAGCCCTCGGACTGCAGCCCCTCGAACAGCTGCATCAGAGTCAGCCGCTCGCGCCGCCCCTTGGCCTCGTTCTCCGCCAGCAACCCCTCCAGCCGCTCC
>JAABTF010000087.1 GCA_011389965.1 Halothiobacillus sp.
CCAGCATGGCCTCCGGGTGGTCGGACTCCACGAACAACAGTGCACCGGACTGCGCCTGCCACAGGCTGACAGCGTCGATCAGGGCAGTCGTGACGGTCAGCTCATCGAAGCCGAAACGCGGGTCGATTTCGTCCAGCCGGTAGTGCACCGGGATGGCGCAGGGCGCATGGGCGAAGGTGTGCCGGTAACGCCCGCCGTCGCCGGCGTAATGCCAGAGGCCCAGGACGATCGCGCCGAGGGCCAGCAATGCGAAGGGACGGCGCATCACTGCGCCCTCGCCGACGAGCCGGGGGATCGCGGCCGGTGCGCTGGTGCAGCGACTCCTGCGGGCAACTCAATAAGGAACATGCGCTTTCCCACTGTCCTTCGGGCAATGACCGCCCGATGATAGCCATTTTGCTCGGCTGCAGTGACCACCGGGGCGGGAACCCGCCGCCCAATCCGCGGTCCAAATTGCCATTCTCAATGGCTGGGATAACAAGAATGTTCAACGCCAGGAAACTTCTCAACCGGCTTGCCGGTGTCTGACGGCCCGGCATCCGTGAGCCGCGAAGCGACCGGCCGCTTTATCAGCCATCCCAGGGTCCAGGCCGTCATCATCGGCCTGATCCTGGTCAATGCGGCGATCCTCGGACTGGAGACCTGGCCGGCCGCCATGGACGCGGCCGGCGGACTGCTGAAGACGCTGGACCGCGCCATCCTGGCGGTGTTCGTGGTCGAGATCGCGGCGCGGATCTACGCGCATCGCACCGCGTTCTGGCGCGACCCGTGGAGCGTGTTCGATTTCGCGGTGGTGGCGATCGCGCTGGTGCCCGCGTCGGGTCCTTTCGCAGTGCTGCGCGCCTTGCGGGTATTGCGGGTGCTGCGCCTGCTGACGATGGTGCCGTCGATGCGCCGGGTGGTGGGCGCGCTGCTGGCGGCGATCCCGGGGCTGGGCTCGATCGCGCTGGTGCTGGCGATCATCTTCTACGTCTTCGGCGTCATCGGCACCAACCTGTTCGCCGAGAGCCATCCGCAGTGGTTCGGCAGCCTCGGCCGCACGCTCTACACCCTGTTCCAGGTGATGACGCTGGAGAGCTGGTCGATGGGCATCGCCCGCCCGGTGATGGCGGAGTATCCCTACGCGTGGCTGTTCTTCGTCACCTTCATCCTGGTCGCCACCTTCACCATGCTCAACCTGTTCATCGCCATCATCGTCAACGCGATGCAGAGCTACCAGGAGGCGGAGCACGAGGAGACCGTGCAGGCGCTGCACCAGACCCAGGACCACATCGAGGGCGAGTTGCATGCCGAGATGCGCTCGCTGCGGACGGAGATGGCGGAGTTGCGGAAGCTGCTGGGGGCGGCACGCGTCGACCAACCCTGAACGCGAGTGTAGCGCTCGACACATAGCTTACAGAATGTTCCGGTGTGAATCGGCGCGGAAAATTGACCCCTTTCGGGAGGCGATCGGCGTCGAAAACTGACCCCTCAGGCGGCCACGGCAATCAACAGCCCAAGCAACCATAGGCAACGCTCGAAGGATTCCCGGAGAGTGTCACGCTCGGTTTAGGGGGTCAGCGTTGGCCGCCGAATGGGGGTCCTAGTTGAATGCCGATTCACACACTGTCCCAACCTCTTGCCAGAAGCCGGGGGACCGCAGGTCCCTTGGTCCATGCCGTTCAACGGCTTAGCGATCCCCGCGGTCTGACCCGCCTAAACCTGGGGCACGTCAGGGTGCATCCGAAGCCCGGAATACATCCCCCGAGGTTCTCCACCCAGACCGAATATGTTGCCGAATATCCACCACAACCCGCCGCGTTGCATGCCCGCACCCGATAATTCCAGCTGCCGGCACCCATGCCGCTGAAGGACTTGCCTGTGCCCGCCCCGTTGTAGACGGTACTCCAGGATCCCCCGTTGAGCTGTTGCTGAAGCTGATAGCTTGTGGCGTTGCTCACGGTCGTCCAACTGATGGTGTAGCTGGCTGGTGCACCGAGGAAGCCCGGGCCACTCGGCGTGGGCATCCCGGTCGGCGCGAACGGCCGCTCGACCTCGGCCACCAGGGTCCCGCCGAGCTCGACGTAATGGCTCGTGGTCTCGGCCGCCTCGTCGCGCTGGTAGCGCAGCACCCCGTCCGTGGTGTACACGCTGATCAGCGCCGAGCCGTCCTGGCGCGTGGTCTGGGTCCTGCGTTTCTGATGGCCGTTCTCAAGAGCGCAAGGGTGGCTCAAGGATCGACCTTCCGTTTCAACAGCAAGATAAGAAACACGGCGATGTACAATAGGAGCCAAAGTGGCCATCTCTCAACATAAAACGCTACGGCTTTCGCAAAGGGCACTGGAGACAAAATAACCACCATCAAGGCCCCGGTAAACAACGAGCTCAGGAGTGCAGCAGCGAGTGCTAACGCGAGGCGGATCGTGCTCACCGACCTCACTTGAACTTATCACTGGTTGGTGGCGGCGGCGGAGGATCCGATGCAAGCGCTTCAGAAACTACGGTGCCCGCAGTTTCTCCCACCACCACCCCGGCGACAGCTGCGGCCAACGGTGACGCTCCAGCATTAGACATCGTTCTTGCGACGGTGGCGCTAACAGTCGCACCTACCGTCGCACCCGCTGCGGACCTGCCCGGCGAGCTCGAAAGCCCAGACGCGAGTTTCAGCGGCCGCGGCCGGGCTCGCCGACGCGATTCCAGGGACGAGCAGGCTCGCCACGACGACAGCGGTCACAAGGAGCCACGCACACCGCTCCAGAGTCACCGCGCTCACTTGAGCTTCTCAGAACCGCATGGCTTCATCGAGCGTCTCCGCTGGGAGTATCCGGCTCGCGCCAAGAATCTCGATTCCAGCCAACCGTCCCTTACCGTCGAACTCCAGAATCACAGCGCCTTCCTTGATGTCAACATCGCACGGCTCGGTCCTCACGACCTCACCCCGTTCGAGGTTCGCCTGGAAGAGAATGTAGGCAGCGTCCGCGGATGCGTCGTACGTGATCTGCACAGTCATTGCCCCCACCCGTAGTTCTTCGCGATTCCGTCAATAGACTTCTGCGACCAGTTTCGATGAGCCGTGATGACTTGTAAACCGGCGTGCAATTCTGACCAGGCAAACGGGGTAACCGGCGTCCAAAACTGACCACCCCGTACCCTGAGGCAGCCGAACCGGCTGCCTGGGGAGAAACTGGGGTGTTGTGCGTGGAAACGATCGGAAAAATTGAAACCAAGCTATCCCGGAACCGAAATCACGCAAGCGGGGTTCTGGCGCCCGGAAATCTGTCTGCAACGCGACCGAGCACAGCCCGTTCACAACGCAAATCAGAGCTGACGGAACCGTGCGCAAGAAGCACAGGCCCGACGAGATGCAACCACGAGTTCACTTGCCGCGGTCGTGATGCAACAGAAGGTCGACGAAGGGAAAATCAAAAAGACGCAACATCACTCGCCGGGTGGACGAGCGTCGTCGGCGAACGGCGATGCAACTCGGGGGCTGGCACCAAGCTCGGCATGGCACTGTGGCCGGAAAACATAGCGCTTGTCCCTAGGGGTGCCTAGGTGCTGCAGTTGCTTGGGCTAGGCGGCTGGTACGTAACCCGGCCTAGACGTCGTCAGTGTTCCTCGCTTCATCGCCCTGGGCGCCGGCGAGGTCGGTCACGCCGCATAACACCGAACCCACCTTGTGTGATATATCAAAACCAATGGGCAGCGAAATCAGACCTGCAGCATCAACCGGACGATATTATTCGGTGGTTTTGGCGCAATACATCGCTGCGTTTAGTCCATCGACTTTGAGTTAGGTTTCATGGCACCCTCATCGCTAACACGCGAACAGCTCACTTCGTTGCTTGGCGAAGAGATCGCACGCATGCGCTCGCCCAACCGGCGTGCCTTTATCGAAGGCATTCTCATCGCACCGTATACATCCACCTTGAATTGGGAGTATGGAAACGACGAGGCGTTCGAGGTATGGACATTCGGTGACCTGAAAGAGCGAAACGTAGTGGCTCAATACTGCCTTGGCGGATTCGGTGCGCTTGGGGCGCCTTGGGGCATAAACTTCCGTGGCGCCACGCACTTTGGCCAAGACTGTGGTTGGTACAAAAGCCTGGACGCGCTCGCCGAAGATTGGGGAGTCGCGGAATGAAACCTAACAAATCGTTGGAGCGGACGCGTGCAAGATAAAGTGCCAAGCCCATACGCCGGCGTGCGCGCCGCTCAACTCAACCGTTAGACGGGTTCGATGGCGAACCGCCCTATCTGGCCCCTCTGGATCGCAGCCGTCGGCCTGGCCTCCGCGCTGGCATACGTGCTCCTCTTGAGGGGCGCGATCGAGCTACTGC
>JAABTF010000088.1 GCA_011389965.1 Halothiobacillus sp.
GCTCTTCCGATCTCCGGCCACGGCCAAGGGATTGCCGCCCTGAACACGAATCGTTATCATTATTTCCATATTGGTTGATCACGAGGAGGCCGCGATGGAGCTGATGCACCATGTTGGGGAGAACGGCAACCAGCTGGTTGTCATCGCGGCAGACGGCGACCGGGAGATCGCCCGTTTCCACTACGCGGAACTGGACCAGTTCATCGCCGACCACCGGCTTTCGGTTGCCGAACTGTTCGACCACACCCCTGCCGGCCAAGCCTCTCTCACTCGCCGGCTGGCACTCCTTGCATGCGCCCGCGAATGCCGACATGGCATGACCTGCCTTGCTTTCGACTGCCCGCACCATCCGCAGCGGTGCGGACAACAACGCCAAGCGACCGGTTGAACACCCTTCCGATCGCACCACGGTAGTGCGAAACCAATGCCTGGCGCACCACCTTGGCGCTCAGCGCCGGCCGCAACACTCCCGTTCGGATATCGCCACATCGGCACGGCTCGCCACTCTTTATCTAGGCTGGACGACAACGTCAGAAAAAACTCTTTACTTTCAAAGGACTGCAACATCCTAATGTGGCCTGCAGATTGGAAAAGCATTGCTCCCTCGGGACCGGAGTGGCAAGCCAGCCTCACAAAAAAACAGGCACGGTTCCTGCTTTTCTTGCACCAAGTCGGGCATGAGCGGATCATGTCGGCAAGATGCCGCGTGATCGAAGCGCCCGCGAGTTTCCAGATAGCCAACCTTTGGAGGATTAAATGTCCACAGCGACCAATAAAGTCATGACCATGATGGAAGAGCACGGCGTCAAATTCGTCGACTTCCGCTTCACCGATACCCTCGGCAAGCAGCAGCACGTCACCTATCCGGCGAGCCAGCTCGACGAGGACACTTTCGAAGACGGCGTGATGTTCGACGGCTCCTCGATCGCCGGCTGGAAGGGCATCAACGCCTCGGACATGATCCTGATGCCGGATGCCGACTCGGCCAACATCGACCCGTTCTCGGAAGAGACAACTCTGATCGTCATCTGCGACATCATCGAGCCGGACACCATGCAGGGCTACAACCGCGACCCGCGCTCGGTCGCCCGTCGCGCCGAGGCCTACATCCAGTCCTCCGGCCTCGCCGACGCGGCCCTGTTTGGCCCGGAGAACGAGTTCTTCGTCCTGGACGACGTCCGCTGGGGCTCGAACCTGTCCGGTTCGTTCGTCAAGATCGACTCCAAGGAAGCCTCCTGGAACGCCGAGCGCGTCTACGAAGACGGCAACATGGGCCATCGGCCCGGCGTCAAGGGCGGCTACTTCCCGGTTCCGCCGGTCGACTCCCTGCACGACCTCCGTCAGGCCATGTGCCTGGTGCTCGAGGAGATGGGTCAGACAGTCGAGGTACACCACCACGAAGTCGCCACCGCCGGCCAGTGCGAGATCGGCGTGGCATTCAACACGCTGGTGAAGAAGGCCGACGAGGTCCAGGACCTCAAGTACGTGATCCACAACGTGGCCCACGCCTACGGCAAGACAGCCACCTTCATGCCCAAGCCGATCGTCGGTGACAACGGGTCGGGCATGCACGTCCACCAGTCGATGACCAAGGACGGCAACAACCTGTTCTCCGGTGACGGCTACGCGGGCCTCTCCGAGACAGCGCTGTACTACATCGGTGGCATCATCAAGCACGCCCGTGCACTGAACGCCTTCTGCAACGCGTCGACCAACAGCTACAAGCGTCTGGTCCCGGGCTTCGAGGCGCCGGTCAAGCTGGCCTATTCCAGCCGCAACCGTTCGGCCTCCATCCGGATCCCGTTCGTGGCCAACCCCAAGGCGCGCCGCGTCGAGCTGCGCTTCCCGGATTCCACTGCCAACCCGTACTTGGCGTTCGCCGCCATGCTGATGGCCGGCATCGACGGCATCCAGAACAAGATCCACCCGGGTGACGCGGCCAGCAAAAACCTCTACGACCTGCCGCCGGAAGAAGAGAAGAACATCCCCGAGGTGGCATTCTCCCTGGACGAGGCGCTCAAGGCACTCGACGAAGACCGTGAATTCCTCACCCGCGGCGACGTGTTCAGCGACGACCTGATCGACGCCTACATCGAGCTCAAGGGCGAGGAAGTCCAGTTGCTGCGCATGACCACGCACCCGGTCGAGTTCGACATGTACTACAGCGTGTAAACGCCGTTTCATCTGGTCGGGTCACAACCCGGCCCACGGAAACACGAACGCCCCGCAATGCGGGGCGTTTTTCATGTGTGGCGGCCGAACGGGCGACAAGCCGCTGCCGGTGCGTCACTCCTTGGGGACGCCCCCCGGACCCAGCTCCTCTTTCATCCGCTTCTGGAACTCCTGGATCTGCTCGCGGGCCTGTTTCTCGCTCACGCCGTATCGGCGCTGGATCTTGCCCACCAGCTCGTCCTTCTTGCCTTCCATCACCGCGAACTCATCCCCGGTGATCTTGCCCCAGTACTCTTCGGCGTAACCGACGAATGATCGCCAATTGCCAGCAATATGATCCCACTTCATCAGTTCTTCGCGAGAAACCCAATCCTTTTAGGTCGGGGAGGGATAGCGTCCGCCGTCAGGCGGCCTCTGTTCTCGCTTCCTCCGTTTCGGTTGCTGCTATCTTCGATTGGACAAAGTAGCCATAGCCGTCGGCCCGCTGCGTGAGCGTGCAGTGACGGTGGCTGATGCCTTGAATGACGCCTGCTGGCGTCTGAATGTTGAAGCGGCCACTGGCGCGCACGGCCAGGCGGCCCGTGTGCGTGCCGGCCTTCTTGCCGGCACCGACCACCGCCTGGACATGATCGCCGGTCTGAAATCCACGCACCTGTTTGTGTCGCATCAGGTAGCCACGGGGAAACCCGTGGCGCGTCAGGCGCGTGCGCTGGTAGCTACCGCGTCCTGCCGCCTTGATGGCAAGCACGGGCCGGTTCCAGCCTGAAACCGCTTCCACCTCGCCAACGCAGGCCGCGTCCAGCGCGTGACCCTTCGGAATGCCAAGGCGCTGACGATTCCATTTCGTCCGTCCGCCTGTTCCGACCGCCACCTGCAGGCCGGCGGCTTTCAAGGCTTGGAACAGCGCCCAGCGGGTGCTGTTCACCGCCGAGGCGTCCCGAAGGCTCGGGCGCTTGCCGGCGTCAACGAGCGCGGCGTTGTGCCGACGTGCCACATCCAGACGGCCTCTGGCTGGAGCCAGATCCCTTGCCCACTCGCCGGCATCCCGGTTTTCCTTGACCTTGTTGCAATCACGACAGGCAATCACCAGATTGCCGACGCGGTTACTGCCGCCACGGCTTTTCGGATGCACATGCTCCACTTCCAGCACGGGATCGCCGGACTGCCCGTGGCAGTAGGCGCACTGGTGCTGGTGGCGATGCAGCAGGTATTCGCGCACTTGTGTGCCGAGCAGGGTGCCGCGTTGATACGCGACACCGCTGATGTCGGCGCTCTCCATGCGTTGCGTGTCAAACCGCACCAATTCCTGGCTGACCGCTGTGACCGGCGCCCAGCGGCGCAGGCGGCGGACCCAGGCCGTGGTGGTGTCGACACGATGCTGAAGGCTGGGTGCGAGCCAACCTGCCGAACGGCGCCGGTTATTGAACCGTGCTGGGCGATGGCGCAGGTTGCTTCGCCGCCGACGGCGGAACGCCCGACGCTGCGCCAACTGATCGCGGATGACGTGGCCCCGGTGGGCGATTTCGCCCAACCAGAGGACGTGCTGGATGCCATCGCCACTCTCACGCACCATCGCCATGCCGGTCGCCCGGCTGCCCGGGTCGATCTTGATCCGGACCGGCTGGGTGCTGCCGCCCACTCGGTCCTTGAGTCGGATGGTGAACGGGTGAACCCGCACCACCACCGCCCGATCCCGATCGAGCAGCAACCGTGCCCTTTTCTCAGAGCACGGCATCAGCGGCTGCTTTCTCTTGTCCAACACCAGTACGGCCATGCCATACCTCGTTTCCATTTGCGCCCTTACGGGCCTCGTGACACGGGGCGTTCGCCCCGGCTCCCCTCGGGAATGTCGACAACCGGCTCCTGCCTTGCGGCAGCGGCGAGAACCTTCGGCGCTTTACCTTTCGCCAGCATGATTCCTGCCTTCCAGTGTCCGGGACTGAGGAAGCATCCCGGAGTGGGTCTTGACGACCCGTTGTCGACGTAGCGGATTGGTTACCGCTTTCCCTGGTCAACCCAGCCTGCTCGCACAAGCTCCGTCCTTTAGGGCGGGGTAGTTGACTAC
>JAABTF010000089.1 GCA_011389965.1 Halothiobacillus sp.
CGCACGACGGTTTCGCCGTCCATCTCGAGCACCAGCCGCAGCACCCCGTGGGCCGACGGGTGCTGGGGACCGAAATTCAGCGTGTAGTTGGCGATCTCCGGCATCTTCAGCCCTCGTCGAGGTCAATGTAGCGGCTGTCGTTGCGGTGCACCTTGGGCACCAGCACCCGGGGTTCGATCGACACCGGCTCGTAGACCACCCGCTGCTTCTCGGCGTCGTAGCGCACCTCGACATTGCCGATCAGGGGGAAGTCCTTGCGGAACGGGTGCCCGACAAACCCGTAGTCGGTCAGAATGCGACGCATGTCCGGGTGGTCATCGAACAGGATGCCGAACAGGTCGAACGCCTCGCGCTCGAACCAGTTCACCCCCGCCCAGACGGATACCACCGAGGGCACGGCCGGGGCCTTGTCGTCCGGGCAGTACACCCGCACCCGCAGCCGCCAGTTGTGCGTGTAGGACAACAGATGGGCCACCACGGCAAACCGCGGGCGCCCCAGATCGCCGCCGTCCGGCTCCTCGCCGAACTTCAGCCAGCCGCTGGTGTTGGGTTCCACCGCCCGGCTGTAGCCGGTGTGAGAGACCGTCTCTTCGCCGGCCCACTCACCGCGGCCGTACTCGAGGTAATCGATGCCGCAGATATCCACGCACTGCTCGAAACGGGTCGCGGCGCTGTTTTCCAGACGCTCGGCGACCTCACGCCAATGCTTGGCGTCGACCTCGATGGTGACTTCGCCGCGATCGACTTTCTGATCGACGATGTACTCGCCGATGGTCTCTTTGAGGGCCGTTTGCAGGTTCATCTATGAGGCTACCCCTGTGCTTGCCAGTACCCGTCAGGCACGCGCGATGGTGTTGGTGCGGCGGATCTTGTTCTGCAACTGGATGATGCCGTAGAGCAGCGCCTCGGCCGTCGGCGGGCATCCCGGGACATAGATATCCACCGGCACGATGCGATCGCAACCGCGCACCACGGAATAGGAATAGTGGTAGTAGCCGCCGCCGTTGGCACAGGAGCCCATCGAGATCACCCAGCGCGGCTCGGCCATCTGGTCGTACACCTTGCGCAGGGCCGGCGCCATCTTGTTGACCAGGGTGCCGGCCACGATCATCACGTCGGACTGGCGGGGGCTGGGGCGGAAGACCACGCCGAAGCGGTCGAGGTCATATCGCGCCGCGCCGGCATGCATCATCTCGACCGCACAGCAGGCCAGGCCGAATGTCATCGGCCAGAGCGAACCGGTACGCGCCCAGTTGATCAGCTTGTCGGCCGAGGTGGTGACAAAGCCCTTTTCAAGAACGCCTTCTACTCCCATTCCAGCGCCCCCTTCTTCCACTCGTAGATAAAACCGACCACCAGCACGCCGAGGAAGATCGCCATGGCCGCCAGGCCGAAGCCGCCGATCTCGTCAAGCGCGACCGCCCAAGGAAACAGGAATGCGATCTCGAGGTCGAAAATGATGAACAGGATCGCGACCAGGTAGTAGCGAATGTCGAACTTCATGCGGGCATCCTCGAAGGGAGGAAAGCCGCATTCGTAGGCATCCAGCTTGGCCGGATCCGGTCGCTTGGGTGCCAGCACCTGGCCGATGACCAGGAGACCCAGAGAGAACAGGGTGGCCACAGCGAAGAAGATCAGGATGGGAATATAGCCTTCAAGCATCTGACACCCTCTTGCTCGAAACCCGCCCGGGAAGGCCCCGACCGGTTTTTTTCTGCGCGTTCGACTGCGTTGCGCGTTTCCCTTTGGGGCAACGTACAACATTAGACGATCGAACCGGAAAAGTGTGTTTGGTGCGGACGGTGGGACTCGAACCCACACGGCTTTCGCCACTACCCCCTCAAGATAGCGTGTCTACCAGTTCCACCACGTCCGCTTTGTTTTTCAATCGAACCGAGAAACTCGGCCCGACCGAACAGCGATCACTCGCTGTTACTGTCCAGGCACGTCAGACGACGGTGGGGTACTGTCGTCTGCGCCTTGCCCGGAGGGTGCCGCCGCGTTCGGGGATGGGACGTCGGCCGGCTGATCTGCCCGCGAGGAGGAAGGGGTGTCTCCGCCTTGCTTGGGCACGCCTCCACTCTCGGAAACGGGTGCAGAATCTACCACGCTCGAGGGCTCCTGGGAAGAGGTAATCACGTAGGCAAGCAACAAACTGGTGCCAAAAAACGCGACCACCATCCAGCCGGTCACTTTTTGCAGCGTATTGGCCGGCCCACGGGCTCCGTGGACGGTCCCGGAGGCGCCTGAACCGAACGCCGCGCCGGCATCGGCGCCCTTGCCGTGCTGGATCAGCACCAGCCCGATCAGGGCCAGGCCGAGCAGCACGTGGATGATGAGTACGATTGTCGTCATTGGTTACCTACCGTGTCAGCCGCAGCGCGACAAATGCCCAGAAAATCCTCCGCCTTCAGAGAGGCCCCGCCAATCAGGCCACCATCGATGTCCTGCTGAGCGAGGAGCTCGGCGGCATTGGCCGGCTTCATGGAGCCACCGTACTGGATACGTACCGACTGGGCCACCGAAGCGTCGTGATCGGCCAGCTGGCCACGAATGAAGGCATGCACCTCCTGGGCCTGCTCCGGTGTGGCAGTGCGGCCCGTGCCGATGGCCCATACCGGTTCGTAGGCGATCACCATGCGCTCGAACGACGCGATGCCGTTGCCGGCGATCACAGCGGCGAGCTGCTGACGCACCACGGCCTCGGTCTGGTCGGACTCGCGCTCCTCCAGGGTCTCGCCGACGCAGAGGATCGGGGTCAGACCCGCGGCGAGCGCCGCCTTGACCTTGTCGCTGACGACCTCGTTGGTCTCGCCATACATGGCCCGGCGCTCGGAATGCCCCAGGATCACGTAGCGGGCACCCACGTCGAACAGCATGGCAGGCGCCACTTCACCGGTGAACGCGCCCGAGTCGTGCTCGGAGCAGTTCTGCCCACCCACTCCCAGCGAGGTGGATTTCGCCAGGTCGGCGACCTGGGGGATGAAGACGAACGGCGGGCAGACGGCCACGTCGATCGCGGCCATATCGGCCATTTCAGAGAGGACACCCGTCACCAGCGACTCGTTGTCGGCGTGCGAGCCATTGAGCTTCCAGTTTCCTACGACGATCGGTTTACGCATCCGATGGTTCCACTTGTTTCTTTGAGATCCAGGTCACATGACACCCGCCAAACCCGACACGGCCAGCCGCATCGCATCTCCCGGGGGCCGGAAAACGGGCGACAAGCCTACTCGGCCGCCCCCCATAAATCAATCCGTCGCGGCAATACGCTCGGAGTCGGAGCCAACACGGCGCACTAGCACCACGGCCTCGGCGGCGATGCCTTCCCCGCGGCCGGTAAAGCCGAGTCGCTCTGAGGTGGTGGCCTTGACGCTGATCGACTCGACACCTTCACCGCAGGCGGCCGCGATCGCCTCGCGCATCGGGTCGATCCAGGCCGCGAGTCGCGGTGCCTGGGCAATCACCGTGGCATCGACATTCACCAGCCGCCATCCATCGTGGCGCAACATCTCGACCACCTGGCGCAACAGGACTCGGCTGTCGGCACCCTGCCACGCCGGATCGGTATCGGGAAAATGCCGGCCAATATCGCCCAAAGCGGTCGCCCCCAGCAGGGCATCACATATCGCATGCAGCAGCACGTCGCCGTCCGAGTGGGCACGAAAGCCCCGGTCGAACGGAATCCGGCATCCACCGAGACAGAGATGATCCCCCGGCTCGAAGGCATGCACGTCAAAGCCGTGCCCGATGCGAAAAGCAAACGGGTCAGTCATTCATCACCCCCTGGCGCGCCAGGATCGCCCGAGCGATCGCGAGGTCCTCGGGATGCGTGATCTTGAGGTTGTCGGCCGCCGCCGGAACCATCCGCGGCGACAGTCCGACCTGCTCGACAGCCGATGACTCATCGGTGATTTCACGACCCGCCTCCAACCCCTGCTCGAGGGCCGAGAGCAGCACGCTCACCGGAAACATCTGCGGAGTGAGCGCATGCATCAGCGGGCGACGATCCACGGTCGCTTCCACGCGGCCCTGGTGATCGACCCGCTTGATCGTGTCACGCACCCTTGCCCCCAACAGTGCCCCGTCGGGAGCCCGCGCCGCAGCCAGCAGCGCGCGAATATCCTCCGGGCGCACGCAGGGTCGGGCCGCATCGTGGATCATCGCCCACTCATCCAGCCCGGCATTCGCCGGCTCGTCCGGC
>JAABTF010000090.1 GCA_011389965.1 Halothiobacillus sp.
GCGTGGCGAGTTCAGCGATCTCGTGTTCGAACGCTTCGAAGGCGCCGTTCGCGAGGCCTACGAGGCCGGCTGGCTGGGTGAGAACCTCTTGGGCTCCGGCATCGATTTCGACCTCTACGGATCGCTGGGCGCCGGCGCCTACATCTGTGGCGAGGAGACCGCGCTGCTCGAATCCCTGGAAGGCAAGAAGGGCCTGCCGCGTTTCAAGCCGCCGTTCCCCGCCAACTTCGGTCTCTACGGCCGACCGACGACGGTCAACAACACCGAGACGCTGTCCTCCGTACCGGCGATCATCCGCAATGGTGGGCAATGGTTTGCCGACCTGGGCGTGCCCAACTCCGGCGGCGTGAAGATGTGGTCGGTGTCGGGGCATGTGAACAAGCCGGGCGTATTCGAGATCCCCATGGGAACCCCGTTTGCCGAGTTGCTGGAAATGGCCGGCGGCATGCGTGACGGCAAGCGCTGCAAGGCCGTCATCCCGGGCGGAACCTCGTCGCCGGTGATCCCGGGCGAGATCATGCTCGAGACCAACATGGACTACGACTCGATCGCCAAGTCCGGCACCTTCCTCGGCTCCGGCGGCCTGATGGTCATGGACGAGGACACCTGCATGGTCAAGGCGCTGCGCCGCATCGCGCAGTTCTATTACAAGGAGTCCTGCGGGCAGTGCACGCCGTGTCGCGAAGGCACGGGTTGGCTATTCCGCATGCTCAACCGGATCGTGGACGGCAAGGGAACGCTGGCCGATCTGGATCGCCTCGACGACGTGGCCAGCAAGATCGAGGGACGCACGATCTGCGGCTTCGGTGACGCGGCGGCCACACCGGTGCGCAGCTTCATCAAGCATTTCCGTCCCGAGTTCGAGTACTACATCAAGCACGGCCACAGCATGGTCGACCGCGAATCCCAGGCGGCCTAAGGCCGGCCGTGCAAGCAGGTTTCCAGGTATGAGTGACGAGCAGATTACCTTCGAAGTCGATGGCAAGACCCTGGCGGGCAACCCCGGGGAGATGCTGATCGAGGTGACGGACAAGGCCGGGATCAACATCCCGCGCTTTTGCTATCACCGCAAGTTGTCGATTGCGGCCAACTGTCGCATGTGCCTGGTGGAAGTCGAGCGCGCGCCCAAGCCGTTGCCGGCTTGCTCCACGCCGATCTCGGAGGGCATGAAGGTCTCGACGCGCAGCAACAAGGCCATCGAGGCCCAGCGCTCCACCATGGAGTTCCTGCTGATCAACCATCCCCTCGACTGCCCCATCTGCGATCAGGGCGGCGAGTGCGAGTTGCAGGATGTCGCCATGGGCTATGGCGAGGGCGTGGGCCAGTATTCCGAGGCCAAGCGCGTGGTCAAGGACAAGGATATCGGCCCGCTCATCGCCACCGACATGACCCGCTGCATCCACTGCACTCGCTGCGTGCGTTTCGGCGAGGAGATCGCGGGGCTCAAGGAACTGGGCGCCACCGGTCGTGGCGACCGGATGGAAATCGGCACCTATATCTCCAAGAGCGTGACCTCCGAGCTGTCGGGCAATGTCATCGACCTCTGCCCGGTGGGCGCGCTGACCGCCAAGCCCTCGCGCTACACCCATCGCGCCTGGGAACTGGTGCAGCACAAGCACGTCTCCTCGCACGACGCCTTCGGTTCGAATCTCTACCTGCACACCCGGGACGCCCGGGTCATGCGGGTGGTCCCGCGGGACAACGAGGCGGTCAACGAAACCTGGATTGCCGACCGTGACCGGTATGCCTACACGGGCCTGTTCACCGAGGATCGCCTGACCCGGCCGATGATCAAGCGCGACGGCCAATGGGAGACCGTCACCTGGGAAGACGCGCTGGAACAAGCCGCGCGCGGCATCCAGAAGATCGTCAACGAGCAGGGGCCGGCGGCCCTCGGCGCGCTGGTTTCGCCCAACGCCAGTCTCGAGGAGCAATACCTCGCGGCCCGCATTGTGCGCGGCATGGGGTCGAACAACATCGACCATCGCCTGCGCCAGACGGATTTCTCCGGTGACGCCGACGACCCGATCATGCCCTGGTTGGGCATGGACATCCCGGCAATCGCCGCGCTCGACAGCGTGCTCACCGTCGGCGCTGCCGTGCGCGAGGAAGTGCCGTTGTTCGGCCACCGCCTGCGCCAGGCGGCCCTGGACAACCAGGCGCGGATCACCTTGCTGCATCCGTTCAAGCAGGGCCTGACCTTCCCGGCCCGCCAGGTACAGAGCGACGAGGCCGAAGGCGGTCAACTGGCCAGCCTGCTCGCCTTGCTCAAGGCGGCCGGTGGCGAGATTCCGGCCAGCCTGTCCGATTGGCCGGTCGCCCCGGTGGAAGAGGCGGACGCCATCGTCGCCGAGCTCCGGGACAACGACAAGGCGGCCATCTTCCTCGGTGCCGTGGCACAGAACGCGGCCGACTTCGCCGCCATCCGGGCAGTGGCCGGGGAATTGGCCCGCCTGACCGGCGCCCAACTCGGCCTGGTCTCGCAGGGCGGCAATGCCGCCGGTGCCTGGTTGGCCGGTGCCGTCCCGCACCGCGCCACGGGCGGCACAGGATCCGTCGGCCACGGCCGCACCGCCGCCGACATGCTGGCCGAGCCCAGCGAGGCGATGATTCTCCAGGGGATCGAGCCCGAGCATGACAGTGCCGCCGGGCAGCGCGCAGCGGAGGCATTGGAGCAGGCCGCCTGCGTCGTGGCGATCACCAGCTACGTCACCCCGACCATGAAGCAGTACGCCGACGTGCTGCTGCCGATGGGCACCGCGGTCGAGACCGCCGGCACCTGGGTCAACGGCGAGGGCCGTTGGCAGTCGGTGAACGGGGCGGTGCGCCCGGTGGGTGAGGCCCGTCCGGCCTGGAAGATCTTGCGCGTGCTGGGCAATCTCCTCGATCTCAACGGCTTTGACTACATGGCCGTCACCGAGGTCCGTCGAGAGATCCAGTCGCAGTGCCACGAGGTGGCACTGAACAACACCACCTCCTCCTTGGCCGACGCGCGTTTTGCGGCACCAGCCAAGACGGCAGGCGAGGGCGGTTATATCCGCATCGCGCCCAACGCCATGTACGGCATCGATGCGGTCCTTCGTCGCGCCCAGCCCTTGCAGGGCACCGAGAAAGCCCAGATGCAGCGCCACATGTTGGTCAACCGCGCCGATGCCGAGCGCGAAGGCTGGGATGACGGGGCCACCGTGGTGGTCGAACAGGACGGCCAGTCCCTCGAATTGCCGGTTCGGATTGACGATGGCGTGAGCCCGGGCACCGTGGTGGTATTCAACGGCGCTCATGCCGGGGCACTGGCGCCGCGCCAGGGACGAGTGCAGATTCACGTGGAGGTCGCCGCATGATCACCGAATGGCTTTCCCCGGTCATCGGCTGGATGTCGCCGAACTGGCAGTATTTCATCGCGCACCTGCTGCTGGTGCTGGTGATCATCCTGCCCCTCGTGGTGGCCGTGGCGTACCTGACGCTCGCCGAGCGCAAGGTCATCGGCTACATGCACGTGCGGATCGGGCCCAACCGGGTCGGTCCCCGCGGGCTGTTCCAGCCGTTCGCCGACGTGTTCAAGTTGATGTTCAAGGAGGTGATCACGCCGACGGTCGCCAACAAGGTCGTGTTCTACCTCGCCCCGATCCTGATGCTGGTGGCGGCGCTGGTCGGTTGGGCCGTTGTGCCGTTCGACGACGGCTGGGTACTGGCCGACATCAACGCCGGGCTGTTGTACGTCCTGGCCATCGGGGCCGCCGGGGTCTATGGGGTGATCCTCGCCGGCTGGGCTTCCAACTCCAAATACGCATTGCTTGGCGGGATGCGCTCGGCGGCACACAAGGTCGCCTACGAGCTGGCGATGGGGTTTGCCCTGGTCGGCGTGCTGATGGCCTCGCAGAGTCTCAACCTCTCGGATATCGTGCGCGGCCAGGAGGGCAGTATCCTGCACTGGTACTGGCTGCCGTTGCTGCCGATGTTCGTGGTCTATTTCATCTCCGGGGTGGCGGAGACCAACCGCGCGCCGTTCGACATCACCGAGGGCGAGTCCGAGCTGGTTGCCGGCTTCCACGTGGAGTATTCGGGCATCGCCTTCGCCCTGTTCATGCTCGCCGAGTACGCCAGCATGATCCTGATCTCGGCATTGGCGGCCGTGCTGTTCCTGGGTGGCTGGCTGTCGCCGTTCCAGGGGACGTTCCTCGAACCGGTCTTCGCCTTCGTCC
>JAABTF010000091.1 GCA_011389965.1 Halothiobacillus sp.
ATTTATGTTGAAAATAGGCTGCCCTTGGATGAGTGCAAACTTTTCTTTCATGTGCGGCTTTTTTTGATATCTTTTGGAAAACGCAGCATATGGATACCTGATGAGCCCGATAACAGAGCCTCCGTATTTCGGGATTTCTCCATCCATCGCAGAAGCGGAACTCGAGGATCCGATCTCGACGGACGCCTTTGCCGAAATTGCCCGTGCCTGTACCGCAGGCCGGGACGATCTGGCGTCGAGGGGGCTGGAAGAGCATGGAAAGCGCCAGTTACGCCTGTTTTCAACCTGGGAAATCACGCGGTACCTGATCCCGGTGGCCCCGGCCCATTTCCGGCGTGTTCTGAAGGCTAATCCGGATCTGCCGCAAGGACGGTCGGAAACAGGTGCCGGGGCAAAATGGTTCACCCTCGACGAGGTCCTTCGGCTGCGGGCTCATTTCGCCGCGGAGGGGTCAAAGGCGAAGAACTACCTACCTTACCGGCCAGAAGGCTTACCAGCGAAGATGGTGGCGGTGGCAAATTTCAAGGGCGGCGTCGGCAAGACGTCGACTGCAGCGCAACTGGCGATGTCGGCCGCGCTCGATGGCTACAGGGTGCTGGTGATCGATCTGGACAGCCAGGGGTCCATGACGTCGGTTTTCGGGGGCAGAGTGGCGGATGAATGGCAGACTGTCTTTCCGCTCCTGGCACGACACTATGCGGCGCATCTGCAAGCTGAGAACCGGCGCCGGATGGAGCGCGGCGATGGGCCCGTCGCGCTTGACGAGACGTTGACGGAGGCGCTGGGATTGCGATCGAAGGATCTCATCCAGGCAACGCACTGGCCCAATATCGACCTGATCGGCGCGCAGCTGAACCTCTACTGGGCCGAGTTCCAGGTGCCCGTCTGGCGGATGCAGGGGCGTGGATGGAAGCTTTGGGATGCGCTGACGGACGTCCTGACCGAGGACGGCGTGCTGGACGCCTACGACGTGGTGATCCTCGATACACCGCCAGCGCTCGGCTATCTCACGATCAACGGCCTCGCGGCGGCCGACATCCTGTTGGTACCCACGGGAGCCTCGTTCCTAGAATTTGATTCCACGGGGCGGTTCTTCGACATGCTGCATACCACGTTCCGTTCGATCGAGGACGGGGAGAACCTCGCCGCCCGGGCGTTAGGCCGGCCCGAGATGGCGTTCCAGTGGGATGCCGTTCGCGCTGTCGTGACCCGATATGATGCGGCCCAGCAGGCGGAGCTGGCCGGTCTGATGCAGGCCTATCTGGGGCGGACCCTGTCCCCTCATCGGCAGGATTTCACAGCGTTGATCGGGCAGGCGGGAGAACAGGTGCAAGGCATCTACGAAGCTGATTACCGTGATTTCAACCGGGAGACCTACGCCCGGGGCAGAGAGACGTTCGATGCAACTTACGCGGCCTTCAAGCGGCTGCTCTACGGCGCCTGGCGCCGAGACGAACGACAGGCCCGGGAGGCGGCGGAATGATCGGCCAGAGCCTTGGTGACGGGAAAGGGGGCTGATCGTGGCGAAACGCAAGCGTCTGGGTCCTGCGCGGCTCGAGCCGGAAGCGACACCGGTGGAGGACGGGGATGGACCGGGCTCGTTTTCGGACACGTGGCATCGACGCGCGCCGATAGCCGAGGTCGCTGGAGACGCAGCCTCCCAAGCGGCGCTGGCGGAGTTGAGCGAAACGCTTCAGACCGCGCGCAGCGAAGGGCGCATGATCCTGCGCATTCCACTGGGGAATGTGGACGAGAACTACCTGGTCAGGGACAGGGTCGTTCTCGATGACGAGGATATGCAGGCCCTGTCAGACAGTATCGTCAAGCGCGGTCAGCAGACCCCGATCGAGGTGGCCGATCTTGGCGAGGGGCGCTGGGGCCTGATTTCCGGCTGGCGCCGGCTGACCGCTCTGCGGCAGCTTGCGCAGGCAGGCCGGACGGGGCCGAAGGGGAGCGTGTTCGACACGGTCTTGGCGATCGTCCGCCACCCCGAAGAGGCGGCCGATGCCTATCTTGCCATGGTCGAGGAGAATGAGGTCCGGGTTGGCCTGAGCTATTACGAGCGGGCCAGGATCGTCGTGCGGGCCGTCGAACGCGGCGTGTTTCCATCGGACAGGGTGGCGTTGTCGGAACTGTTCCATGCTGCCTCCCGTCCCCGCCGGTCCAAGATCGGCAGTTTCGTCCGGATCGTGCGGGCGCTGGACGACGACCTGCGGTTCCCGGCTCTCATGACGGAAAGGGCGGGATTGGCGCTGGCCTCGGCACTGCAGACCGATCCGTCGCGGGCGGATGTTCTGGCTGACAAGCTGCGCCGGGCCCCGCCGACGACGGCAGAAGCCGAGGCCCGGATCGTGGCGGATGTCGTCAAGCACGGGATGTTCGGCCCGACCGGTGCGGGGGAGGCCGCGGGTGATCCGCCAGCGGCACGCCGGAACCCGCCAGTGGACTCTTTCTCGATCGGCAGCATCGTCGTTACCACATTCGCGGATGGACGGATTACCCTGTCCGGACCCGGAACACAGGACGGCACGTTTCGGGACCGCCTGTTTGCATGGCTCGATTGGGATGGCCGTGCGTAAGTAAACTTAACATAATTTGTTTCGCATGCGAAACGGTGAGCCGGTTGGCATATTGTTGTCGCAAGAGGGGCTCTATTGTCGGCCCTTAAACAGGACGCACCAATCAATGATGCAGACGGACCTTTTCATTACGACACCAGTCCTGAACGCGGCCGCCACGATTGACCAGACGATCCAGAGCGTCGTTAGTCAGGCTGGCCCGGTCCGGATCCGGTATCACGTTCAGGATGGAGGGTCGTCTGACGGGACGTGGGAGCGGATCCTGCAATGGCAGGCCCGCCTCGCACGGGGGGACTGGCCCTTGGCCAGCAAGTCATTGCAGTTCAGTTGTCACCAAGCCCCAGATGGCGGTCTCTACGATGCCATCGTGTCGGGTTTCGAGGCCCTGTCTCCGACAGCGAACGGATTCCTGGCCTGGATCAATGCCGATGATATCTACCTGCCCGGGGCCTTCGCGCTTGTCGCAGCGGTGGATCGTCAATTTCCCGTCGAAGCGATATCATGGATTGGAGGAGATGTTTCTGTCCTGCGGGATGACATGGTCGTTGCTGCGCATGACAGGGAAATTCCGACAGTGATCGTACGCGCCGGCCTGTGCGATGATGTTCACTGGCCCTTTGTGCAACAGGAGGGAACGTTCTTCCGCGGCTGGCTCTGGAACAGGGTCGAGCCGGAGGCCACGATCCGCCCGACGACGCTTGCCGGCGACTGGAATCTCTGGCGGCTCATGGCCGGGCATGCTGAGCTTGTACAGGCGGGCCGGCCCCTCGCCTCCTTTCGGGTGCGGCCCGATCAATTGTCCGCCGTCCAGGCAGAGACCTACAGGGCAGAGATCGAGTCGATCCTGCCCGAACACGTGCGGCGGCAGGCATTCGAGGGGATTGCCTCCGGTGCCCCACCCACCCGGTTGCGCTTGCAAAGTCGTTTTGCCGCAAAGTCGCTCAGCCTCGTAGAGGAGGCCGTGGATGGGCGGGGCTATACGCGCTTTCCCGATGCGTTCGCCGCGAACGACGTCACACCGGTGTGCCGCATCCGGATGGAAGGCAAATCCGATGTCACGGCGCCAGTCCCGGGTGTGCAAGCCCAGACAGCGGGTCTTTCACCGGCGGCGAAGGATCGGCTGCGCCATGTTCGGCGGAGTGGCAGGCTCCATGCGCTTGATACCGGCTGGCAATATCCCGCGATCACCGAAGAGCATGCCTTTCGCCGCCTAGAAGCGATGGGCGGTTTGTCGGAGGGCCTTGTCTACGTGGCCTACCCCTGGGCCACGCTGATCGATCACCTGCAGGCCAAGGGAGCCAACGCACAGGTTGAGATGGAGGTCTTCGAGGCATTCTGCAACGGCTTGCCGGCGGGCGGCGGTCCTCGGATCACCGTTTGCCAGCACATCTTGTTGCACCGCTTCCTGCACCTGTTCCAAACGGCTGGGATAGACCATGTTTTCTGGCCCCATGCGACAGAGGCCGACCTTGGGGTCACGGCGCCGCGCCTTCACCCGTTTCCTCTCTATCCTGTCCAAATCCCGACCGACCCAGAAAGTATTACGCAGGACC
>JAABTF010000092.1 GCA_011389965.1 Halothiobacillus sp.
AATCCCAGCTGGTTGTCGTTCGTGGTCACCGCGCGTGCCAGGGCGAGTATTCGGGCTCACCTCAAGCACCTGCAGGACGCCGAGGCGATCCGGCTGGGCCACCGCCTGCTCACCAAGGCCATGGTTGCAGAGGGATGCGACATAGACGAGCTCGACGAGAAGCGCATCGACTCGATCCTGCGCGAGTATCACCAGGAGAGCTTCAACGA
Organism: Halothiobacillus sp.; assembly: GCA_011389965.1. GTDB lineage: Bacteria > Pseudomonadota > Gammaproteobacteria > Halothiobacillales > Halothiobacillaceae > Guyparkeria. The sequence goes on from JAABTF010000092.1 coordinate 210, forward strand.
TTTGCTGCGCGAGATCGGGCTGGGCAACCGCATGGCCCCCTTGGTCGTGCGACTCTTGAAGGCTGAGGCGGGCAAGCTCGATCCGGACGAGATCCGGCGCGAGGGCGAAGGCGGGCATGCTCCAGTGATCATCAGCGGCACCGAGGGGTTGGTGGTCAGCTTCGCCAAGTGCTGTCACCCGGTGCCCGGTGATTCGGTGGTCGGCTTTCTCAGCATCGGCCGCGGGATCGTCGTCCATCGCCAGGGTTGTGCCAATGCCGCGGATGCCGGCGAACACCCGGAACGCTGGCTGGCAGTGGACTGGGAAGCTGCCCCCAGTGGCGAATACCAGTGCCAGATCAGCATCCAGGCGAACAACGTCCGCGGTGGCTTGGCGCGCATCGCCGCGGCCGTCTCGGATGCTGGCTCCGATATCGACGACGTGCGCTTCGACGACCGCGACGTCAACCTGACCATCATCGACATCACCGTGCGTGTCACCGACCGGATCCATCTGGCCCGGGTGATGCGATCCATCAAGCAGTTGCGGGACGTGGTGCGCGTCTCGCGTCACTAGAGGGAGAGCTTCCCATGAGCCAGCGCGAGATCATCCACAGCGACCAGGCACCCGCGGCGATCGGTCCGTATTCGCAGGCGGTGCGGGTTGGCGATACCGTCTACCTCTCCGGGCAGATCGCCCTCGACCCCGCCAGCATGACCCTGGTCGAGGGGGGCATCGAGGCGCAGACCCGGCGGGTGTTCGACAATCTCAACGCCGTCTGTCGCGCCGCCGGCGGCGAGCTGGCCGATGTGATCAAGCTGCAGATCTACCTGCCCGACCTGTCCCACTTCGAGACCGTCAACGGCATCATGAAGGACTACCTGTCCGAACCCTTCCCGGCCCGTGCCGCCCTGGGCGTGCGGGCCCTGCCCAAGGGCGCTGAGGTGGAAATCGACGGAGTGATGGTGCTGCCGGACTGATCCGCGCACGCCACTTCAGCACCAAAAAGGCCCGGTCGGCTCGCATTGCCGCCGGGCCTTTTCGCGTTGGTCATAAGCCGGCCTAGTTGAAGTTGTAGACCAGGTTCACCGAGGTGTAGGTGTCGGTCTTTTCCGTGTCGGCGGGGACATCGGTGTTGTGCTGGACGGTGTAGGAGAGCTTCATCGCCAGGGTGTCGGTCAGCGAGGCGGACACGCCGGTGATCGACTCGACCTCGGTGTTGTCCTGGCCGGAGAGCACGATCACGTCCTGATTGAAGCGGGCGTAATCGGAGAACCGATATTCAAAGCCGCTCGACAGGCGCACGATTGCATTGGTCTCGCGCGTACCGTTTTCATCCTCGGCGATCCGCACACCGGGGCCGATCTCGGCATCCCAGTGGCCCCTGTCCGAGATCCATAGCTTACGGCCGTAGCCGGCCGCTGCGCTGGCCTGATACTTGTAGCCCGAAAACTCGTCGTGGGTGCCGCGCAGCACACCGAACAGGTAATCCCGCTCGGTCATGGCATAGCGGCTCTCGAATTCGCCGAGCACGCGGTTGGCAGTGTTCTCGCCCTCCTCGCTGGCTTGCAGGGCCTCCAGGCGGAGGCGGTGTTCCCACGGCCCGGTGAGGTAACCGAACTTGAGTTTGCCGTTGACGTTCGTGCTGTCGGTATTGCCCGTGGTGACCGACGCGCCGAATTCGGCCTCGCCGGTCCACTGGTGGCTGGCCTCCTCGGCCAGAAGCGGCGGGGCCAGCGGGATGAACAGCAGCGACGCGGCCGCCAGCAGGTGCTTGCTTTGCATCTAAGACTCCAGGAAAGGTATCGAAAGCGATTAAAAATCCGGCCGGCCACATGAAAAAAGCCCCGATAAAGGGGCATGGCCGTTGGAAAGATCGCCGGGGAGCCTAGTCGGCGGATGCGCGCCTGTAAACCGGTTTAGCGCCGAACGTGGCGCTCAGCGGGCGGCAGGAGGCGCGTGTTGACCAATCAGTGGCCACCCCGGCAGGGCGGCGAGGCCGGGGCCTGCTGTCGTTCGGCCCATTCGGCGGGGGTGTAGGTATGCAGCGCCAGGGCGTGCATTCCCTGGTTGAAGGCGGCGCGCAACGGGTCCTGCGTCAGCCGATGGCGGCGGATCAGCGGCAACCCCTCGAAGCGGTCACTGACCACGACCACTCGGAAGTGGCTTTCCTGCCGGTTGCCGGCATGCTGGGCCGATTCGTCGGTGATTTCCAGGTGCGTGGGTGCCAACTGCTCGCGCAAGGTGGCCTCGATCCATTGGGCTCGGGTCATGTCAGCCTCGTGTCGGTGAAGCGGATGGGGCTCTTTTTGTTTCTCACAGCAGTCGCACGCCCAGCAACGGTCGGATCGCCTCGGCATGGGTGGGCCGGCCGATCAGGTAGCCCTGGAACGAGTGACAGCCCAGCGAGTCGAGCAGATCGCGCTGATCGGTGGTTTCAACGCCCTCGGCGATGATCGCCAGGGACAACGCGTTGCCCATGGCGATGATCGCCTTGACGATTTCCAGGTCGTTGCGATCGGCGAGGATGTCGCGCACGAACCCCTGGTCGATCTTGAGCCGGTCGAAGGAGAAACGCTTGAGGTAACTCAGCGAGGAGTAGCCGGTGCCGAAATCGTCCAACGCCAACTTGACGCCCAGTTCGCGTATTTCGGCCAGGGCAGCGCTCGCCTGTTCGGGGTCATGGACCAGGGCGGTCTCCGTGAGTTCCAGTTCCAGCAACTCAGGGGGCAGTTCCGAGACCTCCAGCGCATGGCGGACTTCGTCGGCAAAGCCGGGAGCGTGCAACTGGACGCTGGAAACATTGACCGACACGCTGATGGACTGACCGGTCTCCCGGCCCCAGCGGGCCGCCTGGCAGGCGGACTCGGTCATCACCCAGCCACCTACTTCGACGATCAGTCCGGACTGTTCAAGGAAGGGAATGAAATCCGCCGGGCCGCATTGGAGCTCGGCGGTAGGCGCCTCCCAGCGCAGCAGCGCCTCCACGCCGGTCACCGCCAGGCCCAGTACATCCTGCTGGATCTGGTAGACCAGGTGGAAACGGTTCTCTTCGAGACTCCCGCGCAGGGCGGCGAGCATTTCCGAACGCCACACCTGCCGCTGGGAAAGGCGCGGATTGAACACGGCAATCGGCTCGCGTTCGTTCTTCTTCGCCTCGAACATTGCCGCATCCGCCTGGGTGAGCAATTGCGCGACATGCCGGCTGTGATGTGGCCAGTAGGCGATGCCGGCGCTGGCCGTCATCACCAGGTTGAGGTCATCGACCTCGAACGAGCGGCGGGTGAGTTCGCGGATTTCGCGTCCCAGCACCTCGAGGCCCTGCGCGGGTTCGACGTCCTCTCCCAGCACGGCGAACTCGTCGCCGCCCATGCGTGCTACCAGCCATTTCCGCTGGCTCCCCAGTTCGCGCAGGCGGTCGGCCATCTGGCAGATCACCCGGTCGCCTTCCACGTGTCCGTGGACGTCGTTGATGCTGCGGAACCGGTTCATGTCGAGGACGATGATGGCCGCCTGTCGGTCTTCGCGGCTCAGCTCGTCGAGCCGGCGCTGCGCCTCGATCTGGAAGAAGCGGCGGTTGTAGAGATGGGTCATCTCGTCGTGAATGCTCAGGTCTTCGAACTGCGCTAGGGTGCGCACCTGCTCGGTGACATCGTGAGCCATCACGATCAGCGCCTTGCGCGTCCCGTCGGCGCCGAAGAGCGGGCGCTTGATGGTGTCGAAAAGCCGTTCGCCGCCTTCCGGGAGGGAGACGGTCTCGGTCTCACGGTGGACATCCCCGCTCGCCCAGGCCCGCTCGTCGGACTGGCGGCAAAGGAAGAAGG
>JAABTF010000039.1 GCA_011389965.1 Halothiobacillus sp.
CCGGATCACGTCCTTGTCCACATCTTCCTGATCCTGATCGGGGTAGCTGGGCGCCACGACCAGGACGCGGTGCGTCAGATGCTCCAACCCCCGGCGCAAGCGATCGATCGATATGGGCACCCCGCCGATGAACGGCAGGTAATTGTTGGTCACCATGGCGATCGACAATGGGCGATCACGCCAAGGGGCGGTGTCCAGCTCGTAGTTCCGGTAGTAGTCGCGCTCGACGAAGATCGCGCTGTAGAGCTTGATTGCCAGCAGTGCCAGTACGCCGAGCACGAGCAGGAAATTGAGGTGACCGACGTAGAAGAACGAATGGATGAAGAACCAGAGGCTTTCGAGCGTCTTGAAGACCTGGTGTTGGCCGATATTCAACCTCTCGACCCCGATGGCCACCTCGCCATCACCCGTGGCGACGTCGACATAATGGTAGAAACTGGTCTCGTCATTGAGTACCAGCCCCCCGGCCCCGCCCGTGACTACGTAATCGACCCCGTCGCGTGTCTGGCGATCGAACAGGTGCAGGTTGCTGGAAAAGACCGCATCCACCCCATGGTTGCGGAACAACTCGTGGAGCCGGTCACGGAATGCGGTGTCCTGCAGATACTGGTCATCGGAGTCGATGGCGCTCTTCTTGGCGGTGGCGTACAGCGGGTGGCCAATGAAGACGAAACGGTGGCGAGGAGCAGGGTCGCGCAATTGTTCCTTGAGCCAGTGGAGTTGGAAGGGGTAGGTATCCGGATTGCTGCTGTCGAGAAACAGGAATTGATGGCCGCTGGTGCGGAAGCTGTAAAAGTAAGGCCCGAAATGCTCGTAGAAATTGAACGAGCCAAAGGCACCACTCTCGTTTTCGCCCACTGTCAGTAGGTAGGGCATCTCCAGGTGAGAGAGCGTGCGGTACAGGGCGCGGTACTTGTCTTCGCCGCCGCCACTGACCGCGTTGCCGGCCGAGATCACGAAGTCGAGGCCGGCCTGGTTGAGCATCGGCACCATCTTGCGCTCGAACAGGCCCACGGAATTGTTGATGTTGCCTACAACGGCGTAATGAAGCCCGTTTCCGGCGTTCGCCTGGATGCGCTCGATTTGTTCGGCATGCACGGCGTTGTAGGTCGGCTCGAATACCGACAGGTAGACGCGGTAGCCGATCAGCAGCAGGATTGCTAGCAGCGTCAGGTAGAAGGCGGCCTTGAGTCGGTGTGGCGTCAGCAGGCGGGCGATGCGATTCATGGCAGTCTCACGTCGAATCGGGCCGACGACTTGCCCCGATCTCGCGCTGGGTGACGAACAGGCCGATCAGCATGCCCAGATAGATGGTCAGGGTGCGCCAAGCCACCGTCACCAGCACCAAGTGGGATGCCGTCACCATGTCACTGAAGAAATGCCCGAAGACGCCCTCCGCGATTCCGGAGGCGCCGGGAGTGGGTGAAAAATACATCACGAAGGTGGTCATCACCATTCGGCCGATGATCAGCCAGTAGTCCAGCCCATAGCCGAGTGCCCAGAAGAGCAGCGCGGGGAAGGAGAACAGTGCCAGCAGGAAAATCGCCGTGAACAGGAACGAGGCGGCGATATCGAACCAGCGGCCTTGAAAATAGCGCACGAAGCCATGGGCGAACTGTTGCAGCTCCCGTACCAGGCGGTAGCGCCAGCGCCGGTGCCGCCGAGCGTTGATCAGGTGCGCGCGGCGTAGCAGGTTGACCAACCCCAGCATGGGCCGCAGCAGCCAGTTGGAACGCAACACCAGGAGGGTGAAAAAGCCCAGGTACAGGACGACGCTGACGAGGAGGGTGGCGACCAGGGAGTTGCTTTGAGCGGCCTCTTCGGCACCGGGCAAGGTCAGCACCAGCACCGGCGTGGCGCCGAAGATGAATAGCACGGCCAGTGCCGTGCGAATGGTGGTCGCCGTCAGGCCGATGCCCACGGGTACGCCGCGACGGCGCATGAACCATACCTGGGCCACGCCACCCCCGGTCGCCAGCGGCGTGATGTTGGAGACGAAGATATTGAGAAAGACCAGCCGGGCCATCGCGGCCAGCGGCATGGACTGGCCCAACGCCCGCAGGGTGAACCACAGACGCAGCCCGTCGGCGGCAAAATAGACTAGCAGCAGGGCAAGGCTCGCCAATATCAATCGCGGACTGATCAGTCGCGCATCCCAGGTGATCGTGTGGCCGGCCACCTGCGAGTAGACGGCATACAATCCCGCCGCGCTCAGGCCTATGAACAGCAAGGCGAACCAGAACAGCCGTCGGCCACGGAAGGTGGGCTCGTGCTCGATCTCGAAGCGCTCGGGACGACGGTGCGGGTCGGTCATTTCGGGTATGAGCCTGTATGGATGCCCCCGGTCGAGCGGGTCTGATGAGCACACACAGAAAAACCCGCACGAGGCGGGTTCACTGTTTTCGCTTTTGGAGGCTGGACCCGGAGTCGAACCGGGGTAAACGGATTTGCAATCCGGTGCATAGCCACTCTGCCATCCAGCCGAAATCTGGAGCGGGAAACCGGATTCGAACCGGCGACCCCAACCTTGGCAAGGTTGTGCTCTACCAGCTGAGCTATTCCCGCTTGAGGGGGCGCAATTTTCGACATGATTGCCCCCTTTGTCAAGTCATGCGCGGCGTCCGGGCCCGTCGAGCGGTCCATCGTTGCCTGTGGACCCGGCCACGATGGAGTCATTCAGTGACGTCGCAGTCGGGCGAGTAACCAGCGCTGCAACATGCGGTTGCGTGATTGTCGTGCACGATTACACTCGGTTCTGTCGGCCTGCAGGCAGGCGGCGGGGTGCCGGGGATCGTGCAACTCCGCCGACCGCGCATCCAGGTAGATGCGCACCTGGAGGATCACCGGTCGGTTGAGCGAGTCGAGGATCTCGTGATCGGTGAAGACCAGTTCCAGCGTGAAACGGCCGCGTTCCGTCACTCGGGCGCTGACCTGGAAGCCCAGGCCGAACTCGTCGCCTACCTGCAGACGGCGCAGGTCGCCTAGCAGCCGGCGAATCAGGATATAGTTCTGTTCATAGAGATCCATCAACTGATCGAATGGATCGTGTTCGGTATAACGAGAGGTGCCGGTGTTGACGTTCATGGCCGCCAGTTTAAGGACGACCGCGGTACTTGTCATCAAGGGGTTTGATGGCGGGCGCTGGTATCTGCGCCATTGGCAGTGGCTGGTTGTCTTGCTGATGCTACCGCTGGGCATGGCGCAGGCAGACGTCTACAAGTATCGCGATGCTCAGGGGGTCACCCACCTGACCAACGTGCCGCAGCAGTCGTCGACCGAGCCCTACGAGTTGTGGCGAAAGAGCGAGGCCACCAAGCCCAAGGGGTGGCAGGACGGTTATCGGACGATGCCGAAGCTCGATCATGACCGGTATGCCGAGGTGGTCAATCAGTTCTCGCGGCTCTACGGCGTCGACCCCTCGCTGGTCCGGGCCGTCATTCATGCCGAAAGTGCCTTTCGTGCCGACGCCGTTTCTCCCAAGGGCGCCGGCGGGCTGATGCAGTTGATGCCGGCGACCGCCCAGCGCTTCGACGTGGCCGACCGCTTCGACCCGAAGCAGAACATTGCCGGCGGCGTGGCCTACCTGGCTTTGCTGCTGGAGATGTTTCGCGGCGACCGCCAACTGGCCGTCGCTGCCTACAATGCCGGAGAAAACGCGGTCAAGCGCTATAACGGCATTCCGCCGTACCGGGAGACGCAGACCTACGTCAAGCGGGTGATGCAACTGCAGGCCGAGTATGCCCGGGCCGGGTAATCCACCAGACGCGACGCCCGATCCGGCCGAGGCGAAATCGTGCTTCGAGCAATTTCTGGCCTCCCAGTCTTCACTGGTGTTGGCGGTGCGTGCCGAGGGAGAGCCGCTGCCGATCATCGCCAGCCTGCCGTTCGCCGTGCACGACGGCCGGTTCTTCGTGCTTGCCAGTGAGCTGGCGCTGCATACAGCTCCCCTGATGGAAGAGGGGCGGACGCGCATCGCCTTGTTGGCCGACCAATCGGCCACTCGCAATCCGTTTGCCCGCGAGCGGGCCCAGTGGGCTGCAACGGTCGAGTCCGTCTCTCGTGACAGCGAGCCATTCAAGGCCGCAATCCAGACACTGCGTGAGCGTCACGGCAAGACCGTGGAGCTGCTTTGCGGGTTGGGCGACTTCCAACTGCTCGCGGTTCGGCCCGGGGACGGGCGTTATGTCAGCGGCTTCGGGCGAGCATTTGGCCTCGACGGGCTGACCATTGCCGACCACTTGCAGGGCTGAAGGCCGTCGGCGCGGCGGAGGGATTCAGCCGCCGTAGCGTTCACACATGCCGTGGGGCGGGCGAGCGTGCCTGCAATAGAGCCGCTGCCTCGTCGATTACCGTCGGATCATCCACTCGCCGCGGCGCCTGTTCACTCAGGTGGCGGCGATAGGCCCGTGCGCCGGGGCGTCCCTGAAAGAGAGTCAGGATAGGCTTGATCAGGGTGGGCAGGCGGCTACCGCGGTCGAGTTCTCCGCTGACCCATTCACGGTAGCGTGCCAGCGCCGTCAGGCGGTCGACCTCGTCGGGATCACCGAACAGGGCGGCATCTATTCCGGCCAGTAAACCGACATTCTGGTAGGCCGCCCGGCCCACCATCACGCCATCGACCTGCTGCAGGGCGGCCTGCATCTGCTCGATTTCGGTCAATCCGCCATTGAGCACCACCGTCAGGTCGGGGCGCTCGCGCTTGAGCCGGCTGGCGAATTCCGGACGCAACGGGGGTACGTCACGGTTTTGCTTGGGGGACAGTCCCGACAGCCAGGCCTTGCGAGTGTGGACGATGAACACCTCACATCCGCCCCGCTCGGAGACCACGTCGACGAAGTGTCGGAACTCGTCATAGCTTTCCTGGTGGTCGATGCCGATGCGGCTCTTGACCGTCACCGGGATGTCCACCGCCTCGCGCATGGCTGCCACGCAGTCGGCTACCCGTTCCGGCGTGGCCATCAGGCAGGCACCGAAGGCCCCGTTTTGCACGCGATCACTGGGACAGCCCACGTTGAGATTGATCTCGTCGTAGCCCCACTCGGCACCGATACGGGCCGACTCGGCCAGGGCCTGCGGGTCGGAGCCACCCAGTTGCAGGGCGACCGGGTGCTCGGCGGCATCGAAACGCAGGTGTCGTTCGACATCGCCATGCAGCAGCGCACCGGTCGTCACCATCTCCGTGTATAGCCGGGCGTGCCGGCTCAGTTGCCGTGCCAGGAAGCGGTAGTTCCTGTCAGTCCAATCCAGCATGGGCGCCACGCAAAAGCGCCATGGGCTGGTGGCCAGCGGATTGGTCGTGTGGTCGGAGGAGTCGGTCATGGCTATCGCCTGGCTCGGACGGTGGCGCATTGTAAACGCTACCGGCACTCGTCGTCAGGGCAGCAGACCCTTGACGACGGCAGTTACCCCGGCGATGGCGGCAATGCCGAGGATCACGGGGCGCAGCGTGGCGAAGGGCACGCGATCGACCAGGTGCCCGGAGGCCACAAACCCCGCCAGTACGCCGGGAAAGATGGCGGCGAACAATTGCCATTCGCGCGGGCCGAGAAAACCGGTGACGAACAGGGCCAGGGCACTCGCCAGGCTGGCAAACAAGAAGAAGGCCGAGAGGTTGGCGCGCACCAGCGGGCCACTCTGGTGCTGGTAGACCAGGGCGATCGGCGGTCCGCCCACGGCGGTGATCGTGCCCATGTAGCCCGAAGCGGCCCCGGCAATGACGCTGTTGCGTGGGTTGAGGGCGGGGTGGATGCCGATCACGCTCAAGACAACGGCCAGGAGGATAAGAATGCCGAAGGCGAGCTCGAATCCGCGTGTGGAGAGGACGGCCAGCGTGGCCACGGCCAAGAGCGTGCCGACGATATCGCCGCCGATGGCGTAACGCACTTGGCGAAACCCGAGGTTGGCGCGGCTGCGCCACAGGATCAGGATGGTCAGCAGCACGGCGTTGAGTATCAGTGGCCCGGGGAGAAACAGGGGGCTGATCAGGAACAGCAAGGGGGCCGAAAGCGTGCCGATGCCATAACCGGCCAACCCCTGCAGCAAGGCACCGGCAAAGACGGCGAGATTGGCCAGCAAGATCTGCCAAAGGGTGATGTCGCTCAACCGTGGGCCTCGTCAGAGAGAAGGGCGGATAGGGCGAATGCTCCCGTCCGCTGCCGAATGCAGGAGTAGGGGTGGGGGATTCGCGAGGGACTCGTTCAGGAGCGCGAGCCAGTCCGTATTCGCGGCCAGGCGGAGGCCAGTCGTCGCCAGAAACCGGGTCGGGTCTCGGTCAGGTCGCGGCAGGTTTCACATTGTCCCGCACGCGGTCGGCGTTCGGTGAGTGGTTCTATCCGCATGGGGGACGGGCCACGGCCGGGTTTCCAGGCGCTTAACGGTTCCTCGTGGATCATCACGTCGGCACCGGGAAAGGTGCGCAATAGCCGGGCCTCGATATCGTCGCCGATCTGGTGGGCGCGATCGAGATCGATGTGATTGTCCAGATAGAGATAGAGCTGGATGATCATGGTGCGACCGGCCAGCCGGGTGCGGATCTGGTCGACCGCATGTACCGAAGGGTGAGCCGTCACGATCTGGGCCACGCGGTTTTCCGTACCGTCGAGCACCTCGCGATCCATCAGGTGATCGAGCGCCTCGCGCCCCACCTTCCAGGCGCTGTAGAGGACGAACACCCCCACGGCGGCACCGAAGACCGGGTCGATCCAATTCAAGCCGTAGCCGGCCAGGATCAGCACCCCGATGGTCGAGGCGTTGACCAGGAAGTCCATGCTGTAGTGCGCCGCGTCCGCCTTGATGGCGGGCGAGCGGGTCTTGATGATCACGTAGCGTTGGAAGGTGATCAGCGCGAGGGTGGCCACCATGGAGAACAGCATCACGGCGACACCCCAGCCGACCGCGTCGATCTCCTGTGGGCGGATGAGTCGGTTGAGGGCCTCCACCATCAGGAAGACGCCAGAACCGGCGATGAAGGTTGCCTGGGCAAGTGCGGCGAGCGGCTCGGCCTTGCCGTGGCCGTAACGGTGGTCTTCGTCGGGCGGTTGCAGGGCAATCCGCACGGCCACCAGCGTGACCAGTGAGGCCAGCAGGTCCATGGTCGAGTCGATCAGGGAAGCGAGCATGCTGATCGAGTTGGTCGTGATGCTCGCCGCGAGCTTCAGCGCGATCAGAATCAGGGCCAGGGTCACCGAGGCGGTGGTGACCCTGCGCAGCAGTTTGGCGTGTCGGTTTGGCATAGACGCTCTTCGTTTGGCATGCCCGGCGCGTCTTGCGCTCCGTCTTGCGGCGAGCCTCCCTGGCCGCGGTTTTCATCTGTCAGCCACGCGGGAGACAGAGTTAGTCGCGACTAATAGGGAACTGATTTAGTACCATTTTAATCCGTCGCGACGCTGACTGCCAGCCCCTGGGGTGTTTTTTGCTTCCTGGCGTGCATCTCGTCCGTAGGGTCGGCGGCTAACGGTAGTGATTTTCTCATGGGTCCACGCCCTGGCAGGTTCGTGGCCCCCGGCTTGGGGGTAGGTGCGGAGTCGTCTACTATCGAGCCACACTCAACCAACCGGATGCCCGCGTCGATGGCCCAAGATCCCCCCGCCCAACCTGCCTCCAGTTGTCCGGTGACGCGCGTTGGCATCACGGGGCTGTCCGGTGCCGGGAAGTCCACCCTGATCACGGCCGTCATCAATCACCTGGAAAATGCGCGCCGGGGCGCCGTGGCGGGCGAGTCGGGCCTGGCCCGCATTCGACATGGCCGCTGGCAGCGCGAGGCGGAGCGCGCCTTCGATTATGACCATGCCTTGACGGCACTTACCGCCCATCCGCCGCGGTGGCCCGAATCCACTCGCGACTGGTCGATTGCCCGCCTGACACTGGACTACGACCGACGCTGGTATTCGCTGCGCCCGCGGCGGCGTTGCCTCGAGTTGTTCGACTACCCCGGGGAATGGTTACTGGACCTCGCCCTGCTGGATTGGTCATTTGCCGACTACACGCGCCATTGGATCGACTGGCTGTCCCGCTCCCCGCGCCGCGAGATTGCGCCCGACCTGCCCGAGCGCCTGGCGGCGATCGATCCGGGTGCCCCGGTGGACGAGGTGCTGATGGCGGAATTGACCGCGGAGTGGTCGATGATGCTGGCCGAAAGCCGTCTCCCGCCGCATCGCCTGTCGCGCAACCTGCCGGGACGCTGGTTGATGCCGGGAGACGACTTTGATCCGGACGCCATGCCGTTTCTGCCACTTCCCGCGATTCTGACGACAGCGGGGCAGTCATTTCCGGATGGCTCCTTCCCCGATGGTTCTTGGGGGCAGGTCTGCACCAGCAACTTCCGCTATTACCGGGAGAAAATCGCCCGTCCGTTCTTCGAGTCGCACTTCGGGCGGCTGGATGCGCAGGTGATCCTGGTCGATCTGATCGGTGCGTTGCGTAGCGGTCAAGCGGCGCTAGCGGACATGCGCGCGGCGATCGAATCCATCCTCGAACCGTTCCGTTACCGTGACGGCGGCTGGCTTTCCGGCCTGTTCCGGCGCCGTATCAAGCGCGTGGCCATCGTTGCCACCCAGATCGATCATCTGCTGCCGGCCGACCAGTCACGCCTGACTCGTTTGCTCGACAGCTACCTGTTCGAGCTTACTCAGCAACTGGCCGGCAAAGGCATCGAGCTGCGCCTGTTCGCCGTCTCGGCGGTCACCGCCGCCCAGCCACGCGAAGACAGCCGTGGCCAGCCGATGCTGGTCGGCACCGAGAAAAGCTCCCGGCAGAAGATCGCGTTCACCCCGCCCTCGATTCCCGAGCAGATGCCGCACGACCTTGATTTGGTCATCGACGACCTGCCCACGCTAGCGCCACCGGCGGGCCTGGACCGGGCGCGCACATTCCCGGGGCGACGCGTGGATACTCTGCTCGATTTCCTGATCGGTGAGCACTGAACCATCGCCACGCGAGATCGGCCGACGATCCCAATGGAGACCATGAATGACTGACGGCCCAGATTCCCGCGGGAGCCACCTCGCGACCCGCATCCATGCGCAGGGCGAAGCCGTGCCGGACATCGATCCCGAGGCGCTCTACGACACGCCGGACGACTCCGGCGATCCGGGGCTGCTAGAGCCGCCAAGACGTTTTCCCTGGTTGGCAACCTTGCTGGGAGCCATGGCCGTCACCTGGCTGGCGATCAACTGGCTGGAGGCCATCCACTGGGGGCATCGTCTCCACGTCGGCCTGGGCTGGGCGATTCTCGTCATCGGCGGGATCATTGGCGCAACGGGCCTGACGCTGGCTTGGCGTGCCTGGCAACAGCGTCACCATATCGACGCCATCACGCAGCTCAATCGGCGCCTGGCCGAGGCCGAGCGGGAAGGGGAAATGGGCCAGTCGGTGGTCCAGATGCGCGAGGAGGCCGAGCACCTGTTGGCGCGCAATCCGCAGCGCGGGAGTTTCGAAGAGGCCCTGCTGGGCATCGATGCCGGCAGTCATGCCACCGAACTGGTGGTCGCCCTGGAGCGGGGCTACGCCACTCAGGACGCCCAGGCCCGGGCGCTGATCCACCGGGAGGTGGTGCGCACGGGGCTGTTCATCGCCGCCAGTCCCTACCCCGCCCTGGACCTGTTGCTGGTGGCCTGGCGCAATGCACGCATGGTCAATGCCATCGCGGCCATCTACGGGCTCTCCCTGTCCTTTCCGGCCCGCTGGCGGCTCTACCGCATGATCGTGCAGAACATGGCCTTCGCCTCGGCCACCGAGACCGTGCTGGACTCGGCCAGCGAGGGCTGGGCAGCCAACCTGATGGTCAATCTGGGTGCTCGGGCCGGGCAGGGCGTGGCCGTGGCGCTGTATTCGCTGCGCATCGGCCGGCAAGCCATGCGGGCATCACGCATCGCCCCGGAGCACAAGCCGCTGGTCGACCGCAATCTGGCGAAACTGATCCTCGGCGCAATCCGCGAGCGGTCGCCGGGAACCCGTTAGGAAACAACGCGAGGGGAAGCGATGGAACAGCGGTTGAGCGTGATCACCCTGGGCGTAGCGAACCTGGCCCGTTCGCGGGTCTTCTACGAACAGGGCCTCGGTTGGACGGTCGGTGGGGCCGAGAAACAGATCGCGTTCTACCAACTCAACGGCCTCATTTTGGCGCTGTACCCGCGCGGCGCACTGGCGCAGGATGTCGGCGTCGTGGCTGAGGGCAACGGCTTCGCCGGAATCGCCCTGGCGCACAATGTGCGCTCGCACAAGGAGGTCGACGAGGTGCTCGCGCAGGCCGAGCAGGCCGAGCAGGCCGAGCAGGCCGGTGGCCGGATCGTCAAGCCGGCGGAGGAGGCCTTCTGGGGTGGCTATTCCGGCTATTTCGCCGACCCGGACGGTCATCTCTGGGAGGTGGCGCACAACCCGTTCTGGACCCTTGATGCTACCGGCAATGTTTCGCTCTCCTCTCCGACTGATGGCGAGAGCCCATGAGGGCGGACAGCAGCCGGCGACCTTGGCTGTTGGCCAGCGGCACGCTGGTGGTCCTGGTTGCCCTGGTCGTCTCCGGCATCGATCCATACGACCGGATGACGTGGGTGCTCGAGGTCGCGCCGGCGGCGATCGCGCTGCCCATCCTTTGGGTGACGCGTGAGCGTTTCCCGCTGACCCCGCTCGTCTATATCGGTATTTTCCTGCATGCCCTGGTGCTGATCTACGGCGGGGCCTACACCTACGCGCGGGTGCCGCTGGGCTTCGAGTTGCAGGAATGGTTCGACCTGGCCCGCAATCCCTACGACCGCATCGGGCATTTCTGCCAGGGCTTCGTGCCGGCGCTGATCACGCGCGAGATCCTGATCCGCGGAGCCTTTGTACGGAGGCGTTGGATGCGCGAGTTTCTGGTGCTCAGCGTGGTGCTGGCAATCAGCGCGAGCTACGAGTTGCTCGAGTGGGGCGTGGCGGTATTCGCCGCCGACGGCGCGATCGACTTCCTCGGCACCCAGGGCGATCCCTGGGACACGCAGTCGGACATGTTTCTGGCGCTGATCGGCGCACTCGCCGCACTGGTAACGCTGTCCCGATGGCAGGATTGCCAGATTAGACGAGTGGCCGCGGCGGGGGAGAGCTAGGTGTGGACACGGTAGCGACCGCCGTCCCTGGCCCGATAGAGATGACAGTTGGCGGTTTCGATTAGCTCCACCGACTCCATCGCCTCGGCGGGGATCGCTGTCGCCACCCCGAAGCTCGCGCTTTATCGCACGCCAACTGGCGACGGCTATTTGAGCTGGCGGGCGATGTCCAGGGCAGCGTAGGTGAGCACGCCGTCGGCGCCGGCGCGCTTGAAGCTCATCATGGTTTCCATGATGCACTTGTCCCAATCGAGCCAGCCGCGCTCCGCGGCGGCCTTGAGCATCGCGTACTCGCCGGAGACGTGATAGGCGAAGGTCGGCACCTCGAGGCGCTGCTTCACCCGATAAATCACGTCGAGATACGGCATGCCCGGCTTGACCATCACCATGTCCGCGCCTTCCGAAAGATCCGCGGCCACCTCGTGGAGGGCCTCGTTGCCGTTGGCCGGGTCCATCTGGTAGGTGGTCTTGTCGGCCTTGCCCAGATTGGCCGCCGAGCCGACGGCATCGCGGAACGGGCCGTAGAAGCTTGAGGCGTACTTGGCGCTGTAGGCCATGATGCGGGTGTGGATGTGGCTCTTGGCCTCTAGTTGCGCGCGGATCGCGCTGATGCGCCCGTCCATCATGTCGGAGGGGGCGACGATGTCCGCCCCGGCCGCGGCATGCGATTCGGCCTGCTCGACCAGCACCTCGACGGTCTCGTCGTTCATGACGTAGCCGTTTGCGTCGATGATGCCGTCCTGCCCGTGGGTGGTATAGGGGTCGAGGGCGACGTCGGTCATGATGCCCAGTTCCGGGAAGCGCTGCTTGAGCGTGCGCACGGTGCGCTGGACCAGGCCGTCGGGGTCATATGCCGCCTCGGCGTGCTCGGATTTGGCCTCTTGGGGGGTGACCGGGAATAGTGCCAGCACCGGGATGCCCAGTTCCAGGGCCTGTTCAGCCAGCCGCGAGAGGTTCTCTATCCCCAACCGTTCGACGCCTGGCATGGAGTCGACCGCTTCGCACCCGTTCGGGTCTTCGAGCACGAATACCGGCAGGATCAGGTCGTTGCTGGAAACGGTGTTTTCCTGCATCAGGCGTCGGCTGAAGGCGTCGCGACGCATGCGGCGGGGGCGATGGGTAGGGAAGGTGCGCGCGGACGTCATCTCGAGCTCCGTTTCTGGGTGTTTGTGTGGGGCATTTGTCCGGGTGGTCGCCGCGGAGGCGGTCACGGGGCTGCTAGGATAGCAAAGCAATCGGTGCCGGCGCGTGAGCTGGTGCCGCCGGGCAGTCACCATTCACGCTGCGGAGGCGAAGCATGTACGAATTCACCTTCCTGACGCCGGACCGGGGTGCGGGCTTTGTTCGTCGCCTGGAGCAAGCCGGCCTGGATGTTCAGGTCAGCGACGACCCCATCGCCGAGGAGGCCACGATCATCGCCATCTCGGACGAGATCGAGGATGAGTTGGCCGACCGGATCGAGGGCTGGTACGAAGAGGAAACGCAGGCAGCCGAGGCCGAGCTGTTCCGTAGCGGCGCCGTCGATGCGGATGTGTCCGCCGGTGTCTGGGTGCAGCTTGAAGACGGCCAGTCGACATTTGCCGAGCTCGACCCCGGCGTGATGAGTCGCATCCTCTCGGTGCTCAGTGCCGATGAGTTGGGCCGTTTCGTCGCGCACATTGCCGATGCGGTCGAGCACCCCGATGACACGGCGATCTGCCGGCGCGCCGGCGAGTCCCGGTCCTGACCGATAGGCGCCGTCAAGAACCGGCTGATTTTTCCCGGGAAAGGCCTACTATCGGAGTAGGGGGAACACGGGCCGCCCCGGGCCGGTCATGCCGGTGCGCAACAGGCCTGACTCAGCTCGGCGAGAGGTGCAGGTCATGCAACGTACGATTCTCAATCACTGGCGGCGCGGGATGCTGGCCGTGCTGATCTGGCTCGTCGGCGCCACGGGTTCTGTCTGGGCCGAGGCCAAGGTAATTACCCCCGACTACGCGCCACCAAAGGTCGTTTACGACTTCTATCTGGATGACCCGCAAAAGATCGATGCGGCGCTCTACTGGATCCGCTCGCTGGTCAATCCGCTGCAGGCCAGCCCCTACAACATGGACCCTCAGATGATGATGGACATCGTGGTGGTCATCCACGGCACCGAAATCGTTACGGTGGCGAAAAAGAACGAGGAAAAATACGCCAATGCCGTCGCGCGCATGCGGTATTACCACCAACTGGGGGTGCAGTTCCACGTCTGCGGTCTGGCGGCCGAGGACTACGATTATGAGCCCGAGGATTTCCAGGACTTCATCACGCTCGTGCCGTCGGCGTTCACCGACCTGGTGCATTACCAGCAGCAGGGCTATGCCGTGATCAAGCCCGAGGTGTTTGTCCGTACCCAGTCGATCGAGTCAATGCGTTAGAACACCGCGGTTATGCCGTATCCTTGGGCGATATTCCATTCGCTTTAAAGGAGAGCCGCGGTTGGACCCTTACCAGATCCACACGCTCGCCGAGCTCGAGGCGCTGTTCGATGCCCCGGGCGAAGCGGCGATCAAGAAGGAAGTCGATCGAATCGTGCCGGTCTATCGGCAAATGATCGAGGCCTCGCCCTTCTACCTGATGGCCACTCGGGGGCTGAACGGCCTGGATTGCTCGCCTCGCGGTGATCCAGCCGGGTTCGTCCACGTGTTGGACGACAAACACCTGGTTCTGCCGGAACGTCGCGGCAACAATCGCATCGACAGCCTCAAGAACCTGGTCGATGACCCTCATGTCGGGCTGCTGTTTCTGGTCCCCGGCAAGGGCGAGACCCTGCGGGTCAACGGTCAGGCGCGCATCACCACCGACCCCGAATTGATGCGCCGACTCGCCATGAAGGGCAAGCCGCCGCAGTGCGTGATCGTGGTCGAGGTCGAGACCGTATTTTTTCAATGCGCGCGAGCGGTTCTGCGCGCCAGGCTCTGGGATGCAGACGATGCTGATCGGGCCGACGACACCCCCACTGCTGGCGAAATGCTCGCGGGCGTGCCCGATTCGACTATCGACGCGGCAGGCTATGACCACGGGCTGGACGAGCGGCAGGAACGCACGCTGTATTGAACCACTCTCCGAGTGGCCCAGGGAGCGGGCGGATGCTTGTGCCCCGGGCCCGACCTTCACGGCAGCTCGTCCGCGATATTGCCGTTCCAAACCAGGGTGTGTCTCTGCGCACGACGACTGGCAGGAACAACCGCGAGCGCGGGCGATCCGGCATCGGGGGAACGCGACGCGTTCTTCGGGATCAGAAGGGGTTGATCTCCCGCGTGATGTTCCCTGGCAGGCCAGTCATCCAGGCCCCGGTTTCCAAGGTTATCCGGGGCCTACTCCGTCAACCTGTTAGAATCGCGCGCCAAACACGCACTTAAGTTATTCGGAGCCCCTCCATGACCCAGGCCTCCACGACCCAGGCTTCCACCAACGGCGCGATTCGCCGCAAGGCGCCTGAGCTGCTTTCCCCGGCCGGGACGATCAAGTCGATGCGCTACGCCTTTGCCTATGGCGCGGATGCGGTCTACGCCGGCTTGCCGCGCTACAGCCTGCGTACGCGCAACAACGATTTTCTCGAGGACAACCTGCGCATCGGCATCGAGGAGGCACACGCCGCGGGCAAGCAGTTCTTCGTCACGGTCAATCTCTCGCCGCACAACAGCAAGTTGAAGACCTTCATCCGCGACATGGAGCCCATCGTCGCCATGAAGCCGGACGCCTTCATCATGGCCGATCCCGGCCTGATCATGATGGTGCGCGAGGCCTTCCCCGAGATGCCCGTCCACCTGTCGGTCCAGGCCAATACGGTCAACTGGGCGACGGTGAAGTTCTGGGAGTCGGTGGGCGTGACCCGCGTGATTCTCTCGCGTGAATTGTCGCTCGACGAGATCCGCGAGATCCGCGAAAAATGCCCGAACATGGAGCTGGAGGTGTTCGTCCACGGTGCGCTGTGCATCGCCTATTCCGGGCGCTGCCTGCTGTCGGGCTACTTCAACCATCGCGACCCCAACCAGGGCACCTGCACCAACGCCTGTCGCTGGGAATACACGCCGCAGAACGCCTCCGAGGACATCTCCGGCGTGGTGCGGCCGGAACCGGTCGACGAGAAGCCCATCTCGCTGGATGCCCTCAATGCCGCCAACCCGATGACGGATGGCGCCATGGGCGACCAGGAACGCCATCCGCTGGCCGACCAGGTGTATCTGCTCGAGGAGAAGAACCGACCCGGCGAGCAGATGCCGATCGAGGAGGACGAGCACGGCACCTACATCCTCAACTCGCGCGACCTGCGGGCCGTCGAGCACATCCAGGCGCTGGTCGATATCGGCGTGGATTGCCTCAAGATCGAGGGGCGCACCAAGTCGCACTATTACGTGGCGCGCACCGCGCAGGTCTATCGTCAGGCGATCGACGATGCCATGGCCGGTCGACCGTTCAACGAAGAGTTGATTGCCGATCTCGACAACCTCGCCAATCGGGGCTACACCGACGGCTTCTACAAGCGCCACCACACGCAGGAATACCAGAACTACATCGAGGGCGTCTCCAAGAGCCGTCAGCAGCAGTTCGTCGGCGAAATCAGCGAAGTCGATGGCGACTGGGCGCAGGTGGAGATCAAGAACAAGATCAAGGTGGGCGACGAGATCACCTTCCTACTGCCCGACGGCAACCGGGTCGACCAGCTCGCCGAGATGCAGACGCTGGAGGGCCAGCCGTTGGACGAGGCCCCGGGCAGTGGGTGGCAGGTGCGACTGCGTCTGCCCGACGGCGCGCAAGGTTTCGGCGACCGGCTGCGCTACGGGCTGATCGCCCGCAACCTGCTCGACTGACCGCATGGTGCTCGCTCGCTACCTGCGTCGAGAGGCCCTGATCTCCATAGCGGCGGTGACCACCGTGCTGATGCTGATCATGGCCACCAACTTGCTGGCGCGCGCCTTGTCGCTGGCGGCCGAGGGCAGTCTGCCGGCTGCGCTGGTGCCCCAATTGCTGGGTTTCAACCTGGTCAAGATGTTGATGTACGTCCTGCCAGTGGCCTTGTTCATCGGCCTGATGTTCGCGTTGGGCCGGCTCAATCGCGACAGCGAGCAGACCATTATCCGCTCCAGCGGTTTCGGTCTATGGCGCATCACCGGCGCTCTGCTGCCGATGGCCATCCCCGTGGCCCTGCTCACCGCCTGGGTGGCGCTTTTCGCCTGGCCGATGGCGCAGGAATCCCGCGACCAGATGGTGCAGACCGCAGATCGGAAGAG
>JAABTF010000093.1 GCA_011389965.1 Halothiobacillus sp.
CTACCCGCTGCACTACATCTCGAACGCCTCGGAGACGGCACTCGGCGGGCACCCGAAGAACGTCATCATGCTGACCTGCGACGCCTTCGGCGTGCTGCCGCCGATCGCGCGGCTGACCCCGGCACAGGCGATGTATCACTTCCTGTCGGGCTTCACGGCCAAGGTCGCCGGCACCGAGCGCGGCGTGACCGAGCCGCAGCCGACCTTCTCGACCTGCTTCGGCGCGCCGTTCATGCCGCGCCGGCCCGAGGTCTACGGCAACCTGCTCAAGTCCAAGATCGCCAAGCACGGCGCCACCTGCTGGCTCGTCAACACCGGCTGGACCGGCGGCGCCTACGGCGTGGGGAGCCGGATGCCGATCAAGGCCACCCGCGCGCTGCTCACCGCCGCGCTCGACGGGTCGCTCGGCGAGGTGGAGTTCCGCAAGGACCCCAATTTCGGGTTCGAAGTGCCGGTCGAGGTGCCGGACGTGGCCGAGGTGCTGCTCGACCCGCGCCGCACCTGGGCCGACCCGGCGGCCTATGACGCGCAGGCGGCCAAGCTGGTGCAGATGTTCGCCGACAATTTCGCGCAATACGTGCCCTTCATCGACGACGACGTGAAGGCTGCCGCGATCGGCTGAGCCCGTTGGGGCGCAACCCTGTGGGTCGCGGCGGGCGTCGCGCCCCGTGTGGTGGCGTGGACACGGTGGTTGGCGCGCGCGACCTTGAGCGTGTGGGAGGTGTGACCGCGAACGCGACCCGTTCGAGAGCGCGGTCGCACCTCCATCGGCGCGTTCTGCGCCGCTCAGCCCCCCGCGATCGTTCGATCCGCTTGCGCGGACCGTCTTGACCTCGGGGCAGTTTCCCTTCCGGCGCATCGGGGGCGTGATCCACGGCGGCAGCCGCCCGCTTTTTCGATTTGTGAAAAGACCGCGGTGGTTGGCGTGAAATGACAAGACTTCGCGGGTTGGCGAAGGCTAAACACCCATGAAAACTGAAACGTGAGTGTTTCAAGACTTGGGAGAAGTTTCATGCGAACAATGACCAAAACCCTTTCCGCCCTGGCCTGCCTCGTGGCTCTGCCAGCCTTTTCCGCCGCGGAGGACGTTCTGCCGACAGCGGGTGACGAGATCGAGAAATTTCGCAGCGCCGGCGATTGGGTCATCTACAGGAATGTCACGCGTGGGCACTGCTTTGCATCGAAGGCCGGCGATGTCGGCCTGATCCAGATGGGCTTTACCAAGGATGAAGGCGCCGCCTATCTCGGCGCCTTCCTGCAGGACTGGCCCGTCGAGGAGGGCAACCGTCCGATCCACGTTGTCGTGAACGAAACCGTGTACAGCGGGGACGTCTCCGCGGTCACGCAAGCCTCCAACGGGTGGAGCGGTGGATATATCCTTGTCAACAACAAGGACTTCGTGAGGGACGTCGAAAAGGCCGACGAACTTGTCGCCTTCCCCGATTCACCCAACACGTTCATCTTGGACATGTCGGATTCGTCGAACACGATTTTCGAAATCCGCAAGTGCACGGGCGAGATGCGCGAGAGCTGAGTGTCACATCCTCCCCCGTCTGGATAAGGAATGCCGTCAGGGGGAGGGTTTCGGTTTTGCAAGTCGATCATCCTCCCGGATCAAAAAGGCGCGGGCGCGTTTTCTAGCCGCATCTCCTCAAGGAGGACGGGCTTCGCCCGAAATGCTTGCGAAAGGCCCGGCTGAAATTACCAGGGTCGCTGTATCCCAATGACAGGCTGATATCCGTCAGTGTCAGGCAGGATTCCGAAATCAATGCGGCCGCGCGGCGCATCCTTGCCCGTTGAACGATCTCGCGATAAGTCGTACCGGACAGGTGAAGCTGCCGCTGGAGACTTCGCGTGCTCACACCGGCCAGCCGCGCCAGAATTTCGATATCGACATTGCCATCGAGCAGGCGCAGCTGGATCAGGGATTCGATCGTGTCAACGGCATCCCCACACTCGCTCCGGATAACGGAGGCCAGAATGTCGCAGCTCGTGATCATGGGCTGTTGCCCGGACGCGCCGGGCGTGCGGCGGCGCCGTGCGTAGAGGTCGCTCTCTCCCAGCTCGACCGCCACACCCTTGCGCGAAAAGAACCAGTCGCAGGCAAGGATGTCCTGCAATTCGCGGCGACCACCGTCATCGGCATAAGGCATCGAAACCCGCCGCGGGACCCAGTCCTCTCCCAGGAATTCGCGACACAGGCTGATCATACCCGGCAAGACGTGATCGCAATGATGCCGGTTTTCCGCCTTGCCCGATGGCGGTGCAACGTAGCTCCAGAGCCAGCCGGCGCGGGTCTTGCCGAGCAGGGACCTGCCTCCGGGCTGATGCGTCGCAAGGCCGATCGAAGGCCGTCATCTTGCCAAACCCCAGATGGCCCATGTCAAGACCGACGCGCAAGCCAAAGCAGCGGTCTCCGACGGCCGATCCGGAGATCTCGAAGAGATCGACCATGGTGGTCATCGGCATTGGCGCATCGGGGTGCTCGATGGGCGAGAAAGGCATTGCGGTGTCGGCGAAAACCCGCTCTGCGCGCCCGAAACCAACGGCGTCTTCCAGAAGCTGAGGCAAGCGCCCCATGCCCCGAACGCGTGTCATCTCAACCAGACGCGACGGCATGCGCCATCCCCCGGAATGTATTTAGCCACGCTAGTTTAGGGGGCTGGCGTGAAATGACAAGATCTTTGCTTTCAAGCCGGATAATTCTTTTCACTCGTTACTGCAAAATCGCGGAGGGAACAATGAGTCGCAAGCAGTGTTACATGGGCGCCGGAGCCGTGCTGGCCGTTGTCAGCCTGGCCTCGGGCGCCTGGGCACAAGATGCTGAAAAGCCAAATATTCTCGTCATCTGGGGCGATGACGTGGGGCAGTCCAACATCTCGGCCTACACCTTCGGGATGATGGGCTACCAGACGCCCAACATCGACCGCATCGCCGAAGAGGGCATGATGTTCACCGACTATTACGGCGAACAGTCCTGCACCGCCGGCCGGTCGTCCTTCATCACCGGCCAGTCGGTGTTCCGCACCGGCCTGTCGAAGGTCGGCCTGCCGGGCGCCGAAGAGGGCATGCAGACCGAGGACCCGACCATCGCGGGCCTTCTGAAGGCCGAGGGCTATGCCACCGGCCAGTTCGGCAAGAACCACCTCGGCGACCGCGACGAGCACCTGCCGACCAACCACGGCTTCGACCAGTTCTTCGGCAACCTCTACCATCTCAACGCCGAGGAGGAGCCCGAGAACGAGGATTACCCGCGCGACATGGTGCTGCCCTCTGGCGAGACCTTCCTCGAGCGGTTCGGCCCGCGCGGCGTGATCCGGTCCTCGGCCGTCTATGGCGAGGACGAGATCACCCAGGAGATCGAGGATACCGGTGCGCTGACCCGCGCGCGCATGGAGGTCGTCGACGACGAGACGTCCGAGGCCGCGCTGGCCTTCATCGAGGAGAAGACGGCCGAGGGCACGCCCTGGTTCGTCTGGTGGAACGGCACGCGGATGCACTTCCGCACCCACGTCTCCGACGAGATGCGGGCAACGGCCAACGAGACCGTCGGCAAGCAGGTGGACGAATACACCGCCGGCATGATCGAGCACGACATGCATATCGGCCGCTTCCTCGACAAGCTCGACGAGCTCGGCATCGCCGACAACACCATCGTCTTCTACTCCACCGACAATGGGCCGCACATGAACACCTGGCCCGATGCAGCGATGACCCCGTTCTGGGGCGAAAAGAACACGCAGTGGGAAGGCGGCTGGCGCGTGCCGGCCATGGTCCGCTGGCCGGGGCAGATCCCCGAGGGCGAGATCTCCAACGAGATCGTCCACCACATGGACTGGTTCCCGACCTTCCTCGCCGCCGCCGGCAACGAGACGGTCAAGGAAGACCTGCTCGACGGCGTCACCGTGCCCGAGATGGCGGGCCGCGAGTACCGCGTGCATCTCGACGGCTACAACATCCTGCCGATGCTGACCGGCGAAGATCGGAAGAGCAC
>JAABTF010000094.1 GCA_011389965.1 Halothiobacillus sp.
ATCTGGTTGATCAGCTGGATCGAGGTGGCCACGTGGTTGGTGGGTACGATCCGGAGCTTGTGGTTCTTCTCCGCCAGTGTTTGCCCGTGTTTTTCGGCGACGATGCCGAAGACGCTCACGCTGATGGTCGCGGCCGCGGCCAGGATCACCAACAGAATCAGTTTTGCCTTGATGGTCATGGCTGTTCAGACGCTCCTCTTGATAAGTACTGGCGATGGTGCGTTGCCGCGGGCCGGCGGGGATTCGGCACGGGCAGGTCTACCTTTTATCGGTCGACTGGCGGCGGACTTTAGCCGATTCCTGCCCTGTCGCCTCACATTCTTTGCAGACCCGTCACTTGAGGTGGTGGGCAGCGGACAGTGGGCACAAAAAACCCCGCCCTTTTATCGGCGGGGTGGGCGGGTGTGCTATCGGGTTACCCGCTGGTCGAGCGGATGGCCTCGAGCATGACCTCGGCCGG
Organism: Halothiobacillus sp.; assembly: GCA_011389965.1. GTDB lineage: Bacteria > Pseudomonadota > Gammaproteobacteria > Halothiobacillales > Halothiobacillaceae > Guyparkeria. The sequence goes on from JAABTF010000094.1 coordinate 461, forward strand.
GCGGTAGCCGGGCAGGGCCGTGCCGCTTGGCAGGATGGTGTAGGGCGTGCCGCTCATTCCCAGCCGGCTCGACAGATCCATGTTCTGTTGGATCACCTCGTTCTTGCACGCCTCGCCGCCGACGGACTTGCCGACCATGGCCAGTTCGAGCGCTTCTTTCGGCTCTTCACTGCATTGCACGCGCGAGGAGAGTTCAAAGCCTTTCGAGCCGGGCCCTTGCCGCGGCGTGAGAATGTAGGTCACCTCCACGCCCGCCTCGCGCAACTTTGGCAATTCTTTATGGAGTTTGTCGCAGAACGGGCAGGTCGGGTCGGTGAGGATGGTGATGGCGTGCTTTTTCTCGCCCTCGGCCGGGTAGATCAGCTTGCGGTCGTCGGCGATGCCCTCGAGCACGCTGAGGCGCTGCTGGTCCTGCTTGGCCTGGGTGAGGTTGCGTCGGTTCTCGATGTCGATCAGATCGCCGGCGATCAGGTACTGGCCGTCCGCCGTGACATAGGCGATCTGGCCGTTGGAGACCAACTCGTAGATACCCTTGGCCGGGCTCTTCTCCAGTGAGTCGATGGGTATGCCCGGCATGTGCTGCTGAATGGCCTCACTGACGGCCTGCTTGCCGTCGGCCATGGCTGCGGAGAACGGCGCCGCCAGCGCCAACACCAGGGCGGAACCCAGCAGGCGATGGCGGGAAGACGGGGTCAGGGAGTGCGGCAGAGTCATTGGCATCGTGTCGTGAACCTGGGTGTGAATGAATCGGCCGTTGGAGTAGTGGCCGAGGTCAAGGTTCCATTGTCGCATCCCAGGGCGCCCGCGTGCAGTCTTCACTTAGCCGCGCGGATGGTGTTCGGCATGCAAGGCCTGCAGGCGGGCGGTGGCGACATGCGTGTAGATCTGGGTGGTCGACAGGTCGGCATGCCCTAGCAACATCTGTAGCGCGCGCAGATCGGCGCCGTGATTGAGCAGATGCGTGGCGAAGGCGTGGCGCAGGGTATGCGGCGAGGGCAGTTGGCGTAGGCCGGCGCTACGCGCGTGGTGCTTTATCCGGTACCAGAATGCCTGGCGGGTCATCGCGGCCCCGCGCTCGGTGACGAATACCGCACTGCTCTGGCGACGGGCCAGCAGATGGGGGCGTGCGCCCGAGATATAGCGGCTGAGCCAGGCGATGGCCTCGTCGCCGATCGGCACCAGGCGCTCGCGCCCGCCCTTGCCACTGACCCGTGCCACGCCGTGATTGAGGTTGATCTCGGTCAACGTCAGACCGACCAGCTCCGAGACACGCAATCCGGTGGCGTACAACGTCTCCAACATGGCGCGGTCGCGTAGCCCCAGCGGTGTGCCGGCGTCGGGGGCGGTGAGCAGCGATTCGACTTGGGCTTCATCCATGTCGGCGGGCAGAGCGCGAGGCAGGCGTGGGGCCGGCAAGTCACTGGCCGGGTTGGGTTGGATGTGGCCCTCCCGGCCGGCCCAGGCGTAGAAGCGGCGGATGGCCGAGCGCATGCGGCCTATCGATCGGGGGGCGGCGCCCTCGGCAAGACGCTGTCCCAACAAACGATTCAGTGCGGCGCCATCGGCCGACGCCAGCGCACGGGTCTCGTCGGTCGCCGGCTTGCCGGACAGCTCCCGGGCCGTGCGTTCCAGATCCCGCCGGTAGGCCGAGCGGCTGTTCTCGGCGAGGTTTTCCTCCAGCCAGAGAGCCTGTGTGAATGCGGTGATCAGTTCGTCGTCGGTCATGTTGCCGCCTAGGGAAAATAATCCGTCCATTATGCCGCTCGGTCGCTCATTGCGCAGGTCCACGCATGGAAGCGGCTGATTGCCGGTGGAAAACCCCGGCAGTCCCCATCTTTTTTGGCCCTTTGTTCACCGTTTTATCCACAACAAGTGCAACTGATCCGCTTCCGTTATCACAACCCCGCGGTGTCGCCAAATCCCAAAGGGCGTGTTTTGCAAATTCCACTCTTTTTATTTTTTAAAACAATAAAAACAGATGTTTATGCCCAGTGGTGGCGTGAGCGCGCCGGATTGGCCAAAAAATGCACAATCCGCGCAAAGCCCTGATCCGTCGTCGCCCAGCAAGGTTGTCGCCGTCTTTTCCACCAAGTTGTCCACAGTATTTGTGCATAACTCCGTAATCGCGTTTTGTTTTCCTTGTGGGGCAGTCGTTTAGCGTGATTTCCTGCCAAGTTTTCTCGAGATATCCCCGTCAGAGAGCGCTCAAGGCGGGTGGTTCCTGTCGCCGGCTTGCCGGGCGCCGAGAGCGACGGTGGTCACGGTTCCCAGAAGGCGCGGGAATTTTGCTAATCTTGCGCCTCGGGAAACGCTGGTCAATCCGTGACGCCTTTGGCCGCTACGCAGAGGTGCCACCGATTAGTCAGTGTCTTTCCCTAACGTGCGCCGACGGCAAGGGCGCGAATCAATGAGTTCACGAACACCGATGGAGTCTCTATGGATAACCTCGAGTCCATGCTGAGCGAGAAACGGGTCTTCTCGCCGTCCCCGGAATTTTCCGAGCAGGCGAGAATCGGGTCGCGCGAGGCCTTCGATGCGTTGGTCGCTGAGGCCGAGCGCGATTTCGAAGGCTTCTGGGCGCGACTCGCGCGCGAGTTCGTCACCTGGGACACGCCGTTTACCGAAGTGCTGGACGAGTCGAATGCGCCGTTCTTCAAGTGGTTCGCCGACGGGCGGCTGAACGTCTCGGTTAACTGCATCGACCGCCACCTGCCGGCCAAGGCCGAGAAGACCGCGATCATCGGTGAAGCAGACGACGGCACGGTCAGTCATATCTCCTACCAGGAACTTCATGACCGTGTCGCGCGACTTTCCAATGGCCTCAAGGCCCAGGGCGTCGGCAAGGGCGATCGCGTGATCATCTACCTGCCCATGATCCCCGAGGCCACGGTCGCCATGCTTGCCTGCGCTCGCATCGGTGCGATTCACTCGGTGGTCTTCGGCGGCTTCTCCGCCGAGGCGCTGCGCGACCGCATCAACGACACCGAGGCCAAGATGGTGATCACCGCCGATGGCAACATGCGCGGCGGCAAGAAGGTCATGCTCAAGGGGCATGTAGACAAGGCCCTTGAGCACGGTTGTCCGTCGGTCGAGAGCGTGATCATGCTCGAGCACATCGGCGGAGCCCCGGTCGGCAACGCCGAGGGCGTCAAGGAGCTGACCTGGGCCGAGGCCACCGAAGGTCAGCCGGCCGAGTGCGATCCGGTAATGGTCGAGGCGGAGCACCCGCTGTTCATCTTGTATACCTCCGGTTCCACCGGTAAGCCCAAGGGCATCGTGCACTCCTCGGGCGGTTATCTCGTCAACGCGGCGTTGACCTCCTCCTGGGTCTTCGATCTGAATGACGACGACGTCTACTGGTGCACCGCGGACGTCGGCTGGATCACCGGCCACACCTACGTCACCTATGGCCCGCTGGCCTTGGGCGTGACCCAGGTGATCTTCGAGGGCGTGCCGACCTACCCCGACGGCGGGCGTTTCTGGGAGATGGTCGAGCGTCATCAGGTCAGCGTGTTCTACACCGCTCCGACC
>JAABTF010000015.1 GCA_011389965.1 Halothiobacillus sp.
CCTGCAGTCCTCCGGTTGATTGCTTGGAACCGTCAAGGGCGTCTCGAAAACCGGCCGATCCGGCCATCGGGGCTTTCGAGACGCAGGGACCGACCCTGAACAAGGAAAAGCCCGGTGGCGCCGGGCTTTTCACTCGCTCTGACCGGCTAGCCAGCCAGTCATCGGTCAACTGACCTCGATACGTCGCGGCTTGGCAGTCTCCGCCTTGGGTATGGTCACCGTCAGCACCCCGTGTTCGGAGGTGGCCTTAATGTTGTCGGCGTCCACCTGGTCGGGAAGCGAAAAGCGGCGATAGAACCGGCCAAAGTGGCGTTCGATACGGGAGTAGCCACCCTGCGAGGACTTGAGCTCCGAGTTGCGCTCACCCTTGATCTCCAGGGCGCCGTTGTCGGCGGTCACCTCGACCGTCTTGGGGTCCACCCCGGGCAGGTCGACGTGCAGCTCGTAACGGTCCTCGTTTTCCTTGATGTCCACGGCCGGGGCCCAGTCGGCGATCTCGAGCTTGCCCTCGTCGCCCTGTTCGGCAACGCTGGGCTCGAACATCGAGTTCATCTCGCGATAGAGTTGATCGAGCATTCCCCAAGGCCGATTCTGGGCCTGCCCTTCGGGCTTGTAACGTACAACAGCCATAGTCACACCTCCTGTTGATGTGCACTAATGCGCCATCCAACAGTAGCTGATATATAGCACCTTGCCGGCATTTCAAGCCACGCGCTCACGCCATCGCCGCAAACAACAAGGCCCCGCAAATGCGGGGCCTCATGTCACGCTTGAGTGCCTACCAGTAAGTTAGCGCTGGCGAGCCTTGAAGCGCGGGTTGGTCTTGTTGATGACATAGACCTTGCCACGACGACGAACGACTTGGCAGTCCTTGTGTCGCTTCTTGGCCGACTTGAGTGATGACAATATTTTCATGGACGCCCCTTTCGCTAATCCGCTCGGTTCCACACAAAGCGCGGCAATATAGCTGATTTGTCCCAACAAGGCAAGCCGCGCCGAGAGAAAGGGGCGAGACGCCCCAACACCACTCTGCATTCCGGCCGGCATGCGGTTATGCTCGCAGGCTGAAAATCGAGCCGCCGGCCCTTTACCGGCCGACCCGGCCACCTCCACCTGAACTGCGGAGCCTGCATGACGACGGATATCGTGATCGCCACCAACAATGACGGCAAGATGGCGGAATTCGAGGAAATGCGCCGGGTGCTGGCGGCCAGCCACCCGGCACTCGAGCAGCTGCGGTTCGTCTCGCAGCGACAATGGTCGGTGCCCTCGCCGGTCGAGGATGCCGACACCTTTCGCGGTAATGCCCTGATCAAGGCGCGCGCTACTGCGGCCCGCACCGGTCAACCGGCCATCGGCGACGATTCGGGGCTGGTAGTCGACGCCCTGGAGGGCCGCCCGGGCATCTTTTCGTCACGCTTTGCCGGCGAGGAGGCCTCGGATGCCGACAACAATGCCAAGCTGGTCGACGAACTGCGAAAGCGCCCGGAGGCCCCGCGCACCGCGCGCTTCGTCTGCGCCCTGGCCTTCGTGCGCCACGCTGAAGACCCAGACCCCCTGATCGCCGAGGGCACCTGGGAAGGGGAGGTCCTGGACTCGCCGCGCGGCGAGCGGGGCTTTGGCTATGACCCGCTGTTCTTCTCGCCGGAACACGGCATGAGCGTCGGCGAGATGGACCCGGACGACAAGCATCGCGTCAGCCATCGCGCGCGCGCGCTCAAGCAACTGATCGAGCAGCTGGCCGCTCTCGACATCGCCCCCGCGTGACCCACTCATGAGCCTGTTGCAGTTCACCGACAACCCGCCGCTCTCGCTCTATGTCCACCTGCCGTGGTGCGTCGAGAAATGCCCTTATTGCGATTTCAACTCGCACGGGCTCAAGGGGGGCGACCTGCCGGAGACCGAGTACGTCGACGCCCTGTTGCGTGACGTGGAGCCCGAGTTGCCGCTGATCTGGGGGCGACCCATCGAGACGATCTTTCTCGGCGGCGGCACCCCGAGCCTGTTCTCTCCCGAGGCCCTCGACCGACTGCTGTCGGGATTACGCGCCTTGCTCGACCTGCGCTTTACCAAGGAAGTCACCCTGGAGGTCAATCCCGGCACCGACATGGCCGGCCGACTGGCCGAGTACCGGGCCATCGGCTTCAATCGGGCGTCGATCGGCGTGCAGAGTTTCGACAATGACGCCCTCAGACGGCTGGGTCGCATCCATGACAACCGTCAGGCCTGGCGGACCATCGAAGCGGCACATGACGCCGGCTTCGACAGTTTTAACATCGACCTGATGCACGGATTGCCGGGACAGTCCGAAGGCGACGGGCTGCGCGACGTCGACACCGCCATCAGCCTGGAGCCACCCCATCTGTCGTGGTACCAGCTGACCATCGAGCCCAATACCGCCTTCGCCTTCAGCCCGCCGGCGCTGCCGCCGGAGGCCACGCTCGACCAGATCGGCGACGAAGGCCGGCGACGCCTGCTCGCCGCCGGCTACGAACACTACGAGACCTCGGCCTTCGCCCGACCGGGCCATGCCTGCCAGCACAACCTCAATTACTGGCAGTTCGGCGATTACCTCGGCATTGGTGCCGGCGCCCACGGCAAGCTGACCCTGCCGGCGGAAAACCGTATTGAGCGGCGTGTCCGCAGCCATCACCCCAATCGCTATCTCCAGCTCGCCGGCCAGGCGGCCAATGTCGACGCCCACGACATCCCACGCCGGGAGGTGCCGTTCGAGTTCATGCTCAACGCCCTGCGCCTGACCGATGGCTTCCCGGTGGGGCTGTTCCAGGAGCGCACCGGCATGCCGATCGCGGTGGTTTCCCAGACGCTGCGCGGGCTGGAAGAGGACGGGCTGATCGAATGGGATATCCAAACGATCCGGCCGACCGAACGCGGCCAACGTTTTCTCAACGACGTATTGGCCCGCTTCCTGCCGGATTGAACCGGGCGATCAGTCCGTTTTCTTTTGCGGACGCCGCCAGTCGGACCGCTCCACTTGGCGCGATCGGGCGATCACCAGGGCCCCCTGGGACACATCGCGGGTGATCGTCGACCCCGCCCCGATGGTGGCATCGTCGCCCACCGTCACTGGCGCAACCAGTTGACTGGATGAGCCGACGAAAACCCGGTCCCCCAAGATGGTGCGGTGCTTGTTGGCCCCGTCGTAATTGCAGGTGATGGTGCCGGCCCCCAGGTTGCAGTCGGTACCCACCTGCGAATCCCCCACGTAGGAGAGGTGATTGACCTTGGACCCCGGGCCGATGCGGCTCGCCTTGATCTCGACGAAGTTGCCCACCTTCGCTCCCGCGTCCAGGCAGGTGCCGGGACGCAGCCGGGCATAGGGGCCCACGTGGTTGCCCCGGGCCAGCGTGGCCCCCTCCAGGTACGAGAACGCCTCGACCGTGGATCCGTCGGCCACCTCGCAGTCTCGCAGCACGCAATGCGGCCCGACCCGCACGTTGTCGCCCAGTCGAACCTCGCCTTCAAAGACGCAACCCACATCGATCTGTACGTCCTGCCCGCAGGTCAGCGATCCGCGGATGTCGATGCGGTGGAGATCGGCGAGCGTGGTGCCGGAGAAAGCCAGTCGCTCCGCCTGGCGGGACTGGTAGACCCGCTCCAGGCGCCCCAGGGCCAACCGGTCATTGATCCCGGTCACCGACCAGACATCGTCGGCCACCACCGCGCGCACCGGCTTGCCTTCGCCGCTGGCCATCTCGACCACGTCGGTCAGGTAGAGCTCACCCTGGGCATTGCCGCTGTCCAGACTCCCCAGCCAGCGCTTGAGGTCGGCGAACCGGGCCATGAGGATGCCGGTATTCACTTCTTGCACCTGCTTTTCCGTATCGCTGGCATCCTTCTGCTCGACAATCCGCAGGACCGCCCCCGAAGCGTCGCGGATGATGCGTCCGTAGCCATGTGGCTGATCCATCCGGACCGTGAGTAGCGCCACCGCGACCGGGTCCTGGATCAGCCGATGCAGCGTATCCGCCTCGAGCAGCGGCACGTCGGCATAAAGGACCAACACGCGTGCCCCATCCGAGGCATCAAGCCCATCGATCCCCAGGGATACGGCGTGCCCGGTGCCTTTTTGCTCGTCCTGCCATATCCACTCGATGTCCGTCTCCGCAACACTTGCGCGCACGGCCTCACCTTGGTGCCCGATCACGACCCGAATGGACGCCGGTGACAGCACACGGGCCGTGTCCAGGCAATGAGACAGCATGGATCGTCCGCCGATCTCGTGCAGGACCTTGGGTCGGGCCGAACGCATGCGCGTGCCCTTGCCCGCAGCCAGCACCACGATGTGAAGTTCGCCGGTATCGCGACTGCTCATGAAAAACTTCCTCTCGTTTCGGTTGGAGGCCCCTGAACGGCCGCCAACAAAAAAGGAGCCCGTGGGCCCCTTTTTTTAATTCGACAGCCGGAAACCGCTCAGTGGCGGCCGCCGGTAGCACGCATGGACTTGATCCACTTGAGCCGTTCCTCTGCCTCGACCATGATCATCTCGGCCGAGGTGAAATCGAGCTGTCCGCGCTGCTCGTATTCGGAAACGTACTCCTCTCGCTCGCCCATCCGGGCCTCGAGTTCGTTCGGATCCAGGTTCTTGGCATCTTCTTCCGTCAGCGCCCAGTCAGCAATGATGCTGACCACGTGGGGCTGGACTTCGACCACCCCGAAACCGACGAAATAGCGCACGATCGAGCCGTCGTCCTGGTGCACCCGGACTTCGCCCGGACGCAGCACCGACAACGTCTGCGTGTGGCGGGCAGTGACGCCCATTTCGCCGGCTTCGGTCGGGACGGTGACAAACGTCGCCGTCCCGGTGAAGATCGGCTTTTCCATGCTGACGATGTCGACTCGGGTAGTCATAGCCATTGTCGACCTCCTCCGTTATCAGGCCTTCTCAGCCATCTTGTTGGCCTTCTCGACGGCTTCGTCGATGGAACCAACCATGTAGAACGCCTGCTCGGGAAGGTGATCGTACTCACCGGCCACGATGCCCTTGAATGCTCGGATGGTTTCCTTGAGCGGCACATAGCGGCCCGGGGCACCCGTGAACACTTCGGCGACGAAGAACGGCTGCGACATGTAACGCTGGACCTTACGAGCCCGCGAAACGACGGCCTTGTCGTCGTCGGACAGCTCGTCCATCCCCAGGATGGCGATGATGTCCTTAAGCTCCTTGTAGCGCTGCAAGGTGTTCTGCACCGCACGGGCCGTGTTGTAGTGCTCTTCGCCGACGACCTGCGGGTCGAGCTGGCGGCTGGTGGAGTCCAGCGGATCGATCGCCGGGTAGATACCCATGGCGGCGATGTCACGTGCCAGCACGACGGTGGCGTCGAGGTGGGCGAAGGTGGTCGCCGGTGCCGGGTCGGTCAAATCGTCCGCCGGTACGTAGACGGCCTGGACGGAAGTGATCGAGCCTGTCTTGGTCGAGGTGATGCGCTCCTGCAGGACGCCCATTTCCTCGGCCAGCGTCGGCTGGTAGCCCACCGCGGCCGGCATACGGCCCAGAAGCGCGGAGACTTCGGTACCCGCCAGGGTGTAACGGTAGATGTTGTCGATGAACATCAGGACGTCACGGCCCTCGTCACGGAAATACTCGGCCATGGTCAGGCCCGTCAGCGCGACGCGCAGGCGGTTGCCCGGTGGCTCGTTCATCTGACCGTAGACCAGGGCGACCTTGTCGAGGACGTTGGAGCCCTTCATCTCGTAGTAGAAGTCGTTCCCTTCACGGGTACGCTCGCCTACGCCGGCAAATACCGAGTAGCCGCTGTGCTCAACGGCGATGTTGCGGATCAGCTCCATCATGTTGACGGTCTTGCCCACGCCGGCGCCGCCGAACAGGCCTACCTTGCCGCCCTTGGCAAACGGGCAGAGCAGATCGATGATCTTGACGCCCGTCTCCAGCAGCTCGGTGCCCGAGGCCTGCTCGTCGAAGGCCGGTGCCTTGCGGTGGATCGACCACTTCTCTTCAAACTGCACGTCACCGGCCTCGTCGATGGGCTCGCCCAGGACGTCCATGATACGGCCCAGGGTGCCCTTGCCGACCGGTACCGAGATCGGCTTGCCGGTGCTGGTCACACTCATGCCACGCTTGAGACCGTCGGAGGTGCCCATGCCGATGCCGCGCACGACACCGTCACCGATCTGTTGCTGTACCTCTACGATCAAGCCGGTGTCGTCAACGCGGATCGCGTCGTAGACGGCCGGAACCTGGTCTTGAGGAAACTCGACGTCGATCACCGCCCCGATGATCTCGACAATTTTTCCAGAACTCATGTGTGTTCCTCTTTCAATTCGAAAAATGGGTGGCTGCCGTCGTCACACGGCGGCGGCGCCAGATACGATCTCGGAGATTTCCTGAGTGATCGCCGCCTGCCGCGCCTTGTTGTACTGCCTCTTGAGGTCGGTGATCATGTCACCGGCGTTGTCAGAGGCGTTCTTCATCGCGATCCGACGCGCAGCCATCTCGCAGGCCACGTTCTCGATGACGGCCGACACGACCAAACCGGCGATATAGCGCTTGAGTACCGCATCCAGAACCGTCTCCGAGTCGGGCTCGTAGATGTAGTCCCAGTGATGCTTGAGGCTCTCGTCCTCCTGGTACTGCAAAGGCGCGATCTGTTCGACCACCGGATTCTGCGACATCGAGTTGACGAACTCGTTGTGGGCCAACTCGATCCGGTCGACCTTGCCGTCCTCGTATGCAGCCAGGGCAGAGTTGATCGCCGTGCGCATCGTGGCGTAGCCAGGCTTATCCCCCAAGCCGGTCACGGAGGTCAAGATGTTGCCCCCGTACCGTTTGAAGAACGCCCGGCCCTTGCTACCGACCGGGATGACGTCGACATCGACACCATTCTTCTCGTATTCACGGATCTTTTCGCCGGTGCGTTTCAGCAGGTTGACGTTCAGCCCACCGCACAGGCCGCGATCCGTGGTCACCACGATCATCAGTACGCGCTTAACCTCCCGCTCGACCATCAGGGGATGGTGGTATTCAGGATGCGCGTTGGTGATGTGCCCGACTACCTCGAGAAATTTCTCGGCGTAGGGACGGGTCGCCTCCATCGCTTCCTGGGCGCGCCGCATCTTGGATGCGGCGACCATTTCCATCGCCTTGGTGATCTTGCGCGTGTTCTGAACGCTCTTGATCTTGGTGCGAATCTCTTTGCCTACGGCCATGATTACGCTCCCGGTTTAATAGACGCCTTTGGCCTTGAAGTCCTCGATCACCTTCTTGAGCTCGGCGGCGATCTCGTCGTTGAAGTTGCCTTCGTTCCCGATCTTCTTGGCCAGTTCGACAGCGTTGTCCGACGCGTAAGCGTGCAATGCAGCCTCGAAGTCGTTGACTTTTTCCACCGGCACGTCGTCGAGGAAGCCTTCGTTGGCTGCGGTCAGGGACAGCGCCATCTCGGTGACCGACAGTGGCTTGTACTGCGGCTGCTTCATCAGCTCGGTGACGCGCTTGCCGCGCTCGAGCTGCTTACGGGTCGCCTCGTCCAGATCGGAAGCGAACTGCGAGAACGCCGCCAGCTCACGGTACTGGGCCAGGTCGGTCCGGATGCCGCCGGCGAGCTTCTTGACCGCCTTGGTCTGGGCCGAGCCGCCGACACGAGATACCGAGATACCCGGGTTGATCGCCGGGCGGATGCCGGCGTTAAACAGGTCGGTCTCGAGGAAGATCTGGCCGTCGGTGATCGAGATCACGTTGGTCGGCACGAACGCGGAGACGTCGCCGCCCTGAGTCTCGATAATCGGCAATGCGGTCAGTGAACCGGTCTTGCCCTTCACCTCGCCGTTGGTGAACTTCTCGACGTAATCCTCGTTGACTCGCGAGGCACGCTCGAGGAGACGCGAATGCAGGTAGAAGATATCACCCGGGTAGGCTTCGCGGCCCGGCGGACGACGCAGCAGCAGAGAGATCTGACGGTAGGCCCAGGCCTGCTTGGTCAGGTCGTCAAACACGATCAGCGAATCCATGCCGCGATCGCGGAAGTACTCACCCATGGTGCAGCCGGCGTAGGCGGCCAGATACTGCATGGCGGCCGGGTCGGCGGCACTGGCGGATACGATGATGGTGTATTCCATCGCGCCGTGCTTTTCCAGCTCGCGCACTACGTTGGCCACGGTGGACGCCTTCTGGCCCATCGCGACGTAGACGCAGTAGACGCCCTTGCCCTTCTGGTTGATGATCGTGTCGATCGCGACCGCGGTCTTACCGGTCTGGCGATCGCCGATGATCAGCTCACGCTGACCGCGACCGATCGGCACCATGGAGTCGATCGCCTTGATACCGGTCAGGATCGGCTGGTCGACGCCTTCACGCTCGATAACGCCCGGAGCGATCTTCTCGATCGGGGCGGTGGCCTCGGTGTTCAGCTCGCCGGCACCGTCGATCGGCTGACCGAGGGTGTTGACGACACGGCCCAGCAGTTCCTTGCCGATCGGCACTTCGAGAATGCGCTGGGTGCATTTGACCTGGTCACCTTCGCTGAGGTGCTCGTAGTTGCCCAGCACCACGGCGCCAACAGAATCGCGCTCGAGGTTCATGGCCACACCGAAAGTGTTGCCCGGCAACTCGATCATCTCGCCCAACATGACGTCGTTGAGGCCATGGATTTTCAGAATGCCGTCGCCCACCGAGACGATGGTGCCGACGTTTTGCGCTTCCGCGCCGGCATCGAAATTTTCGATGCGCTCTTTAATCAGACTGCTGATTTCAGACGGGTTGATCATGGAAGATCTCCTTAGCGACTCATTTGTACGGCAAGATGCTCGAGCTCTCCGCGCATCGATCCGTCAATCAAGAGGTCCCCGGCGCGGATGACCGCGCCACCGATGAGGTCCTCGTCGACGGTTGATTCGAGCTCTACGGTGCGATCGAGTCGCTTGCCGAGCGCTGTTTTGATTTGGTTCGACTGCTCGTCGGTCAGGGGCTTGGCCGAGACAACGGATGCAACGATCCGACGCTCCGCTTCGGCACGAAGCTTTTCGAACTCCGTGGCGACCTCCGGGAGGATATCGAGACGGTCGTTTTCGCCCAGCAGGCGCACTAGGTTGAGCGCCTGCTTGTCGATAGCGTCCTCGACCACCTTGACGAACCCGGCGACACGGGTGTCACGGCTGCGCGAGTCGTCGCCCAGAAACGCGACCATGTCGGGGTTCTGGGCAACGGCGGCCAGTCCGGCAAGGGTCTCGGACCAGTGCTTGGACTGCGCGGCATCCGCGCTCAGGTCCTGCACTGCCTTCGCGTACGAGATCGCGACTGTGGTGTTCTCAGACATAGGGCCTCCGCTTTCGTTAGATCCGAGCGATCAGATCTGAGATCGCGGATTCGTGGTCCTTGTCCGTCACCTCACGCTTGAGAATCCGCTCGGCACCGGTCGCGGCCACGTCGGCCACCTGGGTGCGGAGCTCCTCCTTGGCACGATTGACCTCGCGGTCGATCTCGGTGTTCGCCTGCGCCACGATGCGCTCCGCCTCGGTCTTGGCGTTGTCACGGGCCTCTTCCAGAATCTGGTTGGACCGTGAATTGGCTTGGGCAATGATGTCGTTTGCCTTGTCTTTTGCCTCTCGCAGCAGCTCCGTGGAGCGCTCCTGGGCCAGCTTGAGCTCGTGCTTGCCGCGCTCGGAAGCGGACAGGCCGTCAGCAATCTTCTTGCGACGCGCTTCCATCAATGCGGACAGCGGCGCCCAGAGATACTTGTTGACCAGCCAGATCATCAGCACGAAGGCGATCAGCTGAGCAAGCAGTGTGATCGAAATACTCACAATGTCCCCTCGCGTATAAACGAATTGGGTTTCAGGTCGGTACGCAATGGCGACCGTGGCCGCCGATGCGTCTCGCATGGCCTTTCAGGCCGCGACTTAGATACCGGCCAGCGCAGCGGACAGGGCGCCAACGAACGGGTTGGCGAACAGGAACCACATGGCGAACGCAAGGATGATGAACGGGAAGGATTCCATCAGGCCGGCGAAGATGAACATGTTGGTCATCAGCTGCGGACGCATTTCCGGCTGACGTGCGATGCCCTCAAGCGTCTTGGAACAGATCAGGCCCCAACCGATGGCCGAGCCCAAGCCGGCGGCAGCGAGGATTACACCAACGCCAACAGCGGTGTAAGCATAGATCGTGGCGAGCATATCGGGGGTCATAGCTACTTCTCCTAATCAAGAAAAACAAAGGGTCAAAGGAAACTCAACGGGCTCAGTGTTCGTCCAGGGTATGCGCCATGGCAATGTAGACGATCGTGAGCACCATGAAGATGAAGGCCTGCAGCGTGATGATCAGGATGTGGAAGGCAATCCACGCCATGTCGAGCACGACTTGCAGGGGAAACCAGATGAGCAGGCTGGCACTGATGCTGGCACCCAGGGTCAGCAGGGCGATCAGCAGGAATACCAGCTCACCGGCAAACATGTTGCCGAACAGACGCAGCGCGAGGCTGATCGGCTTGGCGAGCTCGTCGATCGTGGTCATCACGATATTGAGCGGAATCAGGAACTTGCCGAAGGGGTGGAACAGGAACATCTTGATGTACCCGCCCAGACCCTTGACCTTGATGCTGTAGTAGATGGTCAGGGCGAACACGAACAGCGCCATGGCGAGCGTGGTGTTCAGGTCCGTGGTCGGCACGACCTTGAGGTATTCGATGCCGAGGCCGGAGGCGATGGCCGGCAGCAGGTCGACGGGGATCAGGTCCATGAAGTTCATCAACCACACCCACAACAAGATCGTCAGGGCCAGCGGCGCCACGATCTTGGGGGCGCGACCGCCGAAGGAGTCACGCACCTGATCGTCGACGAACTCCAAGACCCCTTCGACCGCGTTCTGCAACCCGTTGGGCGTCTCAGCGCGGAGACTGCGGCCGATGCGCATGGCAACCAGCACGATCACGGCGCCCAGCAAGATGCTGAAGAACACCGTGTCGAGGTTCAGCTGCCAGAAACCTTCACCAACTGAGAGGTTGGTCAGGTGATGCTGGATATATTCAACCGGGCCACCGCCCGCATTCTCCGTAGCCACTTGTCGCACTCCTCAAGACTTGAAAATCAGTAATCGTTTCTAGGCGGTCGGTCGACCGGAGTCCTGTCCGCGTGCTGCCAGGACGCCCGCGATCATGGCGGCGACAAATGCCCCCACCATGAAACGGGCGTCCAACCCCAGTAGGCCGAGGCCCACCGCCATCAGGACAAGCAACGCGACGAATCGCGCCGCCGCCCCGAGATACATCATGTTCATGCTCTGCTGCGGTGACTCCACCGCCAGCTCGGTGGCCCGCGCCATGGAGCGGCGCAGCATCCACGCCAGCATCATGGCTACCACCACTCCCGCCGCCGCGGACAGCGCGGCATGCGGGGAATGAAACACCGACGCGCCGGCGAACAGCACCAGCAGGCCAACCTGAACCTGCACCACGCGCTGTCCGCGGCGGGTGATCGCCTCAGCCATGCGGCTCATGGGCGATCCGAATCCTTGTCCCGGTCGTCCCGCCCGGTTGCGAGAAGGTTCTTCCGGGCGTTGAGCATTCCGCTGACGAAACCGAGCGCGCCGACGGCCAACATGAAAATCGGCGCCGTCCCCAGCCAGACATCTAGCAGGTAGCCCATCAGCAAGCCCGCGATGATGCTGGAGGCGAACATGTTGCCCGCCCCGATGTGCAGCAACCCCTTGAATCGGGCCTGCATGTAGCCGCCGCGGCTCGGATCGCGGGCTTTCTCGTCGGGCGTCTTGTCTGGAACGGTCATCACGGAGCCCAAAAATTGGCGGCCAGTGTAGCGATTCGGTCGCGGATCGACAAGCAGTTATGACTCGCAACACTAACGAGCCGGCCATCCGCGACCGCCTAAGCTCCCTATGTGCCCGCGATCTTCTCGATCAACGCGTCCAGCTGCTCGAGGTTATCGAAGCCGAGCGTTACTCGCCCCTTGCCGCGACGGTTGGCGTGAATGGCGACGGGGAGGCCGAGCGCGTCTCCGAGACGGCGCTCCAGGGCACGGGTATCCGGGTCGGACGACGTAGTCTCCGGCGGAGTCGACTCCTTGAGCAGCCGGCTGACCATGGACTCGACCTGACGGACGGTGAGGGTCCGGGCCACAACCTTGTCGGCCACGGCCGCCTGCTCCTTCTTGGGCAGTGCCGCCAGGCTACGGGCGTGCCCCGCCTCCATGCGCCTCTCGCGCAGAAGCTTCTGCACCGGGGCGGCGAGGTCGAGCAACCGCAGGGCGTTGCTGACCGCAGGGCGGGACAACCCCAGCACGTCGGCCACCTGCTGGTGAGTCAGCTCGAACTCCTTGACCAGTCGCTGCATCGCCTTGGCCTGTTCGATAGCGTCGAGGTCCTCTCGCTGGAGGTTCTCGATCAGGGCCATGGCGGCGGCCTGGTTGTCGTCGATCTCGCGGATTACCGCCGGAATGCGCGCCAGACCCGCCTGTTGCGCGGCCCGCCAGCGGCGCTCGCCGGCGATCAATTCGTACTCGCCGGAACGACGCCGCACCACCACCGGCTGGATCACGCCCTGCGCGCGGATCGAATCGGCCAATTCGGTCAAGGCGGCCTCGTCGAAGTGAGTGCGCGGCTGGAAGGGATTGGGGTTGATCAGGTCGACCGCGATCTCGCGCAGCTGCGCGCCTTCCTCCTGGGGCCGATCGGCAGTGCCGAGTAGCGTATCCAGGCCCCGACCCAGTCCTTTGCGTTTGCTGCTCATCGATGAATTCCCAAGCTCAAGTGCGGTGGCACGGGCGGCGATCAGCGGCGTAGGGCGACGGGCTTGCCCAAACGACCGCGCTTGCGAGCGCGCTTGACCAGCTCTCGGGCCACATCGGCATGCGCCTCGGCCCCCGTGGAGCTTTTGTCGTAAAACATGGCCGGCAGCCCATGACTGGGCGCCTCGGCCAGGCGCACGTTGCGCGGCACCAGAGCGTCGAACACCCGCTCGCCGAAATGCTGGCGCAGCTGCTCGCTGACATCCTGCGCGAGACGGTTGCGGGCATCATACAGTGTGCGCAACACCCCGGCGATGCCGAGATCCGGATTCAGCGCCAGGCGCACCTGCTCGACCGTGTCCAGTAGGGCGCTGAGCCCTTCCAGGGCGAAGTACTCGCATTGCACCGGGATCAGCACGTCGTCGGCCGCCGCCAGGCTATTGATGGTGAGCGTGTTCAGGGCGGGCGGACAGTCGATCAGGATGAAGTCATAGTCCTCGACCAGAGGCGCCAGGGCCTGACGCAGCTTGGTCTCCCGGCCAATGCGGGTAACCAACTGGAATTCTGCCCCGGCCAGATCGATGGTCGCGGGCAGCAAGTCGTAGCCACCCGGGTCGGTCTCGAGGATTACTTCCTGGGCCGGCAGTTCATCGAGCAGGACCTGCCCGACGTGACGCTCGATCTCGCTCTTGGCATAACCCGAGCTGACGGTGGCGTTGCCCTGTGGGTCCATGTCCACCAGCAAGACGCGTCGGCCGAAGGCCTGCAGGGCCGCGGCCAGGTTGACCGCCGTGGTGGTCTTGCCCACGCCGCCCTTCTGGTTGGTAATCGCGATCACCCAGCTCATGAATCGACCACCCGACGCAGGACCACCAGGTGCCGCTCGGCATCCAGCCCCGGCACGGCCAGCGCGTGGCGGGCCGTGATATCAAAGCCCGGCGGCAGATCGGCCATCTCGTCTGGATCGAGACGACCCTTCATGGCGAACATCGCACCGTCATCGGAGAGCAGGGGGCCGCCCAGCCGGACGAAATCGCCCAGGGAGGCGAAGGCGCGCGAGATAATGCAGTCAAAGCGATCCGCAGAGTCGAGTCGCTCGACGCGTTCGCGGCAGACCGCCACGTTCGACAAGCCCAGCGCCCGTTGGGCTCGGGCGGCGAAACGCGTCATCTTGAGATTGGAGTCGACCAAGGTGACCTCACTGTCGGGGCGACAAACCGCCAAGATCATACCCGGTATCCCGGGACCACTGCCAATATCTAGCAGTCGCGCACACTGAGGCAGCTGCGGCAACACCGCCAGGGAGTCCAGCAGATGGCGAATCACCATGGCCTCCGGGTCGCGCACCGCCGTGAGGTTGTAGGCCTGGTTCCAACGAAACAGCAACTCGATGTAATCCAACAACTGCCCGGCCGCCTCGGCTGCCAGGGGCACACCGAGTTCATCGGCGCCCGACAACAATCGCCGATCGAGGCGGGCCCGCTGGTCTGCGCTGAGGCTTGAGGGCATGCGCCGCTTACGCCGAACGGGCCAGGTGGCCGTGGCGCTTGAGGTGTACCAGCAGCAGAGAAACGGCAGCCGGAGTGACCCCGGGAATGCGGGCGGCCTGGCCCACGGTAGCCGGCCGCTGGGCGGCCAGCTTGTCGCGCACCTCGTTGGACAACCCCGGGATACCGGCGTAATCCATGTCCGCGGGGATGGCCTCGCGCTCCTGCTTGAGCGAACGGTTCACCTCATCGCGCTGCCGGTCGATGTAGCCGGCGTACTTGGCCTCGATCTCGAGCTGCTCGATCACCGCCGGCGCCGGCCGGGTCGTCGGGGCCAACTCCTCCACGGCCGTCACGGCGGCGTAATCCAGCTCCGGACGACGCAAAAGATCGAGTGCGGTGACATTGCGCGACACCGACCCCTCGAGCTTCGCGGCTGCCGGGTGGCCCGGGTGGACCCAGATGTCACCCAGCCGGCCACGCTCGGCCTCGATTGCCTCCATCTTCTCGCTGAAGGCCCGCCAGCGACGCTCGTCCACCAGCCCCAACTCGCGACCGATCGAGGTCAGGCGCTGGTCGGCGTTGTCCTCGCGCAGCATCAGGCGGTATTCCGCCCGGCTCGTGAACATGCGATAGGGCTCGAGCGTGCCCTGGGTGGTCAGGTCGTCCACCAGCACGCCCAGGTAGGCCTGGTCGCGGCGCAGAGTCAGTGGCTCACGCTCCAGCACCTGGGCTGCGGCATTGGCGCCGGCCATCAGGCCCTGTGCGGCGGCCTCTTCGTAGCCGGTGGTGCCGTTGATCTGGCCGGCGAAGTACAGACCACTGATCGCCCGAGTCTCGAGCGTGGGCTTGAGACCGCGCGGATCGAAGAAGTCGTACTCGATCGCATAGCCCGGGCGGGTGATATGTGCGTTCTCGAAGCCGCGAATCGAACGCACCAGCTCCAGCTGCACGTCGAAGGGCAGGCTGGTGGAGATGCCGTTGGGATAGACCTCGTGGGTATCCAGCCCCTCCGGCTCGACGAAGATCTGGTGCGAATCCTTGTCGGCGAAGCGGTGAATCTTGTCCTCGATCGACGGGCAGTAGCGCGGGCCGATGCCCTCGATCTCGCCAGTGAACATCGGCGAACGATCCAACCCACCGCGGATAATCTCGTGGGTGCGTTCGTTGGTGTGCGTGATGAAGCAATCGACCTGGCGCGGGTGCTCCTCGGGCTGGCCGAGAAAGGAAAACACTGGCGTGGGTGTGTCGCCCGGCTGGGCCTGCATCACCGAAAAATCAAGACTGCGGCCGTCGAGACGTGGCGGGGTACCGGTCTTGAGCCGGGCCACCCCGAGGTCGAGCGAGCGCAGGGTATCGGCCAGCTTCTTGGCCGGCGGATCTCCGGCACGACCGCCTTCGGATCGTTCCATACCGACGTGGATCTGCCCAGCGAGAAAGGTCCCGGCGGTCAGCACCACGGAGTCGCCCCGGAACTCGATGCCGCCCTGAGTGCGCACACCGACTACGCGATCGCCATCGAGGATTAGGTCATCCACCCCTTGCTGGAACAGGGTCAGGTGCGGCTGGTTCTCCAGGATGCGGCGTACCGCCGCCTTGTAGAGCGCGCGATCGGCCTGGGCCCGGGTGGCCCGGACCGCCGGGCCTTTGCGCGCATTGAGCGTGCGGAACTGGATGCCGCCCAGGTCGGCAGCATGCCCCATGGCCCCGCCCAGCGCGTCGATTTCCTTGACCAGGTGCCCCTTGCCAATCCCGCCAATGGCCGGATTGCAGCTCATCTGACCGAGGGTCTCGATGTTGTGGGTGACCAGGAGGGTTTCCACGCCCATGCGCGCGGCGGCCAGAGCCGCCTCCGTGCCGGCATGGCCGCCACCGATGACGATCACGGCGAATCGATCTGGATAATTCATGGAAACCTCCTGCCGCCACGCGGCCTGGCCAGCCGGGCGATACAAAAAACACGGCGGACAGCCCCGCTCAGGGCCGCCCGGCACCCGGGGGCGGCGCAGTATACCGGAAAGCGCTGTTATATCCAGCAGTTACCGCACGCCAAGCCAACCCCGGCCCCGCTCAGGACGACTCGCCCTCGGTCCGCTTCGACCAGACCTTGCGCAGCCGGTTCACCCCACCCCGGAAGGCCCGCGCGTCGAAGCCGGCACGCTGCATCCGCTCGGCCAGCAAGGAAGCGCTGGTGCCCAGCAAGCAGTAGAGCAGGTAGGGGCGGCCCTTGGGCAACGACTCGTAGCAGCGCGCCAGTTCGTCCGGCGGATAGTTGACCGCACCAGGGAGGTGCCAGTCGCGAAAGCGACGCGGCGGCTGGCAATCGATAATCGCCGCGTCCGGCGGGATTTCTTCGGTCAGCACGTCGGGCTCGACCAGGTCGGCCTCGTCGAGCGCCAGCAGGTCAACCTCGCGCGCCTCGGCCACCACCTTGTCGAGCAGCCGGTCATCCAGCGCCTCTTCCAGCGCGGCAATCCGTCCTCGCCGGGAGCTGACCACTGGACAACTCAAGGAGAGGGCGCAAAATTCCGGCACTCCCTCGCAAAGCTCGTAGGTACCGATATCGCGCGCCATGCGCATGATTTCCGACTTGTCGAAGCCGATCAGCGGACGCAGCACCGGCAGATCGCTGGCCGCATCGATGGTGTTGAGGTTCGACAGTGTCTGCGAAGACACCTGCGAGAGGGCCTCGCCGGTCACCAACGCCTGGGCGCCGCGGCGGTTGGCCACCGCCTCGGCAGCCCGGTACATCAGACGCTTGAGCACCAGTTGCCAGACCTCGCCGGGCAGGCTGGCGCGCAAGTCGGCGACCACCGGCAGGAAATCCACCACGAACAGGCGCGGGCGATCCCCGGCGGCCCAGTCCCGCACCAACCGCTGGGTCACCTGCAGCACCATGTGCTCGTGGGTGGCCCCGCCCAGGTTGCAGAAGACATAGTCGATGCCGACACCGCGACGCATGGTGTACCAGGCAGCCACGGCCGAGTCGAAACCTCCCGACATCAGCGTAAGCGCCCGATCCTGGATGCCCAACGGCATGCCGCCCGGGCCGGGCAGGCGGCGGGTGTACAACCACACCCCCTCGTCGGTCAGTTCGACACGCAACGTGACCTCAGGCCGCGTCAGATCGACGGTGCCGACATCATTGAGCACCGCGCCCAACCGGCGTTCCACCATGCGGGTGGACAGCTTCGGTCCGCCGTGGTGCTTGCAGCGCACCGCATAGCGTCGCCCGCGTACCGCCTCGGCAAACCGCTCGCGGGCGACGCGCTCAAGAACATCGAAATCCGCCTGGACCACGGCCTCTACCGGCGAAAAGGAGTCCACGCCGAACACCCGGCCCAGAAGTTCGCAGGCCGCCTCCACGGCGGGGGATCGCAACAGCAGCCGCGCCTGATCGACCCGGAACTCGTGCGGGATCTCGCCCAACGCCCGATGCAGGTTGTGAATCAGGATGTTGCGAAAGCGACGCCGAGTGGGCGAAGACTTGAGCTGCATCTCCGGGGCGGGCCGGATGATGATCAGGTCGGGCCGGTCGGTCATGGGGAGCGAATCAACTCGATCAGTCAAAGGGACAAAGCCAGACGGCCAGCGCCGGCTCTCTGCGCACGAGCCGATCTTTTATAACCGTACGGTCGGACAGAGCGTCAGACGTCGCCAAGAGCCTCACGCATGAAGGCCGGCATTTCCAGTAGCCCCCGATGCAGCCCCGTGTTGTAAAAGCGCGTGGCAACCCCGCCGGCCAGCGGCCGGATCTCGTCGAGTCGACCGGTCTTGCGGGCCAGCGTGCCGGTGATCGAACCGCCGGGGTAGACCGGCTGCGGGAACAGTAGGGAGCGCCGTTCGGCAAAGCCCGCGGCGGCCATGGCTCGGTGGTAATCGAGCATCAGCGGCATGTGGTAGAAGGGCGACTCGCTCTGGCCGACCATGATGCCGTCGTCGCGCAGAACCCGATGGCAGTCGGCCAGAAAGGCGGGGCCGAACAGGCCGGTTCCCGGGCCGATGGGGTCAGTGGAATCGACAATGATCACGTCCACACTGCCCGCAGGGGCATTGCGCATCCAGGCCACCCCGTCCTCGAAATGCAGGGAGGCCCGCGGGTCGTCGTTGTGCGCCACCAACTCGGGGAAGAACCGCTCGGCGGCCCGGGTCACCGCCTCGTCGATGTCGATCTGCATCACCGATTCCACTTCCTCGTGCTTGAGCACCTCGCTGAGCGTGCCGCAATCACCGCCCCCGATGATCACCACGTTGCGGGGTGCGGCGTGGCTCTGCAGAGCCGGGTGGGACATCATCTCGTGATAGACGAAGTTCTCCACCGAGGAGAGCATGATCACCCCGTCGAGCAGCATCAGGTTGCCCCAGTGCTCGGTGCGATAGACCTCGAGGTGCTGGTAGGCCGTCCGCTCCTCGAGCAGCTTGTCCGTGACGCGGATACCGAAACGTGCGCCCATCTCCTCGACGGTCTCGTAGACCCACTGGTTATTTCCCGACATACCTTTTTCTCCATTCTGGTCGCAGGCAAGTCAACGCCTTCCCCGGCGGCCGGGGGCGCCAAGTCATGCGCAAATGTGACAGAATAGCAGGCGCCAACCTCGCTATGACGGCCGGCGCCAACCTCGCTATGACGGCCGGCGCCAAGCAGAGCCATGCGGCCTGCGGACCGCCACGGCACCATCCAGAGCGGTTGGCGTTAAGCCATAACGTCCGGCGGCCCCCGCCGCGATTCTCGAACCACACAACAAACCAACGGAATAACCCACCTCATGAAAACCTGGCAGGACTCCCGACTCACCGTCTTTCTCGTCATCCTCGGACTCGCCATTATCGGCGCACTGGCCATCGGCCGGATCTACGCATATCTCGATCAGCCGGGCATGCAATTCATTGCCTCGGCAATCGTTCTCCTGGCCATCTCCTTGCTCTCCGTCCGCCTGACCAACCGCACCAACAAACCCGGCTTGCGTCCCAAGGAAGTGGCCGTCGAGCACGAGCCCGTCCGCGAGGTCGGCACGGTCAAGTGGTTCAACGTCGACAAGGGTTTCGGCTTCATCATCCGCGAAAACGGCGAAGATCTGTTCGTTCACTTCCGCGCCATCAACGACGCCGGCTCCTCGCGTCTCGACGAGGGCCAGAAGGTCGAATACCAGATCGGTCAGGGCCGCAAGGGCCCCCAGGCCGAAGAAGTCGTCATCCTCGACTGACTGGGGACAAGGGCTGACAACAGGCGGGCAGCGTTTCGCGAATCGAGCGGGCCAACACTTCGATCGCCTGCGGCCGGGTGAACCGTTCCCGCCACGCCAGCGCGATGTCACGCGTCGGCGCGGCCTTGGCGAAGGGCAGATACCGTATCAGCGCTCCCGTGCCCTCGTCGTCCGAGGCGGTGGAGGCACAGGGCAACACCGTGATGCCCGCACCGGTGGCCACCATCATGCGCATGGTTTCCAGCGAACCGCCCTCGAGCGTTCGCTGTAGCCGGCCGAAGGCGCGCCCATCGGCACAGCGCGGGCACACGCCCAGCACCTGGTCGCGAAAGCAGTGGCCCTGACCCAGCAGCAGCAGATCGTGTTCGGCCAACTGGTCCGGCTCGATCGCTGCTTGCCCGGCCAAGGCGTGGTTCACCGGCACCGCCACGGTAAAGGGTTCGCGATAGACCGGCTGAACCGCAACCGACGGCGCCTCGAACGGCAGGGAGAGCACCACCACGTCCAACTCGCCGTGCTCGAGTCGCTCGGCCAGATCGGCCGTCAGACCCTCGGTAATCTCAATCGGCATCTTCGGCGCCAATTCATGCAGGCGCCGGATCAGGCGCGGCAGGAGATAGGGCCCGACGGTATGGATCAGACCGACGCGCAGCGGCGCGGCCAGTGGATCGCGACGCACATGCGCCAGGTCCTCGAGCCGCCCCATCTCATCGAGGACGCGTTCGGCCTGGCCGACGATCTCGCGGCCCTCGGGCGTGATCTGGACCTCCGATCGACTCGCTCGCTCGAAGATCTGCAAGCCGAGGGCCTCCTCCAGGCGCTTGACCCCCACGCTGAGGGTCGGCTGGCTGACGAAACAGCGGGCGGCGGCACGGCCGAAGTGTCGCTCGCGGGCAACGGCAACCACATATCGGAGCTCGGTAAGAGAAGCCATGGGCGGGGTTCTTTTTGCGTCAGGGTGAAACCCGGGCCATACTCGGGGCCGTTCGCTACGCCCCCGGCCCGTTTGCTGAGGGCCTCAGAATAGCACCGCGAGGCCGCTCGGCTTGAAAAGCGGCGTCAAGGGATGAACAATTGCCGACTAGGCATTAACAGTTACTGATTCAGGAGTCATGCCGTGAGCGACAATATCGTCTACGTATCCGACGCGGATTTCGAAACCCAGGTCCTCAACAGCGACACGCCCGTGCTGGTCGATTTCTGGGCCGAATGGTGCGGTCCCTGCAAGATGATCGCGCCGATCCTCGACGAGGTGGCCGACGACTACGCCGGCAAGCTCAAGATCGCCAAGGTCAACATCGACGAAAACCCGGAAACGCCCCGTCAGAACGGCATCCGTGGTATCCCGACACTGATGCTGTTCAAGGACGGCAAGGTCGAAGGCACCAAGGTCGGCGCTGTTTCCAAATCTCAGCTGACCGACTTCATCGACTCCGCGCTCTGAACCATTTAGCGTTCGATGCCCGCCAGAAGGCGCATGGGGGTTTGATCCACGCCATGCGCCCAATCGGGACTTGACTTGTTTGGCAACCAGCCGGTTATGTGCCAAACTCCCGTCAGCTTTAAAGACGACGCGCCCCTTCCGTCGTCCGGCCGCGCCTCGGCGGCCTCCTGATCTCAAGCATTTGATTTCATCCTCAAACATCCCGTTGATTATCAATCTGTGGCCCGCTGCGGTCCCCACGACGAATCCATCCGAATGAATCTAACCGAACTCAAGAGCAAGCCCGTTCCGGAACTCATGGAGCTGGCCCGGTCCATGGGGCTGGAAAACCTCGCCAGGACCCGCAAGCAGGACGTGATCTTCGGCCTGCTCAAGGCCCATGCCAAGACGGGCGAATCGATCCACGGGGACGGGGTGCTGGAAATCCTCTCGGATGGCTTCGGCTTTCTGCGAAGCTCCGACGGCTCCTATCTTGCCGGACCGGCCGACATCTACGTGTCGCCCTCGCAGATCCGGCGATTCAACCTGCAGACCGGCGACTCCATCAGCGGCTCGATCCGCCCGCCCAAGGACAACGAGCGCTACTTTGCGCTGCTCAAGATCGAGAAGATCAACTTCGAGAAACCCGAGGCCTCCAAGAGCAAAATCCTTTTCGGGGATCTCACGCCGCTGCACGCCGAACAGCGCATGCGGATGGAGCGCGGCAACGGCTCGACCGAAGACCTGACCGCACGGATCATCGACATCGTCTCGCCGATCGGCAAGGGGCAACGCGGCCTGATCGTCGCCCCGCCCAAGGCCGGCAAGACCATGCTGCTGCAGAACATCGCGCAGAGCATTGCCCACAATCATCCCGAGTGCGACCTGATCGTGCTGCTGATCGACGAGCGGCCCGAAGAGGTCACCGAAATGCAGCGCACCGTGCGCGGCGAGGTGGTGGCCTCGACCTTCGACGAGCCGGCACCGCGCCACGTGCAGGTTGCCGAGATGGTGATCGAGAAGGCCAAGCGCCTGGTCGAGCACAAGCGCGACGTGGTGATCCTGCTCGACTCGATCACCCGCCTGGCACGCGCCTACAACACCGTGGTGCCGTCCTCGGGCAAGGTGCTCACCGGCGGCGTGGACGCCAACGCCCTGCACCGCCCCAAGCGCTTCTTCGGCGCCGCGCGTAACGTCGAGGAAGGTGGCAGCCTGACCATCCTCGCCACCACGCTGGTCGACACCGGCTCGAAGATGGACGAGGTGATCTACGAGGAATTCAAGGGCACCGGCAACATGGAGCTCCACCTCGACCGGCGCATCGCGGAAAAGCGCACCTACCCGGCGATCAACATCAACCGCTCCGGCACCCGCCGCGAGGAACTGCTCACGGATACCGAAGAACTGCAGAAGATGTGGATCCTCAGGAAGTTCCTCCACCCGATGGGCGAGCTCGAGGCGGTGGAGTTTCTGCTCGACAAGCTCCAGCAGACCAAGACCAACAACGAGTTCTACGACTCGATGCGCCGCGGCTGACGAACGCCGCCCGCCCGAGACGAGAAACCCCGGCACCGCCGGGGTTTTCTTTTGGGTGCCCGCTCAGTCGTTCGCCTGCAATGCCCTTAGGTCGTTGAGCACGTCCTGCACGTGCTCGTCCGGGTTCACCTTGCGGTAGATTTTCGCGATCTTGCCCGCGGGATCGATGATAAAAGTCTGGCGCTTGGCGAACTTCAGCACCAGGTAGTCACTCAGTGCCCCGTAGGCCTCGACCGCCTCGCCCTCTGGATCGGCGAGCAGCGGGAAGGGCAACTCGTATTCCTTCGCGAACGCGGCGTGGCTTTCCACGCTATCCATGCTCACGCCCAGGATCGCGGTGTTCTGGGCGATCAGACGATTGATGTTGTCGCGAAAGCTGCAGGCCTCGGTGGTACAACCCGGCGTATCGTCCTTGGGGTAGAAATACAGCACCAGCCAGCCGCCGCGGTAGTCGGACAGCGAGCGGGGTTCGGCGTGCTGGTCGGGAAGGGTGAAGGCGGGCGCCGGATCACCGACGCCGAGCTCCACTGCTTGGGCCGGCCCGGCCAGGAGGAAAGGGACGAGCAGAGCAAATAGACTGCGCATGATCAAATCACCGTAAGAAACTGAACCCGGAGTAAAGCAGCTTTTTACGGATTCACCATCTCGAGAGTAAACGCACCAAGATCAGCCGCGGCCGATGGCCCGCCAGCCGATATCGCGGCGGCAGAAGCCGCCCTCGAACTGCACCCTGTCGACCCCGGCGTAGACCGCCTTCTGCGCGGCCTCCACGCTATCACCCAGCGCGGTGATGCAGAGCACGCGCCCGCCGTTAGTGACAATGTTGCCATTCTCCTCGGCGGTGCCGGCGTGAAACGCCTTCACACCCGCGGGCAGGTCGTCGAGGCCGGTGATCACGTCGCCCTTCGACGAGCTCGCCGGGTAGCCGGCGGAGGCCAGCACCACACCCACGGCCGGCTTTTCGGTCCACTCGGCGTTTGCCTGGTGGAGCGTGCCATTGACACCGGCCTCGATCAGGTCGACCAGATCGCTGTCCAGGCGCATCAGCACCGGCTGGGTTTCCGGGTCACCGAAGCGGCAATTGAACTCGAGCACCTGGGGTTCGCCATCCGCGCCGATCATGAGGCCGGCGTAGAGAAAGCCGGTGTAGGGCAGGCCGTCGAGGGCCATGCCCTTCACGGTCGGCTCGATCACCTGTTCCATCACCTTGGCGATCATGGCCTCATCGAGCACCGGGGCGGGAGAGTAGGCGCCCATGCCGCCGGTGTTGGGACCCTTGTCACCCGCATCGCGGGCCTTGTGGTCCTGACTGGAGGCCATGGGCAGGATGTGCTCGCCGTCGACCATGACGATGAAGCTCGCCTCCTCGCCCTCGAGGAAGGATTCGACCACCACGCGCGCACCGGCGGCGCCGAACTGCCCGCCGAAGATGTCGCGGATGGCCGCCTCGGCCTCGTCGAGGGTCTGGGCGACAATCACGCCCTTGCCGGCGGCCAGGCCGTCGGCCTTGATCACCACCGGCGCGCCGTGCTCGTGGGCGAATTCGATCGCCGGGGCCGCGGTGTCGAAGACGCGATAACTGGCGGTGGGAATGCCGTGGCGCTCCATGAAATCCTTGGCGAAGGCCTTGGAACCCTCGAGCTGAGCGGCATCGCGAGTGGGACCGAAGATCGGCAGGCCGGCGTCACGGAAGGTGTCCACGACACCCTCGACCAACGGCGCCTCGGGGCCGACCACGGTCAGCTCGACGCCGTTGTCGCCGGCAAAGGCGACCAGGCCGGCCACGTCGGTCGCGGCGATATCGACGTTCCGGCACTTGGCTTCGCCAGCCGTACCGGGGTTGCCGGGGGCGACGAAGACCGTCTCGACTCGCGGCGACTGGGCGATCTTCCATGCCAGGGCGTGCTCGCGGCCGCCACCACCGATAACCAGTACCTTCATGCCTTTACCTCGATTCTGCCTGATACGTTCGACTGCCAGCCGGCCCTGCGGCCGGCAAGCACGATCTGTGTTCTGGCGCCATTCTACATCAGCCCGCCGGGACGACTGCCCGGCCGGGCGGAGCGTAACGCCCGCCGCCCCGAACCGACGCGATGGCCGCCTCCTGCCCTACAATAGCGGGATGCCATCGATCATGCTGTTCGAACCCGAGATCCCGCCCAACACCGGCAACCTGATTCGCCTGTGCGCCAACACCGGTGCCCAGCTGCACTTGGTCGAACCGCTGGGATTTTCTTTCAGCGACAAGGCCGTGCGGCGCGCCGGTCTGGACTACCACGACCTGGCACGGGTTCACCGCCATGCCGACTTCACCGCCGCCCAGCAGGCCGTGGCGGGGCGACGCCTGCTGGCCTTCTCCACCCGGGGCGGGATACGTTACGACCGGATGGCATACCGGTCGGACGACGTGCTGCTGTTCGGTCCGGAAACACGCGGTTTGCCCGACGCAATCCTGGATGAACTGCCGGTCGGGCAGCGGCTTTATCTGCCCATGGTGAGCGGCTCGCGCAGCCTGAATCTGGCAAACGCCGCCTCGGTGGCCTTCTTCGAGGCATGGCGGCAACTGGGCTTTCCCGGCGAGGCAACGCGAGCATGACCACATCCTGGGACATGTCGGCCATCGGCCATATCCAGAGCCCCTATCGGGAGGGCTTCGGCATCCCGCGCCAGTCCGGCGTGGTACCGGCGGCCACGGGAATACTCCTTCCCACGGCCGAGTGGCAGGACCCCATCGCCTGGCAGGGGATCGAGGCCTTCTCTCATCTGTGGCTGGTGTGGGTATTTCACGCCAAGCGGCGCATGGGGCCGCAGGACAGCAAGGCAGTGCGCCCGCCACGACTGGGCGGAAACCAGCGGGTGGGCGTGTTCGCCAGTCGGGCACCGGTCCGGCCCAATCCCATCGGCCTGTCCGTGGTCCGCCTGCTGGACGTCACCGAGCGCGACGGGGCAGTGCGACTGCAACTGGGAGGGCTGGATCTGCTCGACGGCACGCCCATACTCGACGTCAAACCGCACGTGCCGTATGCCGACTGCCCCGGTGATAGCCAGGGTGGCTGGGCCAACGCGCCGCCGGAGCGACTGGCGGTCGTCTGGGGAGCGGCGGAACACTGGATCACCCGACTCGACCCGGCCCAGGTCGGGCTGATCGAACAGAGCCTCGCCCAGGACCCCCGTCCGGCCTTCCATGCTGACCCGAAGCGGGTCTATGGCATGCGCATCGAGGACATCGACGTGCGATTCGTGGTGCGCGAGCAGCGCGCCGAGATTCAGGAAATCGTGCCGGTGGATACGGAACGCTGAGCGGGCCAGACCGGGAGCCGTCGGCAGCAAGCCGACCATACCGTGACAGATCAGCCCTCGTCGGGCCGCGGATCGCGCGCCAGCAACTCGGCGACTGCCTCGCGGGCCGGGAGCCCCTCGAACAGCACCCGATGGATGCACTCGGTGATCGGCATCTCCTGGCCGTAGGTCCGGGCCAAACGCCGTCCCTCGCGGGCGGCGCTGATGCCTTCGACTGCCTGCCCGATGGCGGCGACGGCATCATCGGGCGATTCACCCCGAGCCAGGCGCAGGCCGAACTGGCGATTGCGGGAATGATCGTCGGTACAGGTGAGAACCAAGTCGCCTAGGCCGGCCAGGCCAAAGAAGGTCTCGGGCTTGGCCCCCATCGCCGCCCCCAGTCGCATGATCTCGGCCAGGCCGCGCGTGATCAGCGCCGCCCGCGCATTGGCGCCGAAGCCGAAACCGTCGGACACTCCCGCGCCGATGGCGAGCACGTTCTTCAGCCCCCCAGCCAGTTCGATGCCGACCACGTCCTCGCTGGGATAACAGCGAACGCGCTCGTTGCGCAGCACGTTGGCCACCGCGTCGGCCACGGCGTGACTGCGGCTGCCGACCGCCAAGGCCGCCGGCTTGCCATGGGCCACCTCGATGGCAAATGTGGGTCCCGACACCACGGCGAACGGCACGTCACCCAAAGCCCGGGCGACCAGTTCGTCGATGCGCAGCCCGGAGCCGGGCTCGAAGCCCTTGGACGCGCTGACGAAGATGGCCGACCGGGGAAGGATCTCCCCGTGCTCGGCCAGAAACTGGCCAAGGATCTTGGTGGGCAAGACCAGCCATACCTGGTCGGCGCCATCCACCGCCCAGGCCAGGTCGCAGCCGGCCCGCAACGTCTCGGGCAACTCGATGCCGGGCAGGTAACGGGGATTGCGATGCTCACGATCGATCGTCTCCGCGTGTGCGCAATCGCGCGCCCACAGGCGCACCTGGGCGCCGTTGGCCGCCAGCAGCGCGGCCAACGCCGTCCCCCAGGAACCCGCCCCGAGCACCGCGATCGTTTCCTGTCCCGGCTGCGTCATGGTGGCTGCCGCCTGTCCGGTCGCTTAGTTGGGGCGCGAGTCGGCGGGCGCCTCGGCTTGGGCTGCCTGCTGCTGCTCGTGCTGCGCGTAGAGCGCATCGAAGTTGATCGGCTGAAGGACCATCTGTGGGAAGCCGCCCTTCATCACCAGGTCGGAGACGGTTTCGCGGATGTAGGGGAAGATCAGCGTCGGGCAGTAGGCGCCCAGCAGCTGGCGACGCGTGCCATCCTCGAAGCCCTTGATGGTGAACACGCCGGCGTACTGGACCTCGGCGAGATAGACGGTCTTTTCCTCGTGGGTCGCGGTAACCGTGATGGTCAGCTCGGTCTCGAAGGCGTTGTCGCTCAAACGGGTGGCGTTATTGCCTACCTGGACGCTGACCTCGGGGGACCAGTCGCTGCGCGTGAAGATGTCCGGAGTCTGCGGCGACTCGAAAGACAGATCCTTGAGGTAGACCTTCTGCACGAAGAACTGCTGATCGTCCTGACCGGCGTTCTGGCCACCAGCGGCCTCGTTCTGTTCCTGTTCACCCTCTGCCATGTCAGCCTTCCTGCTTGGTTGTGTTTGCGAAAAATTCAGCGGATGCCGTGCCCGGCCAGCCATTGCCTCAGCTGGTCGGCGGGAAGGGCCCCGGAGAGGCGGTCGATCTCTCGGCCGCCGGAAAAGAGTATCAATGTCGGTATGCTGCGGATGCCGAAGCGCGCGGAGACGCCCGGGGCACGCTCGGTCTCGAGCTTGGCCACTACCAGCCGCCCGCTGTAGTCACGGGCCACCTGCTCGAACACCGGTGCCATCATCTTGCAGGGGCCGCACCACTCGGCCCAGAAATCGACCAACACGGGCAGATCGTTGCGCCCGATGTGACGATCGAAACCCTGCTCATCGAGATCCAGTGGCCGACCGGAAAACAGCGGCTGCCCGCAGCGCCCGCAATTACCCCCGCCCAGTCGCTCGGCGGGCAATCGGTTGACGGCCCCGCAAGCGGGGCAGACCACATGTTTTGCATCAGCCATTACGGTCTCTCCTCAGCAAGCGACTCCATGGCCCATGATAGCGCCATGTGACGTCGGCTTCAGGCATCGCCCATGGGTGGCTCACCGGCCGCCCGTCGGGCCTCGGCCTCGACCAGGCGCTCGAGGGCACCGTCGCGGTCCAGTGCGGCGAGCTCGTCATAGCCGCCCACATGGGTCTCACCGATGAAGATCTGCGGCACGGTGACTCGCTTGGCCCGCTGGATCATCTCGTCGCGCTTGGCCGCCGAAAGCTGGACGTTGATCGACTCGAACGGCAGGCCACGCTTTTTCAGCAACCGCTTGGCGAAATGGCAGAACGGACACAACGGACTCTGATAGACGACGATCGGTGGCGGATCGATCGGACCCGTCGAATGGGCATCAGCGCTCATCGAGGTAGCTCACTTGCCCTTGCTGACCGGGTAGTTCTGCGCTTCCCAGGCCAGAATGCCGCCGCCGAGATGGCTGACGTTTTCCATCCCGTTCTTGACCAGGATATTGGCCGCGGTGGCCGAGCGATTGCCCGAGCGGCAGTACAACACCACCTCATCGGGGGACTCAGCCCGAATCTCGTCCAGCTTCTTATCCAGCTGGCCGAGCGGGATGTGCCGCGCCCCCTTGATATGGCCGTCCTTCCATTCGTTGCTCTCGCGCACGTCGATCAGCGCGACGCCCTCTCGGCCGGCCTTGCGGGCCACGTCCGAAGGTTCGAGCGTCTTGAATTTCTGCATACGTCGGGACAGTTCGTTGCCAATCAGCAGTATCGCCAGAACGACTGCCACCGTGGACAGCACCCAGTGACGAACGAGGAAATCAATAAACGGTTGCATGGGTCTTCTCTGAGCTTGGACGCGGGAAAGTGCGCAATACAATGGCCGGGCGGGCAGAAAAATTCAAGGCACCGCCGGCGCGGTGCCGGTTCGGTGCCTTGATGGGGGCGACCGGTTCGGGGAACCGGCTCATGAACGAGGCTTCCTCAGGAAGCGCGACGGACGCCCAGCTTAGCCAGGATCGAGTCCATCGGGCAGAACCGCGTGATACCGCTCTGGAAGAGGTTCAGCCCGATAAAGGCCGTCAGCCACAACCAGGAGATCTGACCCAGATCGGCCTGGCCGGTCAGGTGTGCCAGAACCAGGGTGATCAGGATCATCAGCCCGGCAATGATGCGAACGTAGCGATCTGTCGTCATGGTGTTACCTCCGCGATGCGGGAATCATTTTTCGAGAATGGCCGGCGGCAGTCCACTCGGCCCAGATAAAATGATTTTATCCCACCCTAATCAATAGGGCAAAACACTTCCTGCATCATGCCGATCAGGCGCAGCGT
This sequence comes from Halothiobacillus sp., assembly GCA_011389965.1. Lineage (GTDB taxonomy): Bacteria > Pseudomonadota > Gammaproteobacteria > Halothiobacillales > Halothiobacillaceae > Guyparkeria. The sequence goes on from JAABTF010000015.1 coordinate 29,062, forward strand.
GCGCGCGTCGGAAACACGGTAGAAAACACGATTGGCATCCTTGCGCGAGGCGAGGATGCCTTTGTCCCGCAGGATCGCCAGATGCTGAGAGATGTTGCTCTGAGTCGTACCGACCGCTTCGACGATCTGCTGGACGCTCAGCTCGTTGTCACCCAGCACGCACAGGATCTTGAGCCGCAGCGGATGCGACATCGCCTTGAGCGAGCGCGAGGCCCGCTCGATGTCATCGGAACGACCCATCAGCCGGGTGGAAAGGTATTGCTCGGTTTCCAAATTCATGGCGTTGACCCAAGTCCAGGAAGGGGTGTCGGATCTCGCCCGCACCGCTCCGTCCATCCGGCTCCGGCGGCTCGGCGAAATGCCTCAAGGTCCGTATACTACCGCTTTTACAGCATTTTGTTGCAGCCTCCTTCCCAACGTTCGCTTTACGTCCGATTTTTTCATTTCCGCCATCCATCGTTCGGGGATCGTCTTGCCAGGTTTCCCTTCCTCTTTCCACCGCATGCACCGGCATTCGACCCTTGGCCGGAACAGTCGCTCCCGGCTCATTCTGGTGTGGCTGTGCCTGCTGCTGTCGGGACCTGCCTCGGCCGCCGAGGTCGAGGAGAAAATCGAGTCCCAGCGCGAGGCGATCGAGGCGACCGAAGCACAGCGCGAGAGCGCCCGAGCGGAACTCGAGACCCATCGCGAGGCGATGGAACGGCTCGAACGACGGGTCCAAGCTCTAGGGCAAGAACGAGCCGCCCTGGAAGAGCGCCGGGATTCTCTTGATGCACAGGAGGCCAAGCTACGCCAGGGTCTTTCTGACCGGCAGGCCGAGCTTGAGCGCCGTCTACGGGCTGCCTACCCGCTGACCCGCGGCGGCGCGCTAAAAGCCCTGTTGGCCGAGGGCGACATCCTGCAGGCCCGGCGCGACTTCCATTACATCAAGCACCTGATCGAACCCATCCAGCAAGCCCGGCTGGATCTGCAAAAGCAGCAAGCTGCCCTCGAACGCAACCACCAGGCCATCAGCGCAACCGCCCAGGCCCTCGATCAGGCCGGCGAGCAACTCGACCAACACCAAGAACAACTGGCGAAAAACCTGGCCCGTCAGGAGTCCCTGCTGGCCCGCCTGGGCGAGACGCTCGACCAGCAACAGATGACCCTTCAGGCCCTCTTGCAGAAAAAGAAGCGCCTGGACCGCGAAGTGGCCGCGGCACGTGCGGAGGCACAGGCACAGGCACAGGCCGATGCCAAGGCACGCGCAGAACGGGCCCTGCAGGAAAAACGGACCTCGGCGTCCTCCGCTCCCGCCCGGACCGAAAGCCGCGTACCGGGTGCGCTCGCTTTATCCAGCGCCATCCCCATCGACGGCGTCATCGAACGCCACTACGGCGACTCGATTTCCAATGGGCAGTTACGCAACGAAGGCGTGATTTTCCGTGCCCAAGGCGGGCAACCGGTGCGTGCCATCGATACCGGCACCGTCGCCTTCGCCGGCACACTCAAGGGCTGGGGCAAGCTGGTGATGCTGCGGCATCGGGACGACTACCTGTCTCTATATGCCCACTGCCGCACGGTCAACGTGAACAAGGGTGACCGCGTGGAGACAGGCACCCAGGTATGCGAATCGGGCACCGTGGATGCCGATCGGCACGGCCTTTACGTGGAAGTGCGCCGCGGCAGCCGCCCGATCGACCCCGGCCGCTGGCCGGCTTGGCAAAAGGCGGCCGGCAGCTGATGCCCATCCGGGCTCGCGAGTGCCAGATGGGCATGGCATAGTTGGGACTGCGTGGCATCGAGGCCACCGCTTGATTGTCGAATGGATATCCCCATTTTTGGATAGTTGCAAACAGACGAAGCATGTGGCGTTGCGCCGCGACGCCCGCCACCTCTACCACTACCCTCAGGGGCCGATACGCCAAAACATGTCTAGAGAGAACACCATGACCAACTGGATTCGCAAAGGCTCAAGCCTGGGCGTCGCCGCCTTCTTCGGTTTTGCCATCGCCATCGCGATCAATGCCGTCGCCGAGCAGCCGGCCAAAAACACGGTCGATGTCCCGCTCGAACAGCTGCGAACCTATTCCGACGTGCTCGATCAGGTACGTTCGGATTATGTCGATGACATCAGCGAAAGCGAACTGATCGAAAACTCGATCCGCGGCATGATTTCCGAGCTCGATCCGCACTCGAGCTATCTTGACCAGGAAGAATTCAAGAGCCTGCGCGAATCCACCTCGGGCGAGTTCGGCGGACTGGGTATCCAGGTGGGCATGAAGGACGGTGTGCTGACGGTCATCGCCCCTATCGATGATACCCCGGCCAAAAAGGCCGGCCTGGAATCGGGCGACAAGATCATCCGCATCGACGGAGAGCTCACCCAGGACATGGACCTGGAAGAGGCCGTCAAGCAGATGCGCGGCAAGCCGGGAACCGACATCGATCTGACCATCGCCCGCCAAGGCGAGAAAAAACCGCTGGAATTCACCATCACCCGCGCAATCATCAAGACCGAATCGGTCCGGCATGAATTGCTTGAGAGCGGGATGGGGTACCTCCGCATCTCGCAGTTCCAGTCCCGCACGGTCGAGCAGATGCACGACGCCCTCGGTGCACTGGTCGAAGAGAATGACGGCAAGCCACTCAAGGGGCTGGTGCTCGACCTGCGCAACAACCCCGGTGGCGTCCTGCAGGGTTCCGTGGAGATGGTCGACACCTTCCTCGAGGAAGGGCAGATCGTCTACACCAAGGGCCGGGTGGCCGACGCCAAGATGAGTTTCGAGGCCAGTCGCGGCGACAAGCTCGATGGCGTGCCGATGGTGGTCTTGGTGAACGGCGGCTCGGCCTCGGCGTCCGAAATCGTCGCTGGCGCCCTGCAGGACAGCGGACGCGCCCTGGTGATCGGCGAACGGACCTTCGGCAAGGGGTCGGTCCAATCGATCATGCCATTGTCCAACGGCGGCGCGCTGCGCCTGACCACGGCGCGCTATTACACCCCCAGTGGCCGTTCGATCCAGGCCGAGGGCATCGAGCCCGACGTCAAGGTACATCAGCTCAAGGTCAGCGACATCGAGGAGGTCTTTTCCATCTCCGAGGCGAGCTTGGCGGGGCACCTGAGCAACGGCGATTCCGAGATGATGGACGTGATCAAGCCATCGGAAAACGGCGATCAGGCAGAAAAGGACGATCAAGAGCCGCTGGCGGTGCGCGACTACCAGCTCTACGAGGCGCTCAACATGCTCAAGGGCATGGTGATCGTCAGCAGGAACTCACGCCGCTAACTCGACTGCGGCCGGTTGCCGGCCCGAGCGGACAGACGAGGAGGAATTGAAGAACATGGCAAGCAAGGTACTGATTCTTCTGGCGCCCGGTTTCGAAGACCTGGAGGCGGTCGCCACCATCGACATTCTGCGACGGGCCAATATCCAGGTGCTCGTGGCCTCTCTGCACGACGACAAGGTTACCGGTTCGCGAGGCACCACGGTGGCGCTAGACACCAACCTGACCCTGCTCGACAGCGAGGCGGTCTATGACGCCATCGTCCTGCCGGGCGGCCAGCCCGGCGCGAACAACCTGGCCGCCGATAAGCGCGTACTCAAGCGTTTGCAGGATCAATCGGTCGCCAACCGGTTGATCGGCGCCATCTGCGCCGCGCCCAAGGTGCTGGCTGCAGCGGACCTGCTCAAGGGACGCCGGCTCACGCACTTCCCCGGCGCGCTGACCGAGGCAGAGGCCCAGGGCGCCGAGATAGTCGACGAGGCCGTGGTAGTGGATGGCAACCTCGTCACCGCGCGGGGCCCGGGCGTGGCCATCGACTTTGCCTTGGCACTGGTCGAGCAGCTCACCGACCGCGAGACTCGCGACGCCGTCGAGGCCAAGCTGGCCCGCTGAGCCGTAGCGAGGTCCCGCCAAACCCGCGCCTGACCCAGGGAAACTCTTCACGAATACCATACCGCTCTGCGTGCCTTGGGCCGGGCAGATGCAAGACGTTCGTCCGCTGCGGAAGAGTCATTCTCTCTCCAAAGACGACAACGCAGCAGATGCCCGGCTAAAGGCGCGCCCTGCGGAGCTTGGCGAGCCGTCCGTGCTCGGTGTTGCGCCGTCTTGACGTGGCCGCCGGCACGCCGGCGACGACGCGCCTTGATCACGAACGGCTCGCCAGGCCAGAGTGGCATGTCATTCGGGCAGAGTTTCCCTTTGCAGGCGTTTCACGTTGCAAGCCGCGAGTCAGCATTTGAGTCCACGCGATTCCTTCTTCACTCCCGCCGAGACCCTCGAACGTGAACTCGAGGTCAAGAAAAGCCGCTTCATCGCCCGGGCCGGCCTGGTCCGCGATCGCGAGGAGGCACTAGCCTTCGTCGAATCGGGCCGCGCCGACCACCCGGACGCGCGGCATCACTGCTGGGGGTACCTGGTCGGTAATCCGTCCACCGCCGCCTCGGCAGCCATGAGCGACGACGGCGAACCCAGCGGCACCGCCGGCAAGCCCATCCTCAACGTGATCCAGCACAAGGGCATCGGGGATGTCATCGTGGTGGTCACTCGCTATTTCGGCGGCATCAAGCTCGGGGCCGGCGGGCTGGTACGAGCCTACTCCGGCGCCACCCAAAAGGTCCTCGCCGACCTCGCCCTGACCGAACACCGCCCTCGTCGGATTCATCCCCTGTGTTTCGATTTCTCCCGGGAGCAGCCGCTGCGCCACTGGGCCGAACAGCACGACGCCCGCTTGCTGGACGTGGAATACGGCCCGCAGGTCTCTGCACGACTGTCCGTTCCCCTCGAATACGAAGACGAGCTGCAGGCCTTTCTCGGCGCCCAGAACATTGCCCGACTGGGCGAACCCGAACCCCGATAACCCGTCCCGTCATCACCCCGGACACGAAAAAGGCCCGGACTTGCGTCCGGGCCTGCTGGTTTTAGGCACACCCTTTGGGTGCACCGTTCGGGCCGAGAGTTACTTGTTGGTGAACTCGGGGTAGGCTTCCATGCCGCATTCGACCGAGTCAACGCCTTCCTCTTCCTGCTCCTCGCTGATGCGCAGTCCCATGACCGCCTTGAGGATCAGCCAGATGATCAGGCTGGCGACGAAGACGAAGCCACCGATCAGCGCCAGGCCGGCGAGCTGGCCGCCCAGGGTTGCGCTGTCGTTGGACAGCAACACCGCGAGCACGCCCCAGATCCCGGCGACGCCGTGGACCGACAGGGCACCGACCGGATCGTCGATCTTGATCTTCTCGAAGCCGAGGATGGAGAAGACCACGATCACGCCGCCGATCGCACCGATGAAGGTGGCCAGCAGGGCGGACGGCGACGCCGGATCCGCGGTGATCGCGACCAGGCCAGCCAGGGCGCCATTGAGGACCATGGTCAGGTCGACCTTGCCGAAGGTGAGCTTGGAAACGATCATCGCGGCGATCACACCACCGGCAGCGGCGAGGTTGGTGTTGGTGAACACCTGGGCGACGGCGTTGGCCGAACCAACATCGGATACTTTCAGTTCCGAACCGCCGTTGAAGCCGAACCAGCCAAGCCACAGGATAAACGTGCCCAGGGTGGCCAGCGGCAGGTTGGCACCCGGCAGGGCGTTGACCTGGCCATTCGGGCCGAACTTGCCCTTACGCGGACCGAGCAGCAGAACACCTGCCAAGGCGGCGACCGCACCGGCGAAGTGGACGATGCCCGAGCCGGCGTAGTCGGAATAACCCAACTCGCTCAGGATGCCGCCACCCCAGCTCCAGTAGCCCTGGATCGGGTAGATCAGGCCAGTGAGCACCACGGTGAAGGCAAGGAAGGCCCACAGCTTCATCCGCTCGGCGACCACGCCGGAAACAATCGACATGGCGGTGGCCACGAACACGACCTGGAAGAAGAAGTCGGCCATGTTGGAGTAGTAGATGTCACCACCACTCGCCACGACTTCAGCCGCCGTGTTATCCGCGCCCAGGAAGAAGCTCAGGCCCGGGATAATGCTGGAGACGCCGTCGCTGTACATGATGTTGTAGCCCACCACCATGTACATGATGCAGGCGATCGAGAACAGCGCGATGTTCTTGGTCAGGATCTCAACGGTGCTCTTGTTGCGCACCAGCCCTGCCTCGAGCATGGTGAAGCCCGCCGCCATCCACATGACGAAGGCACCGGCGATCAGGAAATAGAACGTATCGAGGGCATAGCCCAGTTCGATGACTTGAGTTTCCACGGTGAAATCCTCCGTTTAAATGGCGTCCGCACCGGTCTCGCCGGTGCGAATGCGAATGGCCTCGTCGACGGGCGAGACGAAGATCTTGCCGTCACCGATCTTGCCGGTGCTCGCGGCATTGGTGATCACCTCGATCACCTGGTCGGTGAGGCCATCGTCGATGACCATCTCGAGTTTGACCTTGGGCAGAAAGTCGACCACGTATTCCGCGCCCCGGTAGAGCTCGGTGTGACCTTTCTGCCGACCGAAGCCCTTGACCTCGGTCATGGTGATGCCCTTCACGCCCACGGTGCCGAGGGCCTCGCGAACGTCGTCAAGCTTGAAGGGCTTGATGACTGCCGTAATCAGTTTCATGTTTCTCTCCTAGGTGACAGACCGGCTAACGGCCGGTCCATGAACCGGTGACTCGGATGTCCTTAGAAGCTCTTGGACCAGCCGACCCAGACCTTGAGGTCGTCGACGTTATCGGCACCGCCGACTGAGTCTTCGGCCGCTTCGGCCAGTTCCAAGTTCAGGTTGAACGAACCGAAATCACCCGCGTCCTTCGACAGGGATGCAGTCCAGTGGTCATAATCCAGGTCATACACACCGCTGCCATCACTTTTGGCGTCACCATCATCGTCGAAGGTGTAGTAGCCATAATAGAGGCTGCCGGTGTAACCGGAATCGCCAAACGGCACGTCAACACCGGCGTAGTAGTACAGGTCCCCTTCGGTGTAACCGCCTTCATCGGCTTGCGAGTTGGCGGTATAGGCCAGGCCAGCAGTGAAGTAGCTGTAGGTCAGGGAGCCATACACTTCTCCGTAGTCGAAATCATCGGTCGAATCCGGGTAGGCGAAGTAGACGTAACCAACGTCGTAGCCGAGGTCACCGACGCTGCCACCATAGCCGGCGTACAGATCGAGCTCGTAGGACGGGTCGTTGCCACCGAGGGTGGATGCCCAAGTGCCGGCGTAGAAACCAGACTCGTGCGCGTAGTCGACGCCACCCTGTACGGCAGCTTGATCATCACTAAGCGTGCCGCCACGGAAGTAGTAATTACTGACCACACCGATATTGGCCGACACCTCGGCGGCGGCAATGGACGGCATGGTCAGGGCCGACAAGCTGAAAGCCGAGGCGATGCTGGTTGCGATAAGGGTCTTTTTCATGATCTGTGCTCCACAATTGAACGTTCGGGTTCGCCCCCTGTATTGCATCCGGCGTGCCATGTTGTGTTTGCTGCGTTTTAACAACCACTTAGATGCCCTTTTCGGCCAGGTGTAGCAACGCAGGAAATGCCCTCGTCCCCATATTGGGGCCCGCTTTTCGCCCCACCGCACTTATTTGGTGCAGTCTGCTGCCGTCGCTCCGCATAACCGGCCCGAAGTGGCATGGGGGGCAAAGCGGTGCTTTTTAACCTGACCGTATTTGCATCCGGCCGGGCTATCCCCAACAATCGGGTGTTCATGGAGCCCGAACGGGCTCGAACGCCCGGGCCCGCCCGGTTCGACGGTGAGCCAGACCGAGGTAACGAGATGTCCATCACCCACACGATCGAAGAGATCTCCCAGCGCATCGAGCAGGCCATGCCCGAAGGCATGCGCGAGGGCAAGCAGGAATTCGAGAAGGCCGTGCGCCAGGCGGTCAGCAACGGCTTTTCGCGCATGGACCTGGTGACGCGCGAGGAATTCGACGTCCAGACCCAGGTCCTGGCGCGCACCCGCGCCAAACTCGAGATCCTGGAGCAGCGGGTCGCCGACATGGAAGCGCGGCGTGACGGCCGCCCGCCCGAGTCGGAAGAAGGCGACCTAGCCAGCTGATCCGACCTTCGCCTGCGCCGGGCATGGATGCCCGGCCAACAATCCCGTGACCATCGAGGCATACGGACATGCCGATCGCCAAGATTCATAGCCGTGCCCTGCTGGGCATCGACGCCCCGCTGGTAACCGTCGAGGCCCATGTGGCCCCGGGCCTGCCCGCCTTCACGCTGGTGGGTCTACCCGAAACCGCCGTGCGCGAGTCCCGCGATCGCGTGCGCGCGGCCATCCTCTCCTCGGGCTTTGAATTCCCACCGCGGCGCCTGACCGTCAACCTCGCTCCGGCCGACCTGCCCAAGGAAAGCGCTCGATTCGACCTGGCCATCGCCGCGGCCATACTCGCCGCCACGGGCCAGTTGCCCGCCACGGCACAGGACCGCCTCGGCCAAATCGAGTGCCTGGGCGAGCTATCACTCGATGGCGGCATCCGCTCGATTCGCGGCGCCCTGTCTGCGGCACGGGCGGCCCGGGATGCCGGACGATGTCTGATCCTGCCCGAGGAAGGTCGCCACGAGGCGCAACTGATTCCCCGCGTGCGTGGCTACACGGTCGACCATTTGTCCCAGCTGGTGGGTTTTCTCGCCGACGAACGCGAGTTGCAGGCACTGGAACATGTCGCGCCGCCCCCGATCGATCCCGCAGCCGACGGCGACCTGGCCGACGTGCGCGGCCAGGCGCGTGCCAAGCGGGCCTTGGCGATCGCTGCCGCCGGCGGACACAACCTGTTGCTGATCGGCCCTCCCGGGGCGGGCAAGAGCATGCTGGCCCAGCGACTGGCCGGCATTCTGCCGCCGATGACCGAGTCAGAGGCCCTGGCCGCCGCTGAGGTGGCGGCCGTCACGCCTGCGGGCTTCGAGCCGCGGCTTTTTGGCCAACGGCCGTTTCGCAGTCCGCACCATTCGGCCTCGGCCGTCGCCCTGATCGGCGGCGGATCACAGCCCGGGCCCGGCGAAATCTCGCTGGCGCACCACGGCACCCTGTTTCTCGACGAGCTGCCGGAATTCGATCGACGCGTGCTCGAGGCGCTGCGCGAACCGATGGAATCCGGCGAGGTGGTCATTTCCCGCGCCGCCCGCCAGGCCACCTTCCCCGCGCGCTTCCAGCTGGTCGCCGCCATGAACCCCTCTCCGCAGGGCACCGAAATACACTCGCGGGCCGCCCAGCGCTATCGCGCCAAGATATCCGGCCCGCTGCTCGACCGCATCGATATCCATCTGGAGGTGCCGCGGGTGCCGGCAACCGACCTGGATACCCGCAGCCCCGACAGCGAGGACAGTGCCACTATCCGTGAGCGGGTGATGGCCGCGCGCCGGCGCATGCTGGCCCGCCAGGGGGTGGTCAATGGCGTACTGGATGTGCGCGGGGTGGCCGAGCAGGTCACGCTGGGCCCGGCCGAGCGCCAATTGCTCAATCAGGCGATCGAGAAACTGGGGCTATCCGGGCGGGCGCGGGAACGCATACTCAAGCTGGCGCGCAGCATCGCCGACTACGACGACCGCGACGAGATCGATGCCAGCGTGCTGGGCGAGGCGATCGGCTATCGCAACATGGAGCGCTGGTTTGCGGCCCCCTGAGATTCCCTGAAGGGCGTCTCAGCCAGGACGACGGGTGGTGAAGATGGCACGACGCGGTGCGGGCAGGCCCTCGCGCGTGAGGCCGGGGTCCTCGGGATCGAGGAAATACGGCAGCGAGTGGCGGCTGCCGATCCAGTCGGTGACCCGCTGCTCGTCCTCGGTGGTCGGTGACACGTCGAGCAGGTGCGGCTGCGTGAACCCCATGCGCGAGAGCCAACCCTCGATCACGGACGGGCTGGGCAGAAACCAGACGTTGCGCATGCCGGCATACCGATCGGCGGGGGTGAGGATGGTCCGCTCATCGCCCTCGACCACCAGGGTCTCCAGAATCAATTCACCGCCGGGTCGCAGGCAGGACTTGAGTTCGGCCAGATGGGTAAACGGGTCGCGACGGTGGTAGAGCACCCCCATGGAGAAGACGCTGTCGAACACCGGGCGGTGCGGAAAGCGTTCCAGGGTGGTGGGCAGGACGGTCGCTCGATTGTCACCCAGCAGGTGCGCGAGCGCATGGAACTGCGCGAGGAATACCCAGGTGGGATCCACCCCAAGGGCGAACTCGGCCCCCGCGCCCAGCATGCGCCAGAGGTGATACCCGTTGCCGCTGCCCACGTCCAGCACGCGACGACCGGACAGCGGCTGAATCTCGCTGGCCAGCCGGTCCCATTTGAGATCCGAACGCCACTCGGTGTCGATCTCGACCCCGAACAGGTCGAAGGGCCCCTTGCGCCAGGGGATCAACGCGCGCAGCGCCGTCTCCAGAGAAGGTCCTAGGGGATTGGCACTGCGGGCCGTGATCACGGCCTGATCCAGATGGTTGACCGCATCAGGTGGGCGCTCTGGCAGGCGGCCGATGGCCTGCAGCCAGCGTGGCCAGTCGCCATGATTGACCGACCGCCAATCGCGATGCCGCCATTCGTCGACGGGCAGGCGACCTAGGGACGAGGCCCGGATACCGCCCAGCGCGGCCTCGACCTGCTGGGTTACCCGCCGGGCACCGCGTTGCACCGTTCCCTCGTCCAGCGGAGGGCTCATCGAGTCGTCCTCAGAATCGGTAGCCGAGTCCCACGGCAAACAAACCGGTCTGCTGGTCGTAGAAACGGATGTCGGAGTCACGCTCGGAGTAGACGCCGTAGGCATTGACCGACCAGTTCGCCCAGCCGAAGGGTTCGGTGTAGCGGACCCCGGCGACCAGGCCCTTCTCGTGGCCATCGCGATACTCGTCGAATATCGGCTGACGGGCCTCATAGCGATCCACGCCGTAGTAGCCGGTCAGGGAAAGCTGCCACTGCCGGCTCGTCCACCGCGCAGATAGCTGCGGGCGCAACAGCCAGCCTCGGTTGGCCGCGCCGTCGACATCCATGCGCCGATAGCGAATCCCGGGGGTCAAGCTGAAGTTATCACCGACTGTCAGTCGGTAATCGACTCCCAGGCGGTGCTCGGTGACATTGCGGTCCAGGCGGCTGCGTTCAGCGGCCGAGAGGTTAAGCGCCTGGCCGGATTGCTCCTGGTCGTAATCTCGACGCAGCAGCCGGTAGCTCACCCCCAGCCCGGTGCCGGCTATGCCGCTCAGACCCAGATTCAAACCGCGCGTATCCACATCGGTGGCCTGACGTTTTTCCCCGGTCAGAAAGGGGTCCGCCCAGGCCTCGTTGCCGGCAAACGTCACCGGGATCACGCCGGCCTGCAGCAGCCCCACGCCGCTGATGCGATACCGGGCGCCGACCTCTAGGGACGGGTCCCCATCGACCAGTCCCTGCCTGGGCGTGCCCGCGTAGACTGCCAAGCGATTGGGGGTGAGGGTGTAGTCGATCTGCCCGAGAACCCCGCCCACGAGGCGAGTGTCGCGGGAGGAAAGGCTGTAGAGCGAGTCGATCTCTTTTCGGTCACTGGAGACGACGAGGTTCGAGCGGCTGGTCAACACGCCCACCAGCGGGGTGATATCGCCGGAAAAGCCGACCTCGTCACTGATCGGTGCCGCTTGAGCCGTTGTGGCGGCGACGAGTCCCATAACGACGGCCCCGGCTAGGGCAGAGGGTCGGAGCACCGGGACATTCGGTTTGCTGAGGGGTTTCATCTAGCGCGTTCCCTGTTGTCGATACACCACAAATGGATTTGACCGCCCGTCTTTGAGCCGGGTCCATATCTTACGGCTATTCGCCCGCATGATGGTTCCCTGGGACCCGCCGGTTGGGCCGATTTCAGCCCGACACTGTTGTTTCGGCGCATCGGCGCGCCAGCCACAGACAGAAACCATAGTGGCGAGAAAGCATCACGCATTCGGTAAAGCCAGCCCGCCGCAGACGCGATTCATGCGCCCCGACCGTCTCCGTGCGCAGGACGTTTTCCAGCGCCTGGCGCTTGTGGGCAATCTCGAGTTCGGAATAACCATTGGCGCGCTTGAAGTCATGATGCAGCGCGGTCATCAGGGCCTCGGCGGTGGGGTCTGGCTCGTGGACTTTCTCGGCGAGCACCAGCACGCCGCCCGGCACTAGGCCATCGAAGATCCGCTGAATCAACGCCTCACGCTGCTCGATGGGAACGAACTGCAGGGTATAGCCCAGGACCACCAACGAGGCATCGCCCAGGAGAACGTTCTGGACGTCCTCGCAGACCAGGCGGGTGGGGTAGGGCGACTGGAATGCCGCCAACTGGGCGCGGGCACGCTCAATCATGGGCGCGGAACTGTCGACGCCGATCAGCTCCACGCCCCCTGGGGGCTCGGCCATGCCGCCCAGCGCCGCGCGCACGGATAAGGTCATCGCCCCCAGCGAGCAACCCAGGTCGTACACGCGCGACTGCGGCTGGACATGACGCCGCGCAATCGCCGCAACCAGTTCGAGGTTGAAACGGTAGCCGGGGACTGAGCGCGAAATCATGTCGGGAAAGACGGCGGCCACCGCTTCGTCGAAACGGAACGCGGCCGGCGGCTGGGGAGCCCGGTAGAGGGAGTCGTGTCCGGAGACCGGGTTGTCGTGTCTGGGATAATCCATGGCCACACGCCTGGGTAAAACGGCGCACGATTCTACCGCGACCGGTGGGCTGGTGCGACGTGTAGTATCCCCTCGGATTTCCTAGACGGACGATCGCGGCTGCAGGCCGCGGGCGACGAGCACTTCGGCCACGGCCTCGGGGGAACCGCTGAAGATGGTGCGATCGCGCTTTTTCTCCAACTGGTAGTCGTACATCGGGTCGTAGTACTCCACCAACATCACGCGGATCAGGTCTCGCAGGCCATCCGACAGACCGTGGGCATACCAAGCGTCCAGCCCGCTCTCGGCCATCTGGCGCACCTTACGGTGGCGCACGCCGCCCAAGCGCTTGGCGACCCGATCGATGGCGCCGAGGATATGCTCCCGCATCCGGCCTTCGACCTCTTCGAGGTCCTCGCCGAGCCTGGCCCGATAGCCGGCCTCCAGGTCGATGATGTAATCCTTGAGGCTCTGCTCGACCCGTTCCTCGAGGGGCCGCTCGATCACCACAAGGGGGGCGGCGGTCATGCGTTCGAACAGCGGCGGCGGTACCCGGCGGGCACCGACCATGCTGCCCTCGTCCTCCACCAGGATCGAATCCGCGGGGGCGCCGTGCCGCAGGCGCAGCAGGTCGATGGCCACCTGGTTCTCGAAGGCGATCGGCGTGGGCTGCGGCTCGGGCTCGCGACCGAAGGCCGAGCCCTTGTGCCGGGCCCGACCCTCGAGGTCCAGCTGGCGCTCGAAGCGATGCAGGAAGGGCGTCTTGCCGACGCCGGTGCGCCCTCCCAGCATGATCAAGGGCGCGTCGGCCGACTGAGTTTCCAGTGCATCGAGCAGAAACCGCCGCATCGCCTTGTAGCCGCCGGCAATGCGTGGGTAGGCCACGCCCGTCGCCTCGAACAGCATCTGTTGGGTCAATCGGGAGCGCAGCCCGCCCCGAAAGCAATACAGGAGCGCGTCGGGGTGCGCCTCGAGAAAGCGCTGCCACCGTTCTACCCGTCGCGCCTTCTCGGTCTCGTCGACCAGCTGGTAACCCAGGGCGATCGCCGCGTCCTGACCGGCCTCCTTGTAACGGATGCCGACCTGGTGGCGCTCCTCGTCGGTGAGCAGGGGATGGTTAGTCGCCTCGGGGAAGGCACCCTGTTCGAATTCCACCGGCGCGCGCAGATCCAGCAGGGGGCGCCGCTCGAGAAAGGCGGCAGCCAGATCCGTGAACACCGGCAGGTCGCGTGCGTTTGCCATCGTCTGCCTAGCGCTCACGGAAGACGACGCGCGGCCCCTCGGCCTCCTCGCGCAGATGACCGACCGGCGTGGCGTGCAGCCCCTCGGCCTCCAGCAGGGACGCCACCCTATCGGCATAATTCGGCCGCACCGCGACCAGCAATCCACCCGAGGTCTGGGGGTCGCAGATTACGGCACGAGCGAAGTCGCTCATCTCGCCGAGATGGACGCCGTAACTGGCATAGTTGCGCCCAGTGCCACCAGGCATCTGACCACGGGCGATGTAATCGGCCACCGCCTCGATCAACGGCAGGGCATCGATCTCGATCTCGGCATGCACACCACTGCCACGACACAATTCGAGCAGGTGCCCGCCCAGACCGAATCCGGTGACGTCGGTCATAGCGGTCACCGCCTCGATCTGCGCCAACGCCTGGCCCACCCGGTTGAGGCGAGTCATGCTTTCCGGCGCTAGGTGCGCGTGCGCTTCGTCGAGCACCCCGTTCTTCTGCGCGGTGGTCAGCACCCCCACGCCCAACGGCTTGGTCAGGAACAAGCGATCCCCGGCCTGGGCAGTGTCGTTGCGTTTCAACTGGTCGAGATCCACTCGCCCGGTCACCGCCAGGCCGAAGATCGGCTCCGGTGCATCGATCGAATGCCCCCCGGCCAGGGTGATGCCGGCATCCCGGCAGGCACTGCGCCCACCGTCGATCACGGCGGCGGCCACTTCGGGCCCCAATTTGTCGATCGGCCAGCCGAGGATGGCGATCGCCAGCAACGGCTGGCCGCCCATGGCGTAGATGTCGCTGATGGCATTGGTCGCCGCGATACGCCCGAAGGTGAAGGGATCGTCGACGATGGGCATGAAGAAATCGGTGGTCGAGATGATGGCACTGCCATCACCCAGGTCGAACACCGCCGCATCGTCGCGCGAGTCGTTGCCGACGATCAGGCGCGCATCCGGCTCGATCGACGTCAATGTCGAGGCGAGCATGTCGTCCAGCAGGGACGGAGCGATCTTGCAGCCGCAACCGGCACCATGGCTGTACTGGGTAAGCCGGATCGATGAGGGCGATTTCTGTGTGTTCGATGGCATTGACTTACGCAGTGATGGAGATTTCGTTCAAGGCATTTCTACCTCGGGCAGGCATTCGAAGCCGGGCCGGGCGAACCAGTAGCCCTGGAACAATGACAGACCGATTTCGCGCAGTGTTTCGTATTCGGCCCGTGTCTCGACGCCTTCGGCGATCAGGCGGATGCCCATTTCGTCGCACATCATGGCAGTCGAGCGGATCACTGCCCGACGGGCTTTCTGGTGATCCACGCCACGCACCAGATTGAGGTCGATCTTGACCAGGTCCGGCTCGAGCTCGATCAGGTGGTTCAGCCCGGCAAAACCCTCGCCGTAATCGTCGATCGCCCGCATCAGACCCTGTTCCCGGTATTCGTCGAAAATGCTGCGCAAATGACCGCGATCGAGTATGTCCTCGGCCTCGGTCACCTCGAAGATCAAGCGATAAGAGTCGAAACCGTAATGCCGGGCCGCCTCCATGGTCGCGCGGATGCAGGACTGCGGCTTGTAGACCGCATTGGGCATGAAGTTGATGCTCAGGTACGACTGGATATCCAACTCGCTGGCCATGCGAATCGCGGTGACCCGTGCGGCCTGGTCGAAGTAATAGCGATTGGTCGCATTCATCTGCTCGAGCACGCTGCCGGCCGATTCGCCATTGGGGCCGCAAGGCCTCGTAGGCATAGATCTCGCCGCGATCGGTATCGACGATCGGCTGAAACGCCATGGAAAAGGTGAAGTCGAGCCGGTTCTTGGCCTCGCTCAGGCAGTCGCGGCAGGTCACTTGTCGGACCCCATCCGGAAAAACTTCCACTTGCTCCAGGTTGGTGACTTCCTGCGACATCGACGACCTCTCCCATGTGCTTGCCAGGCGAATCGGCGGATGCCGCCGGACAGGGCGTCAGTCTAGCAAATGCCTGGCTGGCAAGGTGAGCCGCATGAGGTAATCGTCCATGACGAATCCCGCCCCGATGGGCTTTCGATGCTCACCCGCCCATTGGAAACCGGCGCGACGATACGCCCGGATGGCGGGATGGTTGTGGCGATTGACGCGCAAGGTGAGTGCGGCGTGCCCCTCCATCAGGGCCTCGGCGGCCACGGCGGCCAACATCCGCCGCCCCAGCCCCAGTCCGTGAAAGGCCGGCTGCAGATAAATCTTGTCGAGGAAAGCCTCGGCGGCTTGCGGCTGCCAGGCGAGAAACCCGATCGCCCTGGACCCAGCCCACAGCAAACGGAATCGACTGCCCGCCCGCGCCTGCCGGCGCAACTCGCCGACCGAATAACCCCGCGAGAGCATATAGTGGACCTGGGCGGCGCCGATGATGGGCGGATAACAGTGCCACCAGATCGATTCGGCCAGCGAGACGATCCGGGGAAAGTCCTGCTCGCGGGCAACCCGCAGGACAAACCAAGGGCCCGCTGCCCCGGGCCGGCTCACCGGCTCCGGCAACTGATCCTCAAAGGGGAACGACGGATGACTTGTCATTGCTACCCCGAAAGGAAGTTGTCCATCCCGATGTCCGCCGGCGTCAGGCCCGCGCCGAGGTGTAGCCCACCTTCTGCCCGTTGCGGACAATCGGCGCGACGCGGGTCAGCACCCAGTAATAGTCGCCGTTCTTGCAGCGATTCTTGACCACACCGAAGAAATCCCGATCCGCCTGAATCTCCTGCCACATGAGGTAATAGACGGTATCCGGCATGTCCGGATGCCGGAGAATGTTGTGCGGCTGGCCGATCAGTTCGTCGACGGAAAAGCCGGAGATTTCGGCCAGAGAGCGGCTCGCCTGGGTGATTATCCCGGCACAATCGGTCTTCGATTGCAGGGCGCGATGACTGCCCAGCCCGACCACATTCCCGGTGACCTGTCGGATATCGATCGGCGGCTGGTATTCCATCGACAACATGGCATCACTCCCCAAAGTAATAATGATGGGGTATTTAATCTGTCCGGAGTGGGGCTTTCAACCGAGTGGCCCGGTCGGGGAAACGGGCTCCAGGCCGGTGCTCACTTGCCGATACAGAAGCTGCCGAATATCTCGCCCAATAGGTCGTCGGCGGTATACCGACCGGTGATCGCCTCCATCGCAGCCTGGGCGCGACGGAGGCTTTCGGCGGCCAACTCGCCCGCCCCGAGGTCGATCAGGGAGCGGGCGGCCTCCTCCAGGTCCTGCCGGCTCGATTCGAGCGCCTCGAGGTGGCGTCGACGGGCGATGAACGGATCTTCCGTCCGCTCGGAGAGCCCGGCCAACTGGCGCAGCTCGTGCCGGAGCGTGGCCACGCCGGCGCCGGTGCGGGCGCTTAGCCGCAGGGTATCTGCCTCGACCCGGCTCGACGCCGGCTCGCCCGTCAGGTCGATCTTGTTGAGCACGGTGAGTCGGGGCTTGTCGGGCAGGCTCGCCAGGGTCGCCTCGTCTTCCGCGCTGTGCCCCTGGGTGGCATCGATCACCAGCAGGATCAGATCGGACCGCTCGATCTCGGCCCACGCCCGGCGGATGCCTTCCTGCTCGATGGGGTCGTCGCTTTCGCGCAGACCGGCGGTGTCGATGACGTGCACGGGCAGGCCGTCTAGGTCGATCTCGGCGCGCAACACGTCGCGCGTGGTTCCGGCGATCTCGGTGACGATGGCCCGCGACTCGCCCGCCAGTTCGTTGAGCAGACTCGACTTGCCGGCATTGGGCCGGCCCACGATCACCAGCTGCAAACCTTCGCGCAGGCGTACGCCTTCCCCGGTCCGGCTGAGCAGGTCGTCGAGTTCCGCCCGCAGATCGGCGAGTTGGTCACGCAGGCGTGTGTCGGAGAGGAAGTCGATCTCCTCCTCGGGAAAGTCCAGCGCCGCCTCGATGTACATGCGCAGGTGGATCAGGTGCTCAACGAACGCGTCGACCCGCCGCGAGAACGCCCCGGTCAGCGATCGCCGAGCGGCGTTGGCCGCCTGGCTGGATCCCGCCTCGATCAGATCGGCCACCGCCTCGGCCTGCGCCAGATCCATGCGGCCATTGAGGAAGGCGCGTTCGGTAAATTCGCCGGGCCGGGCGGTCGTCGCCCCGGCCCGGGTCATCTCGCTCACCGCCTCGTCGAGCAGCACGGGATTGCCGTGCCCCTGCCATTCGATCACGTCCTCGCCGGTATACGAATGCGGCCCGGGAAAGTACAGGACGATGCCGTCGTCCAGCACGCTGGCGTCGACTGCGCGCTTGAGGGTGACGTAATGGGCGTGACGGGGAACGGGCCGAATACCGGTCAGCCGATGAATGATCTCCAGCGCCCGCGGCCCCGAAAGGCGCACCACCCCGACGCCAGCCCGCCCGCTGGCCGTGGCCACCGCACAGATGGTTTCCGTGAGGGGCTCAGTCATGCCAAACGACCCGACAGACGAGGGAATGTTTCACGGGAAACCAAGGCGCCGGTCAGCTTGCCCCCTTCTTGGCCGCCATCTGCTTTTCCACGCGACGCGTGATGATCGACTGCTGGACGATCGAGAGCAGGTTGTTGACGAACCAGTACAGCACCAGGCCGGCCGGGAAGAAGGCGAAGAACACCGTGAAGATCACCGGCAACCACTGGAAGATCTTCTTCTGCATCGGATCGACCGGGGCCGGGTTGAGCTTCTGCTGCACGAACATCGAGGCGCCCATCAGCAGCGGCAGGATGAAGTACGGGTCCTTCTGGGTCAGGTCGTTGATCCAGAGGATCCACGGCGCCTGGCGCAGCTCCACCGACTCGACCAGTACCCAGTACAGCGCGATGAAGACCGGGATCTGGATCAGGATCGGCAGGCACCCGCCGAGCGGATTGATCTTCTCCTTCTGGTAGAGCTTCATCATCTCCTGGGAGAGACGCTGCTTGTCGTCGCCGAAGCGCTCCTTGAGGGCCTGCATCTTCGGCGTCACCGCGCGCATCCGCGCCATGGAGCGGTAGCTGATCGCCGACGGCCACAGGAACAACAGCTTGATCACCACCGTGACCATGACGATCGCCCAGCCCCAGTTGCCCACCCAGTCGTGGAACAGGTCGAGCAGCCAGAATATCGGCTCGGAAATCACGGTCAGAAAGCCGAAATCGACAGCCAGCTCCATGCCCGTCGCCAGCGGCGCCAGTTCGGACTGAATCTTGGGGCCGATGTAAAGAATCGACTCCAGCATCTTGCTGGACTGCGGCGCGACGGTGGTGACCGGCGACATCAGCCCGAGACCGTAGACGGGGAAGCCGTCCTTCTGCGTCTTCAGGGAGTAGTACTGATTGACCTGCTGGGCATCCGCCGGAACCCAGGCACTCATGAAGTAGTGCTGGATGATGCCGGCCCAGCCGTCCTTGAGGTTCTTGTCGAGACGGATCTTGCCCATCTCCTCGAGTTCGATCTTCTCGTAACTGATGCGATCCCCGCCGCCGGCCGGCGTGCCTGCATACACCCCGCCGGTATAGGTATACATCAGACGCATCCCGGACGTGGATCCCGAACGCAACAACTGCCGATACTGCTGGCCACGCCACTCGGCATCGGTGGTGTTCTCCACCTTGTAGCGCAGGTCGATGACATGGGACCCACGCTTGAACAGGTAGGTCTTGGTCACACGGATGCCGTCCTTCTCCCAGGTCATCGGCACTTCCAGTACCGATTCGCCCTCGGCCAGGCGATATTCCGACTGGGACACCTGGAAACGCGCGTGGTGGTCCGGAGCCGGGGCGTCATTCATCCCCAGCAGACCGGATTGGGCCACGTAGGTGAATCCGCGGCTGTCCTGCAGCAATCGGACCGGCTGGTCGGGCTGGTCGAGTGACACCGGATAATCCAGCAGGTTCGCTTGGCGAACCACGCCGCCAGTAGGGTCGATGTCCAATGAGAGCACGTCCGTTTCGACCCGAATGCGATCCCGGTTCACCGTGGCGGGCGTGTCGCCGCCAGCGCTGACACCC
>JAABTF010000095.1 GCA_011389965.1 Halothiobacillus sp.
GCCCGCTGGATGACCGTCTCCGCCCCCGGCAAGACCTTCAATACCGCCGGCATCGGCGGTGGATTCGCCGTGATCGTGGACTCGACCGAGCGGGAGGCCTTCGACCGGGAACGTCGCGGCATGCATCTGGGAGAGGGGTCGGTGTTTGGCCTGGTGGCGATGAAGGCGGCCTATACCGAAGGGGTTGACTGGCCGGCCGAGTTGATGACGCACATCGCTCACAATCGCGATCGCGTGATCGCGGCGGTGGCCGACCTGCCGATTGAGCCCATGTGGCCGGAGTCGACCTACCTGCTATGGCTGGATTGTCGCGGCATGGGGCTGTCGGATGCCGAGCGCGATCCGGGCGATGTCGCGCTGCAGCGTTTTTTCATCGACGAGGCGGGCCTGGGTCTGAGCCAGGGCATCATCTTCGGCGAAGCGGGTCGGGGTTTCATGCGGATCAACCTGGCCACGCCTACCCGCGTGATCGACCGAGCCATGCAGCAATTGCGGGCAGCATTCGGCAAGCATGGGGCGATCGATGGGCTGAGCTTCAGGGAAATCCGTGACCGTGCCGATTCGCCGTCGGATTAGGGGCGAAGATGCCGTTCCGGATAGAAGCGACCGCCTGTTGCCGCGAGTTCGCAATGCATGCGGCCGCGCAGGAAATCCTCTGCCTGCACGGGCTGGGTCTTGCCTCGGCGCAACTCGCCGCTGGTGGCCAAAAAGCGCCCGCAGTCGTTTTTTCGACCCTCTCGGCACAGGCGAATCTCCATGCCGTTGAAGTGGGCCGTGCCGTCGCGTGAGCGGTAGCGTCCCTCCCGGTCGTGCAAGGTGAAAGCGATCGGCAGGCCTGCGACCAGGTCTAGTCCGAGCGGTTCGGCGGCCCGCCACTCGCCGCCGTAGGACATCTCTACGGGCTGCAGGATGCACTGCACGCGTTCACCCGGGGCTGCATTGGCCCGGGCATGATCCAATGCGGCCGCGCGGGCCGTAGCCTCGGCCTCGCGTGCCTCGGCCTCTTGGCGACGCGCCTCGGCACGTGCCCGGTCGACCTCGGCCTGCTTCATTCTCGCCTGGTCTTGTTCGGCGACACTCATTTTGGACCAGCGGTCTTCCGTAATACCCAGTGGGTATCGTGGGCCGCAGGCACTCACCAGAATGGCTGCGGCCGCCAGACAGGAGATGGCCAGCGATCGGCTCGGTGGCAGAGCCATTAGTCCCGCAACCGGGCATCGAGGTGGTCGACCGCCTCGGCCCAGTCGGCGTCATCTGCCAGGGATTCGCGCAGAAAACGCCGCTGGCTTTCGTTCCAGAATGGCGCCTCGGTCAGGGCCGTTTCGCTGGGGAGAGGTCTATGGCGCTCGATGAACGCCTCGATGGCCTCTTCGCTGGAATCGAGCCCCAGCTGATCGAACAGTTCACTAAGTGGGTGGAACGGTGGCTGCATGCAGGTCTCTCCTGACGGGGTTGCTAATAGAATTATCCGTGTTGTCATTTGGATTCTAGCTGCTTTTTCCACTTGCTTCGCCGGAGTCTATACTCACCGTCTTTGACCGTGGAGAAACGTTCGTGTGGCATGACTATTTCCTTTTCCTGCTCAAGGCCGTAACGATGGTCGTGGCAGTGGTCTTCATCACCGTGGCGGTGGTTTCGATCATTTCCCAGGCTCGCCAGACGCAGGTGGGCGAGGGAGGTCCACGACCCCTGCGTATCCGGCGCCTCAACGAGGAAATCGAGTCCCGTCGCAAGCGGCTGCGAGAGGCCCTGGACCGCTCTGATGGTGGCATCAAGGCCAAGGTACAGCGACTGGCGAGGCGTCTGCGTGGCAAGAAAGCGGGTGCTGGCCCGGAAATGGCGGCCGCCCCAAGGGATGCAGACGTCTCGTCACCTGGATCGCTGCGGGAAGCGGTAGACACGGAAGCCCGGGTCGAGGAGGACGCCCATTCCGGTAACGGGGCCGACGAGACAGGGGTGGAATCGGGCGAGTCGCCCCGTTCGTTCGTGCTGCGTTTTGACGGCGACATCCGCGCCTCGGCCGTGGATGCGCTGCGCGAGGAGGTCAGCGCCGTACTGCAGGTCGCCCGCCCGGGGACTGATCGCGTGCTGCTGGTGCTCGATAGCCCTGGCGGGATGGTGCCGGGATACGGCCTGGCGGCTGCGCAACTCGCTCGCTTGCGTACCCGCGGCATCGAGCTGGTCGCCGTAGTCGACCGAGTGGCGGCCAGTGGCGGCTACATGATGGCCGCGGTGGCCGACCGGATCGTTGCCGCCCCGTTTGCCATTCTGGGCTCTATCGGCGTGGTCGCGCAGATACCCAATATTCACCGGCTGCTCAAGGAGAACAACATCGATGTGGAATTGCACACCGCCGGGCAGTACAAGCGCACGCTGACCCTGCTGGGCGAGAACACCGAGGCCGGGCGCGAGAAGTTCCGAGAGGAAATCGAACAGACCCACGAGCTGTTCAAACAGTTTCTCAATCGCTTTCGCCCGCAGCTTGACCTCGACAAGCTGGCGACCGGCGAACACTGGTTGGGCGAGGATGCACTGACACTGGGCCTGATCGACGCCATTGGCACCAGCGACGATCTGATCCTCGAGGCCATCGAGGCCGGTGATACCTACGAAATTACCCAGCCGCTGAAAAAACGGGGGCTGCTGGCCCGAATGAATGCCTCCCTCCAGTCGGCCGCGAGCGAGTGGCGCCAGCCGCTCTGAGCCCCGACGTAGGGCGGAAGTGGGCGGCTCGGCGATACCCTTGCTCAGCTATCGCCTTCCGCCTGCCAGTGATGGAGGGCGAGCACCTGGGTGTAGGTCTCGGCAACGTTGTGGGCGAAGTGATCGATGGCATGCCGGCGGGCGGAGGATACGGCGCGTTCCGACATGGCCTGCCGGGTTTCCGTGTCTTCTAGCAACCGCTGGACGGCATCGGTCCAGCGGTCGATGTTCTCGGCGATCTTGAAGCCGTTGGCTTCGTTCTTCACCACGTCATCGATCCCACTCGAGCGCACGGCTACGACGGGCAATCCGGCGGCCATCGCCTCGAGGATCACCATGCCCTGGGTCTCGGACTTCGAAGCGAACACGAACAGGTCGCCCAGCTGGTAGTAGTGGGCGATCTCCTCGGGCGGCACCGCGCCAACCAGGGTGACCTGCGCATCGAGATCAAGGTCATCGATGCGTGCCTGAAGTCGCTGGCGCTCGTCGCCGTCCCCGATCAGAAGGCAGCGAAAGGGCCGGTCGCTGCGCCGGCGGAGCTCATCCATCGCCGTGATCAAGAAGTCGATGTTCTTCTCCCGGCTGAGTCGCGAGACGCTCACCAGAACTTGCTCTCCCGGCGCTATCCCATGTTTTGCGCGCAAGGCCGCGACGGCCTCGGGGGCGGAATCCTGGAAGCGGTCGAAATCGATGCCGGTCGGGTGGACATAGATCGGCGAGGTGACGCCGATGATCCGCAGATACTCTTCCGCAGACTCAGTCGGCACGATCACCCCGGTGCATCGGTTGGCAAATCGTCGAATGGCCGTGTGCGCGATCAGATTGCGAAACAGCGGCCCGGGCAGGGGCACGTAATGCGAGTAGTGTTCCAGACGGGTGTGATAGGTGAACACGGTGGGCACCTTCAGACGGCGGGCATGCCACTGGGCCACCCAGCCCAGCCAGAAGGGATGGTGAATATGGATCAGGTCGGGCTGAAAACGCTTGAGTCCGCGTCGGATGCGCGGCGAGAACGGGTTGGCCAGCCGAAACTCCCCGTGAAGGCCCATGCTCAGCAGTGAGGGTACCCGGATCACGTCCTTGTCCACATCCTCCTGATCCTGATCGGGGTAGCTGGGCGCCACGACCAGGACGCGGTGCGTCAGATGCTCCAACCCCCGGCGCAAGCGATCGATCGAT
>JAABTF010000096.1 GCA_011389965.1 Halothiobacillus sp.
TGATCGCCTCTTGAGAAACCCATTCGAACACCTCGACGACCGTGCCGTCCTGGGACTTCATCAGCACCGACGCTCTTTCCGTCGCGAGCCCTTCATCCCTGAGGCGCTGAACATGCGTTCGCATCAACGCATCGAGTTCCGCCTCTTTTCCCGGCTTCGGCTTGTAGCCGACGATTACGATTTCACCCATGACTTGCTCCTGTTTGTTCCGCGGTTGGATAACGGACAGTCTGCCATCGCACTGCGCTATCGATCGTAAACCGAGGATTCATCGATCGGGTCGCCGTCGAGCAACGTCAGTTCGCCCACGTCGGTGGCCGGTCCGAGGCCGTTGACGACATGGTTGATGCCGCCGTTCAAGCCGGCGAAATTGATGATATGGCTGATCTCGATGCCCGGGTTGTCGGGCACCTCGACGGAATTTTCCAGTCTAATGTCATTCACCGCGGCTTCGCCTTGAAAGAAGCTGTAGATGCCCAGGCCCCAGGCCCGGTGAACCTGCACCGAATCGGCCACCTTGTATGGGGGCGAAGCCCGGTCGGCCGTTGTCGTTCCACTGCTCGACGCTGGGCGGATCGTACGTGATTTCCGACTGGTAGTAATACGTCCGGCCCCGCTCGCCGGTCCACAGGGTCTGGTAGCCCTGGACGTGTTCGTTGAAGAAACCATATATCGTCACATCGTCACCGTTGACCGCCAGCCCGGGGAAAGGCTTCACCCGGCCACTGGACGGCCCGATGGCATGCGGTTCGGACATTGGAAGGAGTTCGTGTCATCGAAGGGAGAACATAGAGTATACGAAGAGCATGCCGGGCAATGAGCATCCCGGTTCTCGCGCCGAGCGTTGGCTGAGGGGCGCTAGGGTCATGGAACTCCGAGGGTCAGGCCGTGCATCGTGCGTTGGCTGACAAACCGGAGCCTCCCGCCTTGCGAACCTGGCATCGACGATGCCACCCCGCCCTTTTTCGCTGAGGCTTGTCCGCATACGGCATCCCCTTCTCACTATTACCGGCTCTTGTATACACGGCCTCGATAGCCGACCTTGACGACCGTCACGATCAGCCGCTCATCGACAATTTCGTAGATGATCCTGTAAATACCCTGGCGGATTCGGTACCGCTCCTGGCCCGACAGCTTTTCGCTGCCGGCCGGGCGGGGATCTTCCTGCAAGGCGTCGATGCGCTGGAGAATACGGGCAACGTCTTTCTTGGGGATGGGGCGGAAGTCTTTTGCAACGGACTTTCTGAAGATAAGGCTATATCTTGCCATGTGCCTTCAAATCGTCCAGCAAGGCCTCATAGCTCATCGTCGGCTCGGCAACCCGCTCGTCGAACGCCGCAAGGTCTTCCTGGTCTTCGGCCAGCGCCGCGCGGACGGCGTCGTTGACGATCTCGGAGAGGCTGCGATTGGTGTGGGCCGCCTTCAGACGGAGCGCGGCGTGCAGCTGGGGATCGAAATAAACCGTTGAACGCTTTGTTGTCTCGGTCACGGGGGTGTTCCTGGTTCGCTTTCGCGATCATCATAACGTTTTGACGTCATGACATCAAGACGCCTGAATCGCGCCCGGTACGCCGACCTACTTCCTGTCGGATTCCAGCGGGACCGGCACCATCGCGTCGTCGACCGAGACCATCACCAGCTCACCCCGGATCGCCAGTTCCTGCCCGCCGGTAAACGGATCTTCGCGCACGATCTGCACCGTGATCGTCACGCTCGTGTTTCCCACCCGGGTGACCTCACCGATCAATTCCACGATCGAACCCTTGGCGATAGGCACCTTGAAATCCACCCGGTCCATGGAAACCGTCACCACTTGGCGCCGGGCGAAGCGGGTGGCGGTCAGAAACGCCACTTCGTCCATCCACTTCATCGCCGTGCCGCCGTACAGCGTGCCGATGGGATTGGTGTCCTGCGGGAACACCAGCTTGGTGATGCGGGTGCGGGAGTGTTCGATGCGTTCATTGACGGTCATGGACCAGTCTCCTTGGACAGGCTGAATTTCAGGTTGTCGGGGCAAATCCAGTTCGAAACGCGATTTCAGATCGGGCCGGTGCGTCGGACATCGCGAATCGAGGTCGCAAATGCAATCTGCGCGGCGCCGAAGAATATCAGGTCGATGCCGAGCAGGATTCCCAGAACCCAGAACGCCGATTCGGGAAGCGCGACCAGCACGATGACGCCGAGGACGATCGAGATGACGCCTATGGCGACCATCCAGCCGCGCCCTCGAGGGAGGTTGGTCGTGGCTTCGAGTTGATCGTATTTGTTCATGGTCGAATCCTCCGTGCACGTCAGACCTTCTTGTACAACCGGGTATAGCTGCCGGAGTTCTCCAACTGCCTGCAATCGACACCCTTGAATCGAGCCTACCAAAGTTTGCCGAACGGCTGGCCGTGAGGGCAGGAAAGCGGGGTGGCCGGGCATTCCGCACGAGCTCATCGGACATGGTCGCTCAAGCCGGCTTGCGTGACCAGTCGGGCGGCAGTCGCCACCCGGTCCAGACGACCAGTACCGCGAACAGCGTATAGGCAGCGACAAACACCCACCACGACCCGCCGAAACCAGGCGTTTCGAACCCAAGACCAGTCCCGCCAACCGCCGACAAGGATCATCACCGGGCCGGCGATCACGAATCATACGACCAGGGCATGGACCAGCAGGATCAGGTCGGCCGACAGGCCCGGATGCGGAATGGACTGGTAGATCTCGTCGGCCAGCGTGCTCATGCAACCGCCCATTCTCTGGCCGCTCGGGCCGAGGTCGACCCCGGAAGGTGCATGCTCCTGCGCCGGCCTCGCCGCAGCCCTTCTATAATGATCGCACCTGCAATATTTCCTGGAAGCTTTTCTTGAGCACATCATCCTCGTTTACCCGGTCATTGGGCCGATGGATGGCCCAGATTCACCTGTGGATCGGCGTGGCCGCCACGGCTTTGGTTGTCGTCATCGCGATTACGGGTGTGATGCTGAATCACAAGCAGCTTTTCGGCTTTCAGCCGGATCCTCCGAATGTCGGCCAAATCGGACTTTCAGGCGCGATGCCGATGATCGACCTGGTCTCGACGGCCCGCGCGATGGTCGGGGATGAGACCGCAGCTGCAGGGGTCGACCGGCTGGACGTGAGGCCCGACAAGGGCTTCATGAAGGTGCGCTTCGACGATCGGCTGGCGACCGAGGTCACGCTGGCGATCCATACCGGCAAAGTACTTTCGATCGGGCCACGCGACGATGTTTTCCTGGAAAAACTGCACTCCGGCGAGATCTTCGGCAACAATTGGATTCTGCTTTCGGATGCGCTGGCGACCGGCCTGCTGATTCTCATGATCACCGGCGCCTGGATATGGCTATACCCAAAGGCGAGGACATGACCCGGTGAGCGTTGTCGAGGGCGCGCTTCTGCTATTCGGAATCTTCGGGATTCCTCTGCTGTTGCTGGCCAAAAGTCACTCGTTCCGACACCTGGGACGCCGTCTGCGCGGCGCTTTCTGGGGCGGCGTCATCGGCTACGCGACAGGAATACTGGTCTGGGGACTGGCGACCATCGCACCGGCGGAAATGTGGAGTTCCGGAAACGTTCGATTCCTCGCCGTCGTGATTGCGCCGGCGCTGTTCGGCAGCGCCGGATTGGCCCTGGGGGCGCTGGTGGGCAACAATCCGAAACGACGCCCTCATCGTCACCGGCATAAAAAAGCTACGCGACCTCGCGAGAACGTGATTCCCTAGAATCCAGAGCGCGCTCGACGGCCCGGTCCTGAGCGGGACAGGCCTGCTCAGTCGCGCAGGAAATCGAGCAGGTGCAAAGTGCTGGCTACGACATGAAGGGCGAGCAGCCAGGCGAAGACGTTGGCGACC
>JAABTF010000040.1 GCA_011389965.1 Halothiobacillus sp.
CAGGGGGCCAAATCGCCGGCCAGCTCGGCGGTCTTGTCGCCGCCGGCGAGAACCACCTGGGCAAAAGGACCGTAGCAACGACCGTCGGTGGTCATAACCTCCCACTGCCCGTCATCCCGCCGCCGGAGTTCACCGGCGGACTGCGCGAGCCTCACCGTGATCAAGGGGTTCTCGAGCCATTGTGCGATCACGGCACGGGGGCGCAGCCAGCCGGCGGTGGGAAACCACCAACCCGGCGCGTCGATGTCGACCAGCCCACTGATCCGCTTGAGCTCGTCGGCGGACAACCAGCGGGCAAAGCCTGGGTCAGGCAACAACTCCGCGGCCATGCACGCCTGGCGCTGGGCAAACTTCTCGCTGCGCGAGAGTTTGATCACCCCGTTGAATGCAGCGACCGGCAACGCTTCCGGGGGCCATTCGCTTGCGTTGACCTGGACCCGCATGAAGCCCATCCCGGTGGCGCTCAGTTGGGAAAGGCGATTCCAGTCTCGGCTGATCACCGGCGCGACCAACCCCGCCGGGTTGCCGGATCCGCCGCCGGCCGGGTGAGACTCGGCCTCGAACACCTCCACGGCCTGGCCGCGGATTGCAAGCATGCGGGCCATCGACGCACCGGCCATCCCCGCACCGACCACCGCCACCGGACGGGCAGACGACCGAAGTGCATCGCCCGCCTCCCTGTGGGGCGCGTCTCCACGGTATCGCCCAAAAAACACGGCGCCCCGGTCCCGACTCCCCCGGGCAGTCGCCCCTTGGCCTTCCATGGCAAACCCCACCTCTTCCAGCGAACCGGGAAGTGCCACATCATTGCCCTTGACGGCAATCATCGCCCCCGGTGCCGAACGTTGAGCCAACGCCGCCAGAAGCGGCGATGGCTCATCGACCGAGGGAAGGACAAAACGAGGGTCGGTCAGAAAGATGGTGTCGAATCGCGCCTCGATCTCGGGCAATTGCTCGCCAGGTTCACCCCAGATCATCGTCAGCCGGACCCGCCCCCCGGCCAACAGTCGTCGGTGGAATCCCGGCACCGCATCGGGCCACTGCCGGTGCAATTCCTCCTGCAACTGCTCAAAGCGCCCCGGGACCGTGTCGTCGAAATCCGGGTGCCGCGCCAACCAGAGGCGGGCAGGTTCCCGCTGACGCACTGCCAAAGCGGGCAAATCACGGTAATCCAGCGGCTGTGGATCGATACAGAAATAATCCAGCTGACAGTCGACCGGGGCCGTCTGCAGAAAAGCGACCGCTGTGATCAGAAAATGGTCGGCCGTGCCAAATCCGACCTCCAGCAGACTGTTTGCCTCCGCGGCGGCAAAACGCTCCGGCAACCGACTCCCGCGGAGGTAGCCCCCCTCCGCTCGAGCAAAATCGCCATGCGCCGCCCCCTCGTCGCCTTCGAGCCGGGAGCAAGCCAAGGGCCAGCCCGCGGGCGAGTGCGTCATGTCGCCTCGGGCAACACGGTAATGACGATACGTCGGCGATGCGGATTGTGGCGGTGCTCCCAGAGAAAGATTCCCTGCCAGGTGCCCAAGAGCAACCGACCGTCGGCCAACGGAATACTCAAGTCGTGTCCCGCCAGCAGAGTGCGGAAATGCGCGGCCATGTCATCGGGCCCTTCGTCATCGTGACGGTAGGCAGGGTCCCCGTCTGGAGCAATGCGACCGATTAGGGTTTCCAGGTCCTTCGGCACCTCAGGGGACGCGTTTTCCGTGAGCACCAGCGAGGCGCTGGTGTGCTGGAGGAAGAGGTGACACAACCCGTCGCCCGCGACTTCCCGCTCGATTGCCCGTGTGATGTTGAAAAAACCGCGACCACTGGTGGATATCTCGATAATTTTCGGCATGTGCGGAAGTCTATCAATATCGGCCGCGATTACCCGTAGACCGGACGAACAACCTTGCCCCTACGCTGGTACTGCCGGCTGGAAAACAGTATTCTTTCTTGGTCGTTTCCGACCATCCGGGAAGCAGGGAGCAGAACACGGCATGAATACTGAACGACGCTTCGCGCGAGTGGAAATCCCCCTCCCTGTGCGCCTGCTGTGCCCCGGGAGCACCATCCGCGGCACGATCTTGGATGTGTCTCTCAAGGGGATTCTGGTGAATCTCGAGAACAGCTTGCCCAATGACTGCGTCAGCGCCCCTCTGGAACTGCAGATCCTGTCGGACCCGGATCAGTCGATGCTGGTGGAATTGACCGCTCGCGTAGTCCGCGAGTCGGACAGCAGCGTGGCTCTGGCTTGGTCGAGCATCGCGCTCGACGAACTGACCCATCTGCGAGAACTCCTACAGTATAACGGGATCGAGGAGCATCAGCTTTCCCGTGAACTGTCGGATCTCATCGGCGAGTAGGAACAGCACGGCTTCACCACGACAAACAAATAACAACACGATACGCAACGACATAAATCAACAAGGCCCCAGAAAAATCGGGACCGCCGGAACACCAGCGACACCGGAACACCTGGAACTAGACATGTTTGATTACACGCACGACAGGGCCCAGGCCAACGAAATCATGCGGATCGTGCTGTCCGAGCTTGCAGAGCTCGGCCTGCCACCGACCCCCGTCTATATCACGCTTTTCTACGAGCGCGCCCTCAAGCGCGACGCCAGCCTCACCAAGGATATGGACGACGCCATCAACAGCAGCAAGGGGTTGCCGGGAGAGGTGGCTCAGGATCTGTTCGATACCCATGTCCTCAATGGCGCCCTCAAGCAGATGTCGCGAGCACAGGACATCATGCTGCGCGTCATGCGAAACATGATGCTGCAAATGCTCAACACCGGAAACGAGTTCTCCAACTTCGCCTCCATGTTGGGAGATTTTGTCCGTCAGCTCGATCGAAGCGAGTCCGTCGAAGATCTACGATCACTGACCGAAGAGGTGATGGAAGACACTCGACAGGTCGAACAGAGCGCCCTGCACTCCTCGGACCAAATGAACAGCGCAGGGGATCAGATCGCCAAGCTCCGCAAGGAACTGGAAACTGCCCGCCGCGACGCCCGCACCGACCCCCTGACCGGCTTGCCCAACCGACGTGGCCTGGCCGACATGCTGCAGAAGAACATCACGGCACAACAGACGACTGGCGACCATGCCGCCTTCCTTTTGGCCGACATCGACCATTTCAAGCACATCAACGACAACTATGGGCACTTGGTTGGCGACAAAATATTGCGGTTTATCGCGCGGACCTTGCGCGAGCACGTCAAAGGCCAGGATCAAGTGCTGCGGTACGGGGGCGAAGAGTTCGCGATTGTCCTGCCCGAAACGCCGATCGATGGCGCGGTCGCGGTCGCCAACAAGCTGCGGAACATCATTTCCCAGTCCAAATTGCGCCTGGCGGAGAGCGGACGCGAACTGGGCGAACTTACCATTTCGATCGGACTGACGAACGTCACCGCCAACGACTTCCCCGACTCGGTGATCCAACGCGCCGATGACGCGCTTCTCAGTGCCAAGCGCAAGGGCCGGGATCGGGTGATCCACAATCATGCGCAGGGCAGTTCCTCCGGACCGGACGACATCATCAACGAAACCGACGACACCCTGCTGTAAGGCCGCACGATTTCATCGCGATCCGCAGCAATTCGACTGGGCTGTCGCCGCCCCATGCGACGAGTATGCGGTGACTAGATCTATCGCGCCGGGATGGTCTGGGCAAGCATGCGTCGCAACTCCGCTTCCTCGCAGACCATGCGAACCTCCTGGATGACCCCGTCATCACCAAGGTCGAAGAGTGTGTAACACCCCGGCCTGGCTGGCAGTGACTCGGCAGTGGCCTCATCACGAACCAGCACCACTGGATAGTCGCGCTTCTTCAAGGCAGGTAATGCAAACAAAGTGGTGATCAGCCCGGGCATGCGGCTGATATCGGAGAGATAGACGATTTCTCCCGCCTGTAGACCGGATACGAAATCGGCAAGTATCGGCGACAAAGCCTCGTCAGCCGCCTTGGAATTCGAGAACACAATCCAGGAGGCTTGCCCTGGCACAGCACGTTCCTCACCGAATTGATCGTCGAGTTGCGACTCGGGGAAAGCGGCGCCGGCCCCGACCAACTCCCCTGCCTGAATCGAGCTTAGAGCAATGGGTGCCAGACAGATGAACACGCAACTCACTAGGACACGCCGAAACGCGCGGGAAAAGGCAAAACAAGAGGGCATAGCGGAGCGCCTGTCCAAAGGAGAATGGATGGTTACTTTATCTTATCAAGCATAAGATATAATTATAACACCCTACCGACCGAAAGTTACTCTTCGCGGTGTTCTCGTCGGCCCCTGAGGGCCAAGCTAAGCGTGCTCGGGTCGATGTACTCGAGCTCACCCCCCATGGGCACACCCTGCGCTAGTCGCGTGACCTTCAGCCCTCTAGCCTGAGCCAGTTCGGTGACATAACCGGCGGTCGCTTCGCCCTCGATGGTCGCACTGGTGGCGAGGATCACTTCCTCCATGGCCGGCTCGCGCAAACGGGCCTCGAGCTGATCGAGATACAGCTCGTCGGGCCCGATGCCGTCTAGGGGCGACAACCGGCCCAACAGCAGGAAGTACCGCCCTTGAAAGGCACCGGACTGTTCGATGGCGATCCAGTCGGCAGGCGACTCGACCACGCACAACAGACTGTCGTCACGCTGGTCATCGGCACAGATGGGGCAGAGTTCGCCCTCGGTGAAGACGCGGCAGGACTTGCAGTGACCGAGTTTTTCCAACGCCGCCTCGATGGCCTGCGCCAGCCCTCGGGCACCCGAGCGGTCGCGCTCGAGCAAATGCAAAGCCATGCGTTGGGCCGTCTTCTGCCCGACGGTGGGCAGACAGCGCAGCGCGTCGATCAGTTGCTGGAAACTAGGAGAGAATTGCACGTGGTCCAGACCCCGAAAAGAAAACACCCGATCCGCAATGGACCGGGTGGAAGATGCTATCGGTTCAGAAAGGCATCTTGAAGCCGGGCGGGAGATTCATGCCAGAGGTCATCCCGGACATTTTCTCCTGCTGCTCCTGCTCGATGCGCCGGCTGGCATCGTTGATGGCCGCCGCGATCAGATCCTCGAGCATCTCCTTGTCGTCTTCGAGTGCGCTGGGATCGATCTCGACACGACGTGCCTCATGCTTACCGGTCATCGTGATCTTCACCAGCCCGCCGCCAGACTGGCCCTGCACTTCCATCTGCGCCACTTCTTCCTGCATGCGCTGCATGTTTTCCTGCATTTCCTGCGCCTGCTTCATCAGGTTACCCATGCCACCTTTCATTTGCGGTTCTCTCCTGCTGTCGATTATTCGTTGACTGAGCCGCCCGCCCCGTCGACGGGACGCACGGATTCGGGAATTAATTCGGCACCGGCACGTTCGGCCATGACCTGTGCCGCCGGGTGCTGACGAACCGAATCGATACGGGCCTGCTGGTCGGCCTGTTCGTTGCGCTCTCGAATCTCCGCGGGCGTCGGCCCCTCGACGGCCCTAGAGGGTGTGCTGGTTGCCTCCGGAGAAACCGATTCGGTGGTCGCTGGAGAGGGAGACGAGGCCTTGCCAAACACGAAACGGACAGCCTGTGTGGTCCCCAGCCGCTGGAGTTGGCTGACCAGCCGATCCTGCGTGCCTTTGGACGCCATCGAACGAAAGCCCGGATCGATGGTGAGCAGCAAGGAATCGCCGTCATCACTGGCATGACAGCGTTCTGCCAGACTGCGCGCCGGCATCGCCAGTCGCGAAACGGTCTCGGCCCAGTTATGCGCACCGATGCGCAATGTCCCTGGGGCCTCCATCGAGTCCGCCGATTCGCCCGTCGCTTCCGGCGAACCCTGTTCCGGGGCATGCATCGGCGCCACTGGGCCGGACGGCGGTTCGCGCCGGGAAACGGTTGCCGGAGCCGGGCGGGAAGGCGGTGGCGCGTTCGCGCCCACCTGATAACCAGCCGTTTCCGGGCCATCTGCGACGCGGGCCGGAGCGGGTTCGGCCACCTTACGCGGCTCGCCTTCCTCGCCTGTGGCCGGCTGAAAAGCCAGCATCCGCAACAATGTCATCTCCAGCCCAACCCGCGGCGACGGCGCCCAGCCAATGTCGCGGCGGCCACCTAGGGCGATCTGGTACCAGAGCTGCAGTGTCTGCGGGTCGACCTCCGCGTAGGCGGAGGCGCCGTCGACCGTTTCGGCGGCAGGCAGCCACTGGGCCACGGAGGCCCGGTGAACACTCTCCGCCAGCTCGGCGAGCAATCGCGCCGGGTCCACGGAACGCTCCAGTGCCTGGTCGACATGGAGGAACAGAGATTCGGCATCCCCCGCGGCCAGCGCGTCCAGCAGGGCACGCAACAGACGCTGATCGGTCACCCCCAGCATGTCGGCGACCGCTTCGCCGTCAATGCGGCCGTCGCAAAAACCGATGGCCTGATCGAGCAGGCTCAGGGCATCGCGGATCGACCCCCCGGCCGACTCGGACACCAGGCGCAACGCCTCGTCGTCGCTCTGGATGCCTTCCTTGACGAGAATGTCGCCGAGGTAGCGCTGAATATGCGTTTGAGGCAACGCCCGCAGGTTGAACTGCAGGCAGCGCGACAGCACCGTGACCGGCAATTTCTGCGGGTCGGTGGTCGCAAGCAGGAACTTGACGTGTTCGGGGGGTTCTTCAAGGGTCTTGAGCAACGCGTTGAAACTGGCGGCCGAGAACATGTGCACTTCGTCGATCAGATAGATCTTGAAGCGGCCCTTGACCGGCAAGTAGACGACGTTGTCCAACAGGTCACGGGTGTCGTCGACCTTGGTGCGCGAGGCGGCATCCACCTCGATCAGGTCGACAAAGCGCCCCGCGTCGATCTCGCGGCATGCACCGCACTCGCCGCAAGGCGTGCTGGACACGCCCTGTTCGCAGTTCAGTGCCTTGGCGAAGATGCGGGCCACGGTGGTCTTGCCCACGCCGCGGGTGCCGGTGAACAGGTAGGCGTGGTGCAGCCGATCACGATCCAGCGCGTTGGTGAGCGCCTGGAGCACATGCCCCTGGCCGACCATTTCGTCGAAACGCTTGGGTCGCCACTTGCGTGCCAGTACCAGGTAACTCATAGCGCGGGATCCAATTGGGTGGCACCCTGCATCCGCCGATCTCCGGCGCCCGAATCGACCGCTACCGTTGCTCCCTTCCGGGCCTGGCGGAATTCACGGTGATCCGTCGCGAAGGGACGAACACAGAGCACCATTGGGTGGCGTTTCCATGACTGAAAACGCAGACGGAGAATAACATGCCAACGGAGGCGAAAACAGGGCAAGCCGCCCTCAGTGACCGGCAAGCACCTGGTCCAAGGCAGCCAGCAAGGCGGCATTGTCTGCGGCGCTGCCGATGGTGATCCGCAGATAGTCCTCAATGCGGGGACGATCGAAATGCCGCACAATCACCCGATGCGCCCGCAGCCCTTCCGCCAGCCTCGCGCCTCGGTGGGCCGGGTGTCGAGTCAACAGGAAATTGGCCGCCGAGGGCAGCACCTCGAAGCCACGCGCCCTCAGATCCGCGGCCAGTTGCTCCCGCATGGAGATGATGGCCTCGCGGGTATCCTCGAAATGCAAGCGGTCTTCCAGCGCCGCGATCGCCCCCGCACTGGCCAGACGGTCGACGGGATAGGAATTGAAGCTGTCCTTGACCCGGGTGAGCGCCTCGATCAATCCGGCCTGACCGATGGCGAACCCCAGCCGCAGGCCCGCCAGCGAGCGCGACTTCGAGAGAGTCTGGGTCACCAGCAGGTTCGGATAGCGCTCCACCAGCCCGACGGCCGACTCGCCGCCGAAATCGACATAGGCCTCGTCGATGACCAACGCGCAATCGGTGAAGTGAGCGGCGAGCCGCTCGATATCGACCAGACCGAGCAGACGCCCGGTGGGCGCGTTGGGATTGGGCAGGATCACCCCACTTACCGACGCCGGATCGATGCGACACATCGCCTCCACGTCGATCGCCAGGGCCTCGTCGAGGGCCACCGTCCGGGATGCAATACCGTACAACCGGCAGTAAACCGGGTAGAACGAATAGGTGATCTCGGGGAACAGGATGGGCCGACCACGCTGGAACAGGGCGCGAAACAGGAAACCCAGCACCTCGTCCGAGCCGTTGCCCACGAATACCTGCCCCGCATCCACGCCGTGATATCCGGCCAAAGCCTCGCGCAGTGCAAGGCTAGTCGGATCCGGGTACAGACGCAGCCCCTCGTCGGCAGCCGCACGGATCGCCTCAATCACCTTGGCCGACGGCGGGAACGGGTTTTCGTTGGTATTGAGCTTGACCAGGCCGTCGATCTTCGGCTGTTCCCCGGGCACGTACGGGGTCAGATCGGCCAGGTCATCGGACCAGAATCGGCGGGATGCTTGCGTCATGGTTCAGCCCTCGGACTCGGTCCGGTAGCGGGCCGACTGGGCGT
Source organism: Halothiobacillus sp. (assembly GCA_011389965.1). Taxonomy (GTDB): domain Bacteria; phylum Pseudomonadota; class Gammaproteobacteria; order Halothiobacillales; family Halothiobacillaceae; genus Guyparkeria. The sequence continues at coordinate 8,389 of JAABTF010000040.1, forward strand.
GCGCCTCCAGGCCCTCGGCACTTGCCAACAAAGATGCCGTCTTCCCCAGTTCCGCTGCACCCTGCGGCGAGCAATGGATGATGCTCGAGCGCTTCTGGAAATCGTACACCCCCAGCGGCGAAGAAAAGCGGGCGGTGCCCGAGGTAGGCAGGACGTGATTGGGACCGGCACAGTAGTCGCCCAGCGCCTCGGCGGTGTAGCGACCGACGAAGATTGCGCCGGCATTGCGCACCTCGCCCAGGCGCTTGTCGGCTCCCTCGAACGAAAGCTCCAGGTGCTCGGGGGCGATGCGGTTGACCAGGGCGATGGCCTGATCCAGATCGGCCACCTCGATCATGGCCCCGCGGGATTCCAGTGCCTTGGCGATGATCTCGGCGCGCGGCTGAGAAGGCAGCAGGCGCTCGATCGATGCGACGACCGTCTCCAGAAAGTCGGGATCGGGGGCAACCAGGATCGACTGGGCCTGTTCGTCGTGTTCGGCCTGGGAGAACAGGTCCATGGCGATCCAGTCCGGGTCGGTATGGCCGTCACAGACGATCAGGATCTCGGAAGGGCCAGCGATCATGTCGATGCCGACCCGGCCGAAAACCTCGCGCTTGGCCGCCGCCACAAAAATGTTACCCGGACCGACGATCTTGTCCACGGCAGGCACGGTCTCGGTCCCATAGGCCAAGGCAGCAACAGCCTGGGCCCCACCCACGGTAAACACCCGATCCACGCCGGCAATGCGCGCGGCGGCCAGCACCGTGTCGTTGAGCACCCCGTCAGGGGTCGGTACGACCATGATGACCTGCCCCACCCCCGCCACGCGGGCCGGGATGGCGTTCATCAACACCGAGGACGGATAGGCAGCCTTGCCTCCGGGGACGTACAGGCCGACTCGGTCGAGCGGTGTGACCTGCTGGCCCAGCACATTGCCGTTGGCCTCCGTATAGGTCCAGCTTTCGCCCTTCTGGCGCTCGGCGTAGGCGGCCAATCGTTCGGCGGCCACTTCCAGGGCCTGCCGCACGTCATTCGGAATCGCCGCGAGGGCCTGATCCAAGCGTTCGGCAGTCAACTCCAGCTCCGCGGGAGTGGACACCTCCAGCCGGTCGAGGCGACGGGTGTGTTCGACCAACGCGGCATCCCCGCGCTGGCGAACATCGGCGAGGATTTCGCGCACGATGCTTTCCACCCGGGCGTCGGCGACGCCCGACCAATCGAGCAGTTCGCCCAACTCCTGATCAAAACCCGCCGCGCGGGCGTTCATGCGTCGGATCATGCGCGCTTGCCCTCCAAATACTCCTCCACCCGGTCGACGAAGTCCGTCACACGGGCGTGCTTTAGCTTTTGCGCCGCCCGATTGACGATCAGCCGGGAGGAGATATCGGCCATGTGTTCAAGCGGTTCGAGCCCGTTGGCTCGCAAGGTATTCCCCGTATCGACCACGTCAACGATGCAGTCGCCAAGGTCGACCAACGGTGCGAGCTCCATGGAACCGTACAGCTTGATCAGCTCGATCTGGCGCCCCTTGTCTGCAAAATGCGACTCGGCGGCCCGGGTGTACTTGGTGGCCACCCGCAGGCGGCCGGCCCGATCGAGCACGCCCGGCTTGCCGGCAACCATGAGCTTGCACTGGGCAATCTCGAGATCGACCAGTTCGAACAGGCCCTCGCCACCGTGTTCGTAGAGCACGTCCTTGCCGGCCACGCCGATGTCGGCCGCGCCATGCTGTACATAGGTGGGCACGTCCGAAGCCCGCAGGATCAACAGGCGCACGCTCGGGTCGCTGGTCTCCAGGATCAGCTTGCGGCTCTTGTCGGGATCCTCCAGCGGCTCGATACCAACGGCGGCGAGCAGCGGCAGGGTTTCCTTAAAAATTCGCCCCTTGGAGAGGGCGACAACGATTTCGTCGGATTCGGACATGTTGCTCAGCTCGTGACCCGTTGAATATTGGCGCCGAGGCGCGAGAGTTTCTCCTCGATGGACTCGTAGCCGCGATCGATGTGATAAATGCGGTTGACCACGGTTTCGCCCTTGGCCACCAGGCCCGCCAGCACCAGGCTGGCTGACGCGCGCAGGTCCGTCGCCATGATGGGTGCCCCGGAAAGGGATTCCACCCCGCGGATTATCGCCGTGTTGCCCTCGATGTGGATGTCCGCGCCCATGCGCTGGATTTCCTGGACATGCATGAAGCGATTCTCGAAGATCGTCTCGACCACGGCAGAGGTGCCGTCCGCGATCGCGTTCATCGCCACGAACTGCGCCTGCATGTCCGTGGGAAAGCCCGGATGCGGGGCGGTTCGGATATCCACGGCCTTGGGCCGCCGACCGTGCATGTCGAGCCGGATCCAGTCCTCACCGACCTCGATGTCGGCCCCGGCCTGTTCGAGCTTGGCCAACACGGCATCGAGCAGGTCGGGGCGGGTATCGCGCACCAGGATACGTCCGCGCGTCATGGCCGCAGCCACGAGATAGGTGCCGGTTTCGATCCGATCGGGCAATACGCGGTAGTGAACGCCGTTAAGCCGTTCGACGCCGTGAATTCGAATCACGTCGCTGCCTGCACCACGGACGTCCGCCCCCATGGCGTTGAGGAAGCTGGCCAGGTCGACCACCTCCGGCTCGCGAGCCGCATTTTCCAAGACCGTTTCCCCCGTGGCGAAAACGGCGGCCATCATCAGATTCTCGGTACCGGTGACGGTCACCTGGTCCATGACAATCCGCGCCCCGACCAGCTGTTTGGCCGAGGTCTCGATATACCCCCCCTCGACCCGGACATCGGCGCCCAGCGCCTCGAGACCCTTGAGGTGGATATCCACCGGCCGCGTCCCGATCGCACAACCGCCGGGCAGTGAGACCCGCGCGCGTTTAAAGCGGGCCAGCATCGGACCTAGCGTCAATATTGAGGCCCGCATGGTGCGGACCAGGTCGTACGGCGCTTCGAGGGTGTCGACGGTCGTGGTGTCCACCTCGACGCTCATCTGGTCGCCGACCGTCAGGGTCGCTCCCATGCGGCCAAGCAATTCCATGGTGGTCGTAACGTCCTGCAGGTGCGGGACATTCTCGATGGTGACGGGCGTGTCGGCCAGCAGCGAGGCCGCCATCATGGGCAGCACCGCGTTCTTGGCACCGGAGCTGCGAATCTCCCCGTCCAGGGGAACGCCACCGCGTATCAGGAGCTTGTTCATGGGTTACGCTCGGGTTTCAAGCCGTGGGCGAATCCAGGCCGGATTCCAGGTGCATCAGGTCATCCAGACCGTATACACCCATCATCGGGCGCATGGCCTTGGGCGCGTGAGTGTACCGCAGTCGTACCCCTTTTGCCTCGGCCCGGGCCTGCAAGGCCGTGAGCCAGGCCAACCCGGCCGTGTCGAGACGACGCACCTGCCCCAGATGCACCTCCACTGTCGGCCCAACCACCCCTTCGGGCATGTCGGGCTTGACCCGATCCAGCGCAAGGCGCACCAAATCACCGCTGAGACGGATCAGCCCCGGCTCAACCCGCCACTCCCAGCGCGGGACATCTCGCTGGTCAATGGCCTTACTGCTCATTCTGTTCGCGCAAGGTACGGATCAGACCGTCTAGTCCATCGCGCTGGATCTTCTGCGCAAAGCTGCCACGGTAATTGTTGACCAGGCTGATCCCGTCGACGATCACGTCGTAGGACTGCCACTCACCGTTGACCGGGGCCATTCGATACGCCACGGGTACCGTGCCGAGATCGCCACCGGAGACCTCGGTCTCGACAACCAGTTCGTCGTCCGTTCCGCCGGGCTTGGTGCCCGTGATGTTGACCTCCTGGTTGCCCAACTCGGACAACGGCCCGGCATAAGTGCGCACCAGCAGCCGCTGGAATTCCTTGGTGAAGGCAGCCCGCTGGTCGGGACTCGCCTGTCGGTAGTAACGCCCCAACACCAGACGAGTCATCCGCTGGGAATCGACATGAGGCAGCAGCAGACGATCGACGATCTTCAACAGCGTTTCCTGGTCGGCCTCGATCGCGGCCTGATTGTTCCGGATTTCGGCGATTACCGACTCGGCGGTGTCCCCCACCAGGACCCGGGCCTGTGCCGCCGTCGGCTGTTCGGCGCGGGCGGCAAACGACATACCAGCGAGAATCAGGGCAATACCCCCCACCAACAGGCGGGACGGGCTCCGCGGCGCGGAAAACCGAGGACGAACGACGGACTGGAGCAGCATAAATACACTCATTGCGGATAATCACCGGTCGCCACGGCGAGCTGGGCGACACTCATGTTGTAATCGTTGATCTTGCGGAAATAGTCGGCCTGCGCCTCGGTATTGGCGCGCACGGCATCGGCGAGCTTGCCACCATCGATGAGCCCGGCCTGGAAGTCCATGAAGCTGGACACCATCCACTTACGGGAGTTTTTCTTGGCGGAATTCAGGGCCTGGATCTGGCGGTCCAGACCATGGCTCTGGTGGTAGGCCTCAGCGACCTGGAACGGGATGCCCTGCCGAGCGAGTTGCGCCCTGGCGACCACGCCCTGCATCTGGGCCTCGGCATCACTGATATTGGCGCGCACCACGCCCGGATTGAATTCCCACTTCACGCCGATGACGGGCGTGGCATACGCCCGGTTGAGGGGCTGGTTGATGTAAGGGTTATACAGCCGATCTCGACCCGGCGTATACGCCCCACCGGCCACCACCCCGGCGTAGAGGTTGGGAAAGATCTCGTTCTTGCGCGCCGCCACATAAGAGCGCATCGCCGCCTGCCCATTCTCGGCCATCGCCATCTCCGGACGATGAGCCAATGCCTCCTGGGACAGCTGGGTCAGTTCCTTGTCCGGCATGGCGATCGGCTCGATGTGCGATGCGGCCACGGTCAAGTCCGCATCGATGGGCAGCCCGATGATGGTCTTTAGGCCATCGAGCGCAATCGCCTTCACGCTCTCGGCCTCGGCGAGGTAGCGCTCGAGCTGTGCCGCTCCGCTCTCCAGGGCGTACAGTTGGCTCATGGGGGCACGGCCCGCCTCGGCATCCTCGCGCATGTCATCACGGGTCCGGTCGACCTGACGCTTGACCCCCATAAGCATCTCATGGGTGTCCCGGGCAGTCAGGTAGCCCCAGTAGGCACGCCGTACGGTCAGCCAAGTCTTGCCACGGGCGATCGAGACCTCGGACTGGTTGACATCACGCTTGAGTCGAGCCGCCTTCTCGTAATTTTCCAATTTGCCAAACGTATACAACGGCTGGATTATCGTGGCGGTCAAGCCGCTCGTGACGGTTACGCCCTGGTCGAAATCCATGCTGTCGTCACGCAACGTGCATCCATCATCGGGCGGGCAAGTGTTGCTTCCGTTGGTGAAGATCCCGTCGGAGGCTTTGGGCGCAATGCCCGCATACAGATTGGCCGACACGCGCACGCCGCCCTCGCCCTTGACCCGCTCGATCAAGGCCTGGGCGCGCGCCACGTTGGCGCGTTGCTCATCGATGCGAGGATCGGAGGACAGCGCCATCTCCGTGGCCTGCTCCAGGGTGATCGGCTCGGCGGGGGCCTCCACCGACGCCCCGCTGGCGATCTCGGCGGATTGGCCGGCGACCGGTGGAGCAATACCGAACAACCCCGCTGCGATCAGTGCAGCACGGCCGCGCTCAAGGATTCGCTCACTTGTTTTCATTCTTTTGCCTTGTCGAACAGAAACTTGGAAACCACGCTCTCCAGGATGATCGCCGACTGCGTCATGGTGATTCGGTCACCATCCTGCAGTGACTCGAGTGCCCCGCCCGGGGAGATCTCGATATATTTCGCGCCGAGCAGCCCCGCAGTATAGATATTGGCGAAGGAATCGCTGGGCAGGTTGTCGTACTTGCCGTCGATCACCATGCGCACTTCGGCCTGAAAGGTCTCTGGGTGTATCTCGATCGAATCGACCCGGCCGATGGTCAGCCCCGCCAGTTTTACCGGAGACTGCTCGCTCAAACCGCCAACATTATCGAAACGGGCCAGCACCTCGTAACCGCTAATCCGACTGGCGCCGAAATTGCTCCACTGCAGGGCCATCACCATCAATGCCGCGATCCCCGCGAGCACGAACAGCCCCACCACCAGTTCGACTCCGCGTTGCACATTCATCTCATCACGCCCCAAACATGAAAGCAGTCATTACAAAATCCAGTCCCAACACGGCGAGCGAACTCAACACGACCGTCTGGGTCGTCGCGCGCGCCATGCCACTGGCCGTCGGCTCGGCTCGATAGCCCTCGAAGACCGAGATCAGGGCAATCACCGCGCCGAAGGCCACCGACTTGAGGGCCCCTTCCGCCACGTCGTCCCAAGGATCCATCTGCTCGCGAATCTGACCCCAGAAGGAGGCTTGATCCACGCCCAGCACGACTACCCCGATCAGGTAACCGCCGATGATCCCCACCATGGAAAACATGGCGGCCAACAACGGCACCGAGATCAGCGCCCCCCAAAAGCGCGGCCCGATTACCCGACGCATCGGGTCAACGGCCATCATTTCCAGGGCGGCGAGTTGCTCGGTGGTCTTCATCAGCGCGATCTCGGCGGTTATGGCCGAGCCGGCACGTCCGGCGAACAGCAACGCGGCGACCACCGGCCCCAACTCGCGCACCAGCGACAGGGCCACCATCACGCCCAGCGATTCAGTGGCATTGAACTTGTTGAGGATGTTGTAGCCCTGCAGCCCCAACACCAGGCCGACAAACCCTCCGGCAACCAGGATGATCACCAGGGAGAGCACCCCCGCGGCATAAACCTGCTGGGCAACATCGCGCGGGCGCGTCCAGGTGGGAAGCAGGACCACCGCCAGGCGCAGGGCGAACAAGGCCATCGAGCCGGCGTGAACTGCCCCGCCAATGGCCACTCGCCCCAGTCGGACGATTGCATCCAGAACGGCCCTCATGAACGACCGCCCAAGCCGAGATCCTCGGCCAAAGGGGCTTCCTCGTCACGGGCGTTGAGAGGCCCTTCGGCGTTCCCGTCGAGAAACTGGGCCAGCGCCGGTTCCGATTCCCGTTGCGCCAGCACCTCGTCAGGCGTGCCCGAGCCGATCACGCGCCCCCCGGCCAGCACGATCACCTTGTCGGCGATGCTCATCGCCTCCGTGACATCATGGGTGACGACCACGCTGGTCAGGGCCAATGCGTCGTTGAGCCGACGAATCAATCGCAAGAGCACGCCCATGCTGATCGGGTCCTGGCCGGCAAACGGTTCGTCGTAAAGCATCAGGGCCGGATCGAGTGCCATGGCACGGGCCAGAGCGGCTCGTCGTGCCATGCCGCCCGACAGTTCGGCGGGATACTTGTCTCGAGCAACCCGCAGCCCCACGGCCTCGAGCTTGAACAGCACGATGCGCCGGATGAGCTCTTCGTCCAATTGCGAGTGGGCCCGCAACGGAAAGGCGA
>JAABTF010000041.1 GCA_011389965.1 Halothiobacillus sp.
AGCTTCAACGATTTCGGCGCTGGCGAATTCTTCCAGGCGGCCGGTCCCGGCTTTAGCAACCTGCCGGCCGCACTGGAAACCGAACCGGACAACCTCAACGAGCCGGGTTGGCACCACAACTTCCAGACCTCACTCAAGCTCTCGGTGCCCATCTACAACGGCGGCAAGATCCGCGAGATGCGCACCCAGGCGCAAGCCCTGCTGCAAGCCGCCGAGGCCGGCGACGAGGCGGCCCGACAGCAGTTGGTCCTGCACACCATCGAGGCCTACGCGGGCATCAACACCGCACAGGCATTCGTCGAGGTGGCCGACCAGGCGCGCGAGGCGGCGGCCTCCTACCGGGACCTCTCGAAGAAACTTTATGACGAGGGGGTGGTTACCAAGGCCGACCTGCTCAAGGCACGGGTCAACCTAGGCGAACGGGAACTCGATCTGGAGAACGCCGGCAACCAGGCGGAAAACGCCGCCGACGGCCTGAAGGTCCTGACCGGCATCGACACCGGGCGCGCCATCCGTCTGGCCGAGCTTATCAATGTCACGTTGCCGAACACCGACCTTGCAGAGGCACGCCAGTTGGCACTGGCACACAATCCCCGCATCCGTGCCCTGCGCGGGCAGGTCGACGCTGCCCGTTCCGAGGTCGACGCCGCCCGCGCCGACTTCAAGCCGCACTTCAACCTGATGGCACAGCAGGATTTCAACGACGAGGCACCCGGCTTGGAAAACGACAGCTACACCGTCGGTGGCGTGCTGACCTGGCGTGTGCTGGATTTCGGTGCCCGATCGGGCAAGGTCGACCGGGCCCAGGCGAAGGTCAACGCCAGCATCGCTGAACGTCAGCTTGCCCTGGACAAGCTGGTCGGCCAGGTCGGCGAGGTCTGGCGCGCGGCGAGAATGGCCGAGAAACGCGTCGAGGTCCGCCGCATGGCCATCAAGCAAAGCGACGAGGCGATTCGGCTGGAGACCCTGCGCTACCAGCAGGGCCTGGCCACCATGACCGAGCTACTCGCCGCCCAGACGGAATTGGACAACGCACGCGCCGAGCTCTTGCGCGCCCGATTCCAGCGCACCATGCAGCGTGCGGCGCTCTGGCTGGCATTAGGCGATCTGGACCCGTCCCGGGTCAACGGCGAGACAGGCGATCCGGCCGATGCCGTTCAAGCCGCGGTGGCTAACGACTGATTCCCGCTGAACCGCCCCAAGGGGCGACGACTTCCGCGACACAACCGAAACGAGAACATCGATGATGAAACACGAGCCCTATCGCAACGCCCCTCGGGCACTGGCCCGACTCCTGTTGGCCCCGACCCTGATATTGGGGCTGAGCCTGGGTCTTGCGGCCTGCGGTGGTGAAGACGGCGAAGCCCAGCCACCGGTCAATGCCGGCCAACAAATGGCAGGCCAGTGGATCACCGTAGACGCAAGCGAAGTCGATGACACCGCCCTCTTTCCCGGGACCGTGATCGCCTCCGACCAGTCGCCGATCGCCTCGCGCATGATGGGCTACGTCCGGGAAATCAACGTGCGTGAAGGGGAGTCGGTCGAACAAGGGCAGGTGCTGCTCACCATCGACCAGAGCGACGTCAACAGCCAGATTCGCCAGGCCGAAGCCGCGCTAGCCAAGGCCCGATCCGGCCTGAGCAATGCACGGGCCAACTACCAGCGCTTCAAGCGGCTGTATGAAGAACAGGCGGTGCCCAAGCAGCAGTTCGAGCAGATGCGCACCGCCTTTCAAGTGGCGCAGGGGGATTTCGAGGCCGCCCAGGCCGCGGTTGAACAGGCCCGTTCACAGGTCGACTACACGCAAATCCAGGCCCCCTTCGACGGGATGATCGTCCAGCGAATGGCGGACCCGGGTCAACTGGCGACCCCCGGCCGGCCCCTGTTGATGCTGATGGGCAGCGGCGACCGCGAGATTCAGGTCGAGGTCGACGACCAGGCCTATGCCCGACTGGACGAAGGCGACCAGATCGCCATCGACTACCGCAGAGCAGACGGCTCCCCGGCGAACTTTGCGGGCACGGTCCTGCGCCTGGTCAGCGCCGCCGACCCGATCACGCGCACCCATACGGTCAAGATCAGTGTGCCGACGAACGTCGCGCTGACGCCGGGCAATTTCGTCACGGCCAGCGTGGTGCTGGATCAGAAACCGGCGGTGATCCTGCCGAAAAGCGCCCTGCATGATCGAGCCGGGATTGAAGGGGTGTTCGTGCTGGATGACCAGGATCGGGCGCATTTCCGCGTCGTTCGCCTGGGACAGAGCCGCGGCGACGATGTCGTGGTGCTGGCCGGCATCGAAGACGGCGAGCGGGTTGTCACCCAAAGCGCCGGGCGCCTCGCCAACGGCATGACCGTGGTCCAGGAATCCTCCAGCGGGGGTAACGCATCATCATGAGCCATAGTCAGGACCCCAGCCAGGAAAAACTCAACCTCGCCGGCAAGCTCGCCGGCGGGTTCCTGTACTCCAAGATCACGGCATTGATCATGATCGCCATCACCCTTTTCGGATTGATGGCCGTGATGATCACGCCCCGTCTGTACAACCCGGAAATCGTGGTCCCGGGGGCGCAGATCTTCGTCCAGCGTCCGGGCAACAGTGCTTCGCAGATCGAGGACCAGGTGGTCAAACCGCTCGAGGCCCTGATGGCTCGGCTCAAGGGCGTGGAGCACACCTACGGCGTGGCGATGGACGATGTCGGCATGGTCACCGTGCAGTTCGAGGTCGGCCGCGACGAGGAGAGCAGCTTGCTGCTGCTCTACAACGAGATCGCGCGCAACCTCGACCGGCTGCCGCCGAACACCAGCATGCCGCTGGTCAAGAGCATCGGCATCACCGACGTGCCCATCATGTCGGTCACCCTGAGCTCGGACACGATCGACAGCACCCAGTTGCGCGATGTGGGCCAGCGGGTGCTCGAGCAACTGCAGAACGTCCCCAACGTCGGCACCAGCGAGGTCATCGGCGGACATCGTCGGGTGTTGTCCATCGACGTCGACCCGCAGCGGTTGGCGGCCACCGGCGTGTCCATGAGCCAACTCAGCGAAATGCTCAAGGGCGCCAACGTGGTCCTGCCGGGCGGCGCGATCACGCATGACAACCAACGCTTCCGGCTGCGCACCGATGGGGCCTTCAAGGGGCCGAAGGATCTGGAAAACCTGGTGATCGGCCAGCACGAGCAACGCCCGATCTACCTCGCCCAGGTGGCCTCGATCGATTATGCGCCGGAGGAAAATAACCAGATCACCACCCATGCCTTCGGACCGGCCAATCTCAAGGGCGAACCAGCGGGCGACCCGCGATCCGCGGTGACAGTCACCATTGGCAAGCGCGCGGGGGCCAACGCGGTCACGGTGGCCAACGCGGTCAAGGAAAAGCTCGAGATCGTGGAGAATGAATTGCTCCCCGATCAGGTGCAGATGGATATAACCCGGGACTACGGCAATCGCGCCGATGATGCGGTCAACACCCTGATTGAACACCTGGGTGTTGCCGTGCTGGTGGTCCTGATCATTCTTTTCTTCTTCCTCGGTTGGCGGGAAGCGTTGATCGTCACCCTGACGGTTCCCCTGACCCTTTTCGTGGTCCTCGGCGTGGGCTGGATCTTCGGTCAGACAATCAACCGGATCTCGCTGTTCGGTCTGATTCTCTCGCTGGGTCTGCTGGTGGATGCGGCGATCGTCGTGATCGAGAACATCCACCGTCACCTGCACGAAGGCAAGAACCCCTCGTTTGCCGACCTGCTGGTGAAGGCGACCAATGAGATTGGCAACCCGACCAACATCGCGACGCTGGCGGTAATCCTCGCCTTCGTTCCCATGGCCTTCGTCTCGGGAATGATGGGACCCTTCATGCTCCCCATCCCGATCAACGTCTCGATCGCGATGATCGCCTCGTTGATCCTGGCCTACATCATCGTGCCCTGGACCGCCTACCGCTGGCTGGGATCCAAGGCGCGCAAGGCCCTGGCCCACCGGGAGACACTGGAAGGCGACCCGGCACACGAGGACTGGCTGATGCGCGGCTACAAAGGCATCGCCAAGCCGCTGCTGGGCTCGCGAGGCCTGTCGCTGGTCTTCCTGTTGTTCGTTCTCGGGTTGATGATCGCCTCCATGCTGATGCCGGCCTGGCAGTTCATCCGGGATTCCGGCATGAACGGCCCGCTGTCTCCCGCCGGGGTCAGCCTCAAGATGCTGCCCGAGGGCAACGTCGACACCTTCCTGCTGGAAGTGAACGCCCCGGAAGGCACGGCGAGCGAGCGCACCGCCCTGGTGGCCGATGCCGTCGGCAGGATGCTGGCCGAGAACGAGTACGTCACCGACTATCAGACCTATGTGGGAAGAACCGGACCGCTCACCTTCGCCGGCATGGTGCGGGGCGACATGATGCGCCAGGCGCCCAACATGGCGCAGATCCGGGTCAACCTGGTTGACCGCCACCATCGCCCCAACACCAGCGATGTGGCCCTCGAGGCCTGGGAGCAGCTCGAACCGCTGCGCCAGCAGTATGCGGACTCACAGGTCAAGCTGTTCCTGACGCCACCGGGACCACCCGTACGTGCCCAGGTACTGGCGCGGATCCACGGACCGGATTACGAGACCCTGCGCGAGATTGGCAGCCAGGTGAAACAACGGTTTGGCGACGTCTACGGCATGATCAACATCGACGACACGATCACCGCCGACGCCCCCGAATACCGTCTCGACGTCAACCAGACGAAGGCACTGCAATCAGGCGTGGCCCCGGCGCAGATCGCCAAGGTGGTCCACGAGTACGTCAACGGTCAGACCCTGGGCACGGTGCATGGCACGGGCACCGCCGAACCGGTCAACATCGTCCTGCGCCTGGATCAGGCTAATCGCGCCTGGATACGGCAGATCCGCGACTTGACGGTGACCAACCAGCAGGGCACTGCCGTCAAGATCGGCAACCTGGTGGATATCCGCGAGGGCACGGTGACCAAGCCCATCATGGATCGCGACCAACACCCGGTGGTCTTCGTCCAGGGCGACCTGCTCGGCTCGAGCCCGGTGTACGCCACCCTGACCCTCAACAAGTGGCTCAACGAGATGGAACTGGCCGACAACGTCGAGATCAGCACCGGCAACCTCGGCTTTGTCGACAGCCAGCCGGATGACCTCCAGGGCTACCAAGTGCTGTGGGGCGGCGACATGCGCCTGACCTTGGACGTTTTCCGCGACCTGGGGGCGGCGTTCATCGTGGCGCTGGTATTCATCTACCTGCTGCTGGTGGCCTACTACCAGTCGTTCATGCTGCCGGTGATCGTCATGGGGGCGATCCCGCTGACGCTGGTGGGCATCTTCCCCGGGCACTGGCTGTTCGGCATGCCCTTCAACGCCACCTCCATGATCGGCTTCATTGCCCTGGCGGGGATCGTGGTGCGCAACTCGTTGTTGCTGATCGACTTCATCCTCGACTACCGCCGCGAAGGCTACGGGCTACGAGAGTCGGTACTCGAGGCCGGGGCGGTGCGCTTCCGTCCGATCCTGCTGACGGCGCTGGCGATCATGTTCGGCTCAGCCATCATGCTCACCGACCCCGTCTTTGGCGGGCTGGCCGTGTCGTTGATCTTCGGCACGTTTGCCTCGACCATGCTGACACTGCTGGTGATCCCGATCATGTACTACTTCTGGCAGCTCGATCAGCAGATCAAGGCGGAGAAGAAAGCGGCCAAGGCGGCCTGATAGCTGCCTTCCCCGCCGGGCCGTAAATCGCCCGGCCCTAACCAGCAAAACCGCGATCATCGGCTCGCCCGACGGTCGCGGTTTTTTATGGTCTAGACTTCGGCGGGGCCGCATTGGGGGCCGGACAGATCTATCCGACATATCTGGGGGAATCATCACGCATGGCCGAACATCCACTCACACCACTGCACGCCGACCTGCAGCAGCGGGCGGTAGTCGACACCAATGCCCTGCCCTGGGTGCAGTCCCCGGAGCCGACCGTCGAACGCAAGTTGATCGAGCGCGAGGGCGGTGATGGCACGCGGGCCACCAGCCTGGTCCGTTTTGCTCCAGGGGCCTCCTTCCCGGAGCACGTGCACCATGGCGGCGAAGAGTTCCTCGTCCTCGAAGGCCGTTTCTGCGACGAGTCCGGCTGTTTCCCCGCCGGGAGTTACGTGCGAAACCCGCCGGGCTCCCGCCACCGGCCCAGTGCCCCGGATGGCTGCACCATCCTGGTCAAGCTGCACCACATGTCAGCAGACGACCAGGAGCCAGTGGTAGTCGACACCCACCGAGAGCCCTGGCTGGCGGGCCTGGTGGAAGGACTGGAGGTCATGCCCTTGGCCGATGTCGGTGGTGAGCACACCGCGCTGGTGCGCTGGGCACCCGGAACACGATTCCAGGCTCACCATCACTTCGGCGGCGAGGAAATTTTCGTTCTTGAGGGGACCTTCGCCGATGAGTTCGGCCAATACCCGGCGGGCACCTGGCTACGAAGCCCACACTGGAGCCGCCATGCGCCCTACTCCGAGACCGGTTGCACCATCTGGGTGAAAACCGGACATCTGCCGATTCCCGACAGTTGGTATCGGCCGAGCTAAATGTCCGGATCAGTCGCTCGGCGCATCCTGCGGTGAGGGCAACGCCATGGCCAGGCGGCGGCCGCTGGCGATCAGTTCGCTCATTAGCCCATCGATCAACGTTTGCGCCGCGCCGGCATAATGTTCGGCATCGTTGGTGAGGATTGTTTTCGTGCGATCGAATACGCGGGCATCGAGCAATTTTCGATCGGCCGCCCGGTACCAACTGCAGGACACCTTGAGCCGGACTTCGCCTCCATTCCGCCCGACGAGGTGCTCGAGTCGGTTGATTTCACAATAGAGACTCAGCTGTGCCGGCACCCGGGCATCGCCGCGTACCACACTGGCCACCCATGGCTGGGCGGAAAGAGTCTCGTCGAGTATCTCGTTGAACATCACCGCCGGAGGAGCGGCCCAACGATTGTCACGATAATAGGCAACCGATTGGGGCCCGGTGCTATAGACCATGTCTCGCCGCGAGATACTGCTGGCCGCCCGGGTCTCGACCAGACCGATAATCATCTGTCGGTCCCCTGCCAGCAAGTCACCGGGCACCTCGTTCGCCACCAGTCGCCACTGGCTGGGCGCTTCGCCACGCTGAGGCAGCACCGAGCACCCCGCCAGCAACATAACCACCAGAGCGAACAGACCAACCCGGAGCGGCTTGCTCGGGGACTCCATTTTTCCTGCCAGTGGCAACCACATGCTCATGAACTCACTCACCTGTTTACGGCAGGCCCTCACCGGGACCGGGCGCCCGGTTGGATCCGCCGAAGACCACCTGCGACGGATCCTCGTCAAGGTTATTGGTAAAGGTAGCCAAACGACGTGACAACGCACGTACGTCGCGGATCAACAAACCGATCTCCGGCAAGGTCTGCTCGGAAATTTGGCCGGCGGCGCGCTCCCCCGCCCGGCTGAAGCTGACCGTGGATTCGGCCGCAACCGCTACCCGCTCTGCTGTCTGGTCGAAGCTGTCCATGGTCGAGGACACCCGGGATATCGCCTGATCGAGCGACCGGAGGGTGGTGTCCGCCCGTGCCACCAGCTTGTGTCCCCCGGCGCTGATGTCAGCGGTGTTTTCCATCGTGCGAGCGGCATTGCGAATCAACGACCGGATCTGCCCGCGTTCCTCGGCAAGCGCCGTGGAAATCGCGTTGAGGTTGGCAAGCGTCTGGTCGATCGCCTGAACATTGTCCTCATTCAGCAGCCCGTCCAACCGTTCACTGATGGCCACCAGCCGGACCATGGTCTCGCTCAGGCCCCCTTCCAGCTTGGAGAACAGCGACGGCTCATAATCGATCACCGGGCAGCACTCGCCGGGCGGCGTGGACAACGGCTGGCCGCCTTTGCCTCCCTTCAGGTTGAGAACACTCAGGCCCGTCACTCCCTGAGGTTGGAGTTGGGCGGTGGTATTGGCGCGTATCGGCACCGCCTGGTCGATCGATAGCCGAATCCGGATCTTGTCCGGGTTGGACTGATCGATCTGGATACTGTCGATATACCCCACGTCCACGCCATTGAAATAGACACGGCTGTCGGCATTTAGCCCGGAGACGCTGTCGGTCGCATACACGAGGTACGAGGTGTATTGGCGCGTCGAGCCGCCGCTGTACAACCACCACGCCATGAGCATACTCACTGCGAGCAGCAGCAAGACGAACAAACCGACGACGCTGTAATTGATTTTCGATTCCATGTTGTTGCCGGTCGTCCTACCCTCTGGATGAATCCGCCACTCCATGGAGTTTCGCATATTCCCACGAACGTGCGCCCTGGAAATACGCCTGCAACTCCGGCTCGTCGCTGCGCGCCAACTCGGTGGCCGGCGCCATGGCCAAGACCCTCTTTCGGGCCAGAAACGCGACCAAGTCGGATCCCCGCCAGATTGAATCCAGATCATGGGTGGCCTGAATAACCGTCAGACCTAGCGAGTCCGTCAGTTCCCGGATCAGCTCATCGAATCGTGCCGCCGCGATCGGGTCCAGGCCCGACGTCGGTTCGTCGAGAATCAACAGGCCGGGGTCCAGCGCCAGCGTCCTGGCCAATGCGGCACGCTTGACCATGCCGCCGGACAACTCGGCGGGATACTTGTCCGCGCTATCCGCCGGCAAGCCGGCCAACAGGACCTTGCTCATGGCCAACTCGGTCAGCCACCTGCCGCGGATGGCCGTGTGCTCTCGAATCGGCAGCATCACGTTCTCCAGCACGGTCAGCGCGGTAAACAGCGCGCCACCCTGGAACAGCAGACCCACGCGTCGGCGTAGCGCGACCCGCTTGCGCTCGCTGGCCTGCGTGGCATCCACGCCGAACAGCTCCACCCGTCCGGCGTCGGGTTCAATCAACATCGACAAGGTCCGCAGGAGCACCGTCTTGCCACTACCCGAGCCACCGACCAGAGCGATGATCTGACCTGCCGGTATGTCGAGATCCAGATCCTCGTGAACGCAATCCGCCCGAAAGCAGTTGCGTATGCCCGCCAGCCGGGCCAGCGGGCCGTGCTCATCGGCCGTGGGGAGGATATCCATCGTATCAGTAGCCCATCAGGTTGAACAGAACCGAGAACAGCGCATCGATCACGATCACCAGAAAGGTCGCCTGCACCACGCTGACCGTGGTCGCTCGCCCCACGGCGAGGGCGCTGCCCGCTACCCGCATGCCCTGCATGCAGCCGATCAGGGCGATCACGATGGCGAATACCGGTGTTTTGACCAGGCCCAACAGCAGCGTCGTCAGGTCGACGACCTCGGGCAGGCGATCGAAGTAGACTGCAAAGCTCACATCAAACCGATAGGCGGCGACCACGGAACCGCCCGCCAGACCCAGGATATTGGCAAACACAGTCAGCAACGGCAGCACCACCATCAGGGCGATCACCTTCGGCAGGATCAACATCTCGAACGGCGAAATGCCGATCGCGCGCAAGGCGTCAATCTCTTCGGTGATGCGCATGGTGCCCAGTTGGGCGGTATACGACGATCCGGTGCGGCCAGCGACGATGATCGCGGTCAACAACGGTCCCATCTCGCGAAGAGTCAGGATGGCCACCAGATTGACGATAAGAATGTTAGCGCCGTAATCCGAAAGCGTCGCCCCGGCCTGATAGGCCATGACCATGCCGATCAGGATGGACAACAATCCCACGATCCCCAACGCCCGCAGGCCCGCGGCTTCGACCTCCGCGGCCACCTCGCGCCACCGGACACGCCAGGGCATCAACAGCAATCGTCCGCCTTGCACGGACAATTCGCCGACGAACGCCAGAAACGCATTGGTCTCGATTAATTTGCCCACCGTCGCCCGGCCGATTATCGCCAGCCAGCCGTCTCGGCGCGGTTTCGGCCGCTCACGTGGTGCCAGATGCTCCTTGAGCAGATTCACCAACTTTCGCTGCTCTGTCGGCAGGCCGCCCAAATCCACCTGCCAGTTATCCTCCTCGAGCCGCTCGAGAATACGCGCGATCAACAGGGCGCCGGCACTGTCCAGCGCCGTCGGCGCCCCCTCCACCTTCGCCTGCCCCCGTTCGGCCATCTCGGGGTGGGCCGCCAACCAGGTGAGCAAACGGGATTCGGTATCCGGCTCCCGGGTCAGGTGCGCCAGGTCCCAGCATCCGGAAATGTGAAGACGCAACTCGCCTCCTGGACCCAGAGAGGGTTCCAGCATCGGGCCATGGGCCGTATCCGACCCGGTTGTTGATCTGTTCGCCGGCATGGTGGCCATCCATCCACTGCATTGATTGCCAGGCCCGTCCGCGGTGGCGTGAAGCGCCTGTCCCGGCGGACCGTTTCCAGACTACGGGCGTCGATGCCCAGGGTCCACTCGGTCACCTATGCACATTCCGCGGCAGATGCGCCCGAGGCTGTTAGAATAGCGCCCCTTTTCCGGACGCGGACAAGTCGGTTCTCGGCTTTCCCCCCAGCCAACACGAGGATACCCCATGGAAAAACAGCGCTTGCAGAAGGTACTGGCCGCCATGGGGCTGGGCTCGCGTCGCCGCATCGAGGACTGGATCAGCCAGGGCCGAATCAAGATCAACGGTCAAGTGGCCACGTTGGGCGACCATGCCGGTCCCGGCGACACCATCGAGATGGGTGACCAACGGGTCCAGGTCCCCGATGTGCGTTCGGTGCGGCGCGTGCTGATCTATCACAAGCCCGAAGGTCAGATCACGGCCAACCGCGATCCCGAGGGCCGCCCCACCGTGCACGAGAACCTCCCGCCAATCGCCGACGGTCGCTGGATCACCGTCGGCCGCCTGGACTTCAACACCAGCGGCCTGCTGTTGGTGACCAACGACGGCGAGCTGGCCAATCGACTCATGCATCCGAGTTACGGCATCGAGCGCACCTATGCCGTGCGCGTATTGGGCGGACTGGACGACGAGCAGCAAAAGCAGCTGATCGCCGGCGTGACCCTCGAGGACGGCCCGGCGAGCTTCAAGCGGCTCGCTGACGCCGGCGGCCAGGGGGCCAACCACTGGTATCACGTCACCTTGCACGAGGGACGCAACCGTGAGGTCCGGCGCATGATCGAGGCCGTCGGTGGGCAGGTCTCGCGGCTGATCCGCATCAGCTACGCCGGGGTGACCCTGCCGCCACGATTGCGCCCCGGCAAGATTCAGGAACTCGCACCCGACGTCGAGGCGGCCCTGGCCGAACTGGTGGGCCTCAAGCCGGAAACACGACACAAGACGCTCGACCGGGAATCCGCCCGCCGTGCCAGCAAGCCCTTCAAGGCCGGCAAGGCGTCCGGAACCGCGAAGAAGCAGGCGCCCCGAGGCCGAGTTGCTCGTGGCGGCGAATCCATGAGCCATCCGCTCAAGCGCGAGACGACCATCCGGACGCGCAAATCGCGGACCAAGCCCGGCCAGACGGCCAACCGGCGACGCGGATCCCGGGGCTGACAACGGGGCCACCCCCTCGCGCAGCCGAGAACGGCCGCCTTGAACCAGCCGCGGTAGGCACCAATACTTGGAAGACCATGCAAGAACAGACTGATCAATCCCCCGACGAGTTGGGCGGCCAGAGTCTGGCCAACCAGTTGCTGATCGCCATGCCGACGCTCGAGGACCCCAACTTCAGCCACAGCGTCACCTACGTCTGCGAAGACAACGACGAGGGCGTGATGGGCATCACCATCAATCGCCCGTTGGATCTGGACCTGGGTGACATCTTCGATCACATGCATATCACCTGCACCGACCCGGCGGTCCGTGCCAAGCCAGTCTTCATGGGTGGGCCCATCGACCTGGAGCGCGGTTTCGTCCTCCACGCGCCGCACGGGGGCTGGGAATCCACCCTGGAGGTGACCGACCGCATTGGCCTGACCACCTCCAAGGACATTCTCCAGGCCCTGGCCGACGGGGCGGGCCCCGGCCGCGTAATTGTGGCTCTGGGATACTCCGGCTGGAGTCGGGAGCAGATGGACCGCGAGATGGCAGAAAACAGTTGGCTCAACGTCGAGGCCACCGAAGAGGTGCTGTTCGAACAGCCGGTGGAGCAGCGCTGGACCAGCGCGGCCAATCAACTGGGCATCGACATCAACTTGCTCTCGGGTGAGGCCGGACACGCCTGATGGCATCGGCCCAACCCAACCACGCACCTGGCGACCGGGTACTGGGATTCGATTACGGTGAATGGCGCATCGGCGTAGCCGTCGGGGATCGCCGGCTGGAGAGCGGCCGCCCGCTCACCACCTTGCACAACCGCAATGCCGACCAGATCGACTGGACGACCGTCGAGGGGCTGGTCGCCGAATGGCAGCCCGATCTGGTGGTGCTGGGCTGGCCGATCGACGATCTGGGGCGATGCTATCCGGTGGCCGCAGCCATCCGCCGATTCGGCAATCGTCTGCACGAGCGCACCGGCCTGCCCGTATACGTGGTGGACGAGCGACTCAGTTCGTCCCAGGCCGCCGAGCGACTCGGCCGACGTGCCGTGGAACGTGATCAGGGCAAACTCGATTCGATGGCTGCCGCCGTGATCCTCGACACCTTTTTCCGCCAGGACGCGCCACGCACGATCCAGGCCGTGCCCCGCTCGGAGGTCATGGAAAACCTGACCGGACCTTGACGGGCGCCACGAACGAATCCGTTGTGCCCGCCGCGCGCGCAACCCGCGAGATTGATAAACTACCCGCCGCCACGGCAACCCGACGACGAGACATCCAGCCCATGACACAGACAGACCGCCCGCTGCCGGTGGATACCGCGATCGCCCGCCTGGTGGACCAAGTCCGGGCCTCGCTCGCCCAGGGAGACCTGGATGACCCGCTGGTGGTGGGCATCCACACCGGCGGGGTCTGGGTAGCCAATGCCCTGCACCGTGCCCTGGATTGCCAGGAGCCGCTGGGGCGCCTGAACATTACCTTCTACCGCGACGATTTCCGCACCTTGGGGCTCCATCCCCAAGTCAGTCCCTCGGACCTGTCGGTCGACGTCGACGGACGCGATATCATTCTCGTTGATGACGTACTGTTCACGGGTCGAACGGTCCGGGCGGCAATGAACGAGCTGTTCGACTACGGGCGCCCACGGCGCATCGCGCTGGCCGTCTTGTATCAGCGCAACGGTCGCGAACTGCCGATATGTGCCGACTGGCTGGGCCAGGAGCTGGAACTGGGCGACAACGAGCAGATTCACGTCGACGGCCCCGAGCCGATGACCGCGCGGATCGTGATCAACGAGGAGACCTGAAGACATGGCCGTCGAATTCGTTCGCCCCAAGATCCCCAAGTTTGCGCCCGACCCTTGGGCGATCCAGTTCGACGACAAGGGTCGACTGCGTCACCTGCTGACGATCGAGGGGCTGGGCCCGCAGTGGATTACCCGCATCCTCGATACCGCCGAGGGCTTCGTCTCGGTCACCGACCGTGAGATCAAGAAAGTCCCCCTGCTGCGCGGGCGCACCGTGGTCAATCTGTTCTTCGAGTCTTCCACCCGCACACGCACGACCTTCGAACTGGCCGCCAAGCGCCTCTCCGCCGACGTGCTGAACCTCAATCTGGCCACCTCGGCGACCAAGAAGGGCGAAAGCCTGCTCGACACGTTGCACAACATCGAGGCCATGCAGGCCGACATGTTCGTGATCCGGCACGAGGAGTCCGGCGCGGCCCATTTCATCGCCCGCCACGTCGCACCGCACGTCTCCGTGCTGAACGCCGGCGACGGCTGGCATTCGCATCCCACTCAGGCATTGCTGGATGCCTTCACCGTGCGCCGCCACAAGGGCGATTTCGCCCCGCTGCGGATTGCGATCGTGGGCGACGTCCGCCATTCGCGCGTCGCCCGCTCGCAGATGCACGTCTTCAACTCCCTGAACGTGGGTGAATTGCGAGTGATCGCGCCGCGCACCCTGCTGCCGACCGACGTGGAAAAGCTCGGCGTGCGCGTGTTCCACGACATGCGCGAAGGTCTCAAGGATGTGGATGTCATCATCATGCTGCGACTCCAGCGCGAGCGCATGGAGTCGGGGCTGCTTCCCAGCGAGGAGGAGTTCTATCGCCTCTACGGACTGACCGAGGAGAAGCTCGGTTGGGCCAAGCCCGATGCCATCGTGATGCACCCGGGTCCGGCCAACCGCGGCGTGGAAATCGAGTCGACCGTCGCCGACGGGCCGCAATCGGTAATTCTCGAGCAGGTATCTAACGGCATCGGGGTGCGCATGGCGGTGATGAGTCTGTGTATGAGCGCCAGCGCCACGGGGGACGCGTCAACTACCCCGCCCTGAAGGACGGAGCTTGTGAGAGCAGGCTAGGTTGACCAGGGAAAGCGGTAATCAACCCGCTACGTCGACAACGGGTCGTTAAGACCCACTCCGGGATGCTTCCTCAGTCCCGGACACTGGAAGGCAGGGATCATGCTGGCGAAAGGTAAAGCGCCGAAGGTTCCCGCCGCTGCCGACAGGCAGGAGCCGGTTGTCGACATTCCCGAGGGGAGACGGGGCGACGCCCCGCGTGACAAGGCCCGTAAGGGCATTTTGATAAGGAGGTATGGCATGGCCGTACTGGTGTTGGACAAGAGAAAGCAGCCGTTGATGCCTTGCTCGGAAAAGCGGGCGAGATTGCTGCTCGAGCGGAATCGGGCGGTGGTGGTACGGGTTCACCCGTTCACCATCCGCCTCAAGGACCGGGTGGGTGGCGACACCCAGGCGGTGCGGGTCAAGATCGACCCGGGCAGCCGGAGCACTGGCCTGGCCATGGTGCGCGAGGGCGCCGACGGCACCCAACACGTCCTCTGGCTGGGCGAGATCGCCCACCGGGGCCACGTCATCCGTGATCGGCTGACGCAGCGCCGGGCGTTTCGGCGTCGGCGCCGGAGCCAGCTTCGGCACCGCGCCCCTCGATTCGACAACCGTATCCGGCCGGACGGCTGGCTGGCGCCCAGCCTACAGCACCGGGTGGATACCACCACGGCCTGGGTCCGTCGCTTGCGCCGCTGGGCGCCGGTCACGGCGGTCAGCCAAGAACTGGTGCGGTTTGACATGCAACGCATGGAAAACGCCGACATCAGCGGTGTCGCGTATCAACGCGGCACCCTGTTCGGCACCGAGGTGCGCGAATACCTGCTGCACCGCCACCAGCACCAATGCGCCTACTGCCACGGGCAGTCCGGCGATCCCGTGCTGGAGATCGAGCATGTGCAGCCCCGCAGCCGGGGCGGCAGCAATCGCGTTGGCAACCTGGTGATCGCTTGTCGTGACTGCAACCAGGAGAAAGCCAACCGGACGGCCGGCGAGTGGGCCAGGGATCTGGCTTCAGCCCGAAGCCGTCTGAAGGCGGCACGTCTGGTCAACGCCGCGCTCGTTGATGCCGGCAAGCGCCCAAGCCTTCGGGACGCCTCGGCAGTGAACAACACCCGCTGGGCGCTGTTCCACGCCATGAAGGCCGCCGGCCTGCCGGTGGCCACCGGCACCGGCGGGCGCACCAAGTGGAACCGCCAGCGCCTGGGCGTCCCGAAAGGTCATGCCCTGGACGCAGCCTGTGTGGGCGAGGTGGAAGCGGTTACCGGCTGGAGCCGGCCCGTGCTGACCATCAAGGCGATGGGGCGAGGCAGTTACCAGCGCACGCGCCTGACGCGCCACGGGTTCCCCCGTGGCTACCTGATGCGAAACAAGCAG
>JAABTF010000097.1 GCA_011389965.1 Halothiobacillus sp.
CCTCTTGCTTGAGGAGCCCTTCAGCGTATGAAGCGATCACTCTTGGTCGCTGTCCAACCCCCGACTCGCCATATTCGCCGCCCGAAACAAAGCCCTACGCTTGTTCAACGTCTCTTCCCACTCGGTCGCCGGAATCGAGTCAGCGACGATCCCGCCACCCGCCTGAACATGCAGCTGCCCATCCTTGATCACCCCGGTACGGATGGCAATCGCCGTATCCATGTTGCCGTTCCAGGCCCAGTAACCCACCGCCCCGGCATAGACACCACGCTTGACCGGTTCGAGCTCCTGGATGATCTCCAGCGCGCGGATCTTCGGTGCACCCGAGACGGTGCCGGCAGGAAAGGTCGCGCGCAGGACGTCCA
Source organism: Halothiobacillus sp. (assembly GCA_011389965.1). Lineage (GTDB taxonomy): Bacteria > Pseudomonadota > Gammaproteobacteria > Halothiobacillales > Halothiobacillaceae > Guyparkeria. The sequence continues at coordinate 366 of JAABTF010000097.1, forward strand.
TGGCGTTGAGGTCGTCGTCGAGTCCGCCGACGACCTGGGAGACGATGTGCATGACGTGCGAGTAGCGCTCGATGATCATGCGCTCCTCGAGCTTGACGCTGCCCACCCGGGCCACGCGGCCGGTGTCGTTGCGCCCCAGGTCGATCAGCATGACGTGCTCGGCGATCTCCTTGGGGTCGCTGAGCAGGTCCTGCTCCAGGGCCCTGTCCTCGGCCTCGGTGGCCCCGCGCGGACGGGTGCCGGCGATGGGACGGACGGTGACGGTGCCGTCCTCGAGGCGGGTGAGGATCTCGGGACTGGAGCCGACCACGGTGAACTCGCCGGCGTCGATGAAGTACATGTACGGCGAGGGGTTGATGCTGCGCAGGGCGCGGTAGAAGTCGATCGGCGCGGCGCCGAACTCGATGCTCATCCGCTGGCTGGGCACGACCTGCATGACGTCGCCCGCGGCGATATACTCGCGGATGGCGTGGACGGCGTTCTCGTAGCCTTCGCGGGTGAAGGTGGCGGTGAAGTCGTCCTCGTCGATGGGCTTGCCCGGCGCACTGCCCCCGTAGTGGGCCACCGGTTCGCGCAGGCGCGCGGCCAGCTGGTCCAGGCGGGCCTGGGCGGCGGTCAGGGCACCGTCGGCCTCGGGGTCAACCAGGGTCACCAGCAGCAGCTCGCTGGAGAGGTTGTCGACCACGACCACCTCTTCGCTGGCCATCAGCAGGATGTCGGGCACGCCCAGCGGGTCGTCGGCGTCGAAGTTGGCCAGGCGCGGCTCGATGTAGCCGATGGTCTCGAAGCCGAAGTAGCCCACCAGCCCGCCGTGAAAGCGCGGCATGTCCGCCGGCTCGTAGACGCGGTAGCGGGCCTTGAAGGTCTCGATCCAGGCGAGCGGGTCGTCGACCGTCTCGTCCTCGACCACCTCGCCATCCTTTTTGACCACCACACGGTGGCCGTGGACGGTCAGGACGGTGGAAGACGGCAGGCCGATGATGGAGTAGCGCCCCCAGCGCTCGCCGCCGGTGACCGATTCGAACAGGTAGCCGAACGGCCCTTCCACCAGCTTGCGGTAGACGGACAGCGGCGTGTCGTAGTCGCCCAGTACGCGGCGGGTGACGGGAACGCGGTTGTAGCCCTTCTCCGCGAGAAGCTGGAGCTCGCGCTGGGTGGGCTGGTAGGGCTGAAAACTGGCTGGCATGGGTCAGGTCTCCGGGCGGTGGACGGTCGGGCGGCGGGTCGGCGGCGCGGCTATCCTCGCCATCGCCATGACCGTCGCCGACCGTCGATGCCGGTCATGACCTATCGACCCACCAGGCCGGCGAGTTCGGTCATCGAGTCGATCACCGCATCCGGATCGTAATCGCGGATGTCCTCGCCGTGGTTGTAACCGTAGGTCATGCAGACGATCGAGAAGCCCGCGGCGCGCGCGGCCTTCACGTCCGAGATGGAGTCGCCGATCATCAGCGCCTCGCTCGGATGCACGTGGAACCAGCCCGCCGAGTAGATCAGCGGGGCCGGGTCGGGCTTTTTCAGCGGCAGCGAGTCGCCGCTGATGACCACCTCGAAGTAGTCCTTGAGCCCGGTCTGCTCGAGCAGCGGCAGGGTGAAGGCAGACGCCTTGTTGGTCACGCAGCCCATCGACAGGCTCAGCGCCTTGACCAGTTCCAGACCCTCGACCACGCCGTCGAAGACCTTGGAGTGCTGGCCGTTGCTCTCGGCATAGTGGTGCTTGAACACCGGCAGGGCCCGCTCGACCTCTGCCGGGTCGGGCTTGCCGTGCAGGTCGTTGGTCAGGGCTCGCTCGACCAATCGTTCGATGCCGTTGCCCACCCAGTTGCGCACGTCGGCCTCGGCCCGTTCGGGGTTGCCCAGCTCGGCCTGCATGGCGTTGACCGCCACGTGCAGGTCCGGGACCGAGTCGACCAGGGTGCCGTCCAGGTCGAACAGCACCATGCGGGGAGTGAAACGCGCCATCACTTGGCCTTGGCCAACTCGGCGCGCATCTCCTTGATGATGCTGTCGTAGCGGTTGGGGTCGGAATCCTGACCCTTGCCGAACAGCGCCGATCCGGAGACAAAGGTGTCGACGCCGGCCGCGGCGATCTCGGCGATGTTGGCGCTGGAAACGCCACCGTCGATCTCGAGGCGGATGTCACGACCGGAACGGTCGATGATCTCGCGCGCCTGGCGGGCCTTCTCCAGGGTGGAGGGAATGAACTTCTGGCCGCCGAAGCCCGGGTTGACGGACATCAACAGGACGATGTCGACCTTGTCGATCACCCATTCCAGCACGTCCAGCGGGGTGCCCGGGTTGAACACCAGGCCGGACTGGCAGCCCTCGTCACGGACCAGCTGCAGGCTGCGGTCGACGTGCTCGGTGGCTTCCGGGTGGAAGGTGATGGAGGTGGCACCGGCCTTGGCGAAGTCCGGGATGATGCGGTCGACCGGCTTGACCATCAGGTGGACGTCGATCGGCGCGGTAACGCCGTGCTTGCGCAGTGCGTCGCAGATCATCGGGCCGATGGTCAGGTTGGGCACGTAATGGTTGTCCATCACGTCGAAGTGAACCCAGTCGGCGCCGGCCTTCAGGACGTTATCGACCTCTTCGCCCAAGCGGGCAAAGTCGGCAGACAGGATACTCGGGGCAATGATGTAGTCGCTCATCTCGCAGTCCTCGGATAATCAGAAATTCGGACAGGCCGGGCGCCCCGATCGGCAATGGAACCGAACTGAAAGACGGGCGCAGGCACGGAAACTGCGGGCCAATGTACCGGATTTCCGTAATTTTTTTAAGGCGCGCGAACCTTCGGGATGGGCCACCTCGCGGCGAAGGGACGGCAAATCGGCTAGAATCGCGACTCATTTTCCATCGAAGGGATAATTTCAGGCCTATGTTCTCCACCGAACTGCTGTTGCGGGAATTCGTCACCCATGACGTCCAGCGCTACATTCTGACCAAGCCCGAAGGCTATACCTTCACGCCCGGCCAGGCGCTCGAGCTGGCGATCGACGAGCCGCAATGGCGCGACCAGGGCCGCCCCTTCACGGTGACCAACCGCGTCGACGACCGCGTCCTCGAGCTGATGGTCAAGAGCTACGGCAGCCACGATGGCGTGACCCATCACCTGTCCCAGGCGCAGCCCGGCACCAAGCTGCTGGTCTCCGAGCCCTTCGACAGCTTCAAGTACGAAGGACCGGGCTGGTTCATCGCCGCCGGCGCCGGGATCACGCCGTTTCTGGCGATCATCCGCGACTTGGCCGACCGTGGCGAGCTCGAGGGCCAGAAGCTGATCTACTCCAACAAGACCGGCGGCGACATCATCCAGCAGCGCGAGCTGGAGGCCGCCTTTGGCGAGAACGCTCACTTCGTCTGCACCCGCGACCGCTCGCCGCTGTGCACCCATTTCGGCCACGTCGATGA